>NZ_JAXJXF010000118.1:0-4086 GCF_036307625.1 Methanobrevibacter sp.
ATATTAAAACTCTACAGGATAAAGGAATCATAAAATATTATGGTGGAAATTATAATTTTGAAGATTTGATGTTAAAAACATGGTTAACTCATGAAAAAGAGCGGACTGGTGTTTATCCACAATAGTTCTTGTTTGAAAGGAAAGTTTCTGTTAATATCCATTCCAATATTAGAATCGAAATAGAAAAATCATTCTGTTAATGGCAATGTAAAATGCTATTAATTATATATAACTTAAAAATTAAATCATTAATTAATTAAAATTATTTGGAGAGAGTTTTATGAAAACTCATGTGATAGTTGTATAACTTTTGTTCTCTCTACACTACTTTTTTTAGAATTCATGATAATTGAATATTTTCATCTATGCTGGAGAAAATGTATCGGCTGGAACGCCAAATCATGTACCATAACCTGAGCCAAAGATATTAATGCAACTATTGTTCTGTTATTGGAAAAGTTGCAGTGTAAGATACTAAAATTATTACAAACAATCGATGAAAAGCAATTATTGTCACGCCAATGTCGATATGAAATTACTTTAAAAGTTGTTTGATATTCGAATATTCTTCTAGTTTAATAATATTGCTTTTATTTCAAACAAAAACTATATAAATTGATTAATTCAATATATATCTGAAGAATTAGTATTTAATTAAGAATTAAGTTAAAATACATTTATTCAAATATTTGAATAATTCTTTATAAATAACTATTTAAATATTTGAATAATTATTTATATATGTTAATTCAAATATTTGAATATATATAATGAGGATGTTGCTATGATTGAAAAGGAAGAATTAATCGCAAATTTCATTAAAGATGAATTGATTGATGTTCCCAATATCTTAAATAAAGAGTTATCTAACAATAATATGAAATTCAACTCCCGAGAAGAATTGGATGAGATAAAAGGATACTTGGATACTTTTTTAAAAGAAGATACTTCAAATAAGATTATAGTTTTGCCAGGTCTTAGGGGTGTTGGCAAAACCACATTGATTCTACAGGCATATGAATATCTCTTAAAAGAAAAGAATATTCCTCCCAATAATGTGTTATACATTTCCTTTGATGATTTAAATGATCTTGTTGAATGCAATATGAGACAGATGGTTGAAGTATACCTGAAAAACATATTTCATGCAAACTTGAGAAATTTAGATGAAAAGGTTTTCATATTCGTTGATGAATCACAAATCGATAAAAAATGGGCTTCCTCTGGAAAAGTAATATACGATAAATCATATAATATTTTCATGATATTTACAGGTTCTTCGGCTCTTCATTTGGAACGCAGTGATGATCTTGCAAGAAGAATGCGTAAAAAATCCATAACTCCTCTAAACTACACACAGCATTTAAAATTAAAATATGGTATTGACGTAAGTTGTTTGTCTGCTGATTTAAGAGATTTGATATTCGGTGGAGATATTAATAATGTTTTATCATCAGAATTTAAAGCAAATAACTTATTGACCAATTGCTTAGATTACTCTTCTACAGATTGGGAGGAATATTTTAAATTCGGTGGTTTTCCAATATTGTTTGACAAAAAGTCTCATCGGGAAATATGTGAGGATTTGGTTGAAATTACACAAAGGGTCATTACAAAAGACATGCCGCAAATAAAAGAGCTTTCATCTGAAAACCAATCCAATGCAAAGCGTATTTTAAGATATATTGCTCTCCAACAGCCTGGAGAATTAACACAAGCGAATCTGGCAAATTACTTGAAAACATCAACTGCAAATGTAAATAAGATATTGGATTTGCTTGAAAAGACCCATCTGATTTTCCATTGTGAGCCGTATGGTGGTTCAGCCAAAAGGGTTAAAAAATCATGGAAATATTATTTTGCAACACCCAGCATCAGACATGCCCTCTCAACCAAAGTGGGAAACCCATTGCTTGGAAGTGATGATTATGAAGGGTTCCTTCTTGAAAACCTAGTTGCATCAAATTTGTTTAACTTATCCATTAATCAATTCACAAATTTCACTATCTATTATGATGCCGATAAAAAAAGAAATGTTGATTTTCTGATTCAAAAAGATTGCGAAAACATCATTCCAATCGAGGTAGGTCGTGGAAAGAAAAAGAAACTACAGATTAAACATGCCATAAACAAATATAATTGTCAATATGGTATAGTGGTTGCAAATAACTACTCTTCTGTAAAAAAGGATGATGACGTAATTTATATACCTCCAAAAACATTTTCATTTTTATGAAATAGCTATTAATTATATATAACTTAAAAATTAAATTATTAATTAATTAAATTAATTGAGGTTATTTTATGAAAGGGCATGCGAAAGTTGTCATACTTATGTTCTCTCTACACTACTTTTTTTAGAAATCATGATAATTAAATATTTTCATCTATACTGGGTGAAACTGGGATGGTGGAAATACAAATCCTGAACATCTACTATAATCACTGACATAACCTGAACCAACTAATGATGCAAAGGTAACTACTTGAGTATTATTGGAAAAGTTGAGGGTAAGATGCTGAAATTATTTATAAACAATTGATGACAAGCAATTATTGTTATGCCAACAGTAACGAAATTATCTACTACTTTTCTCTCACTACAGATACTAATTTTATTTTCCTCAGTAATTAAAGTTTTGGAAATTCGTTCAAATGGTAGAATTTTAACATATATTCAGATATAAAATAAACCTTGTAGAAACCCTCTCTAAAATACTTGAATTCCTCTGTAAATGTTGTATAATACATCTTTGAGTTTTGTTTCTTTATTTTGGAGTGTTGTGCTCCTACTATAGTTTCCTCCGTTGAATCTTCTTTTTATTACATAGATTACACTTTCTACATTCATTCTTCGTGCATATACATCGTGCCAGAAGATTGTTGCACTGTTTAGTCTGTAATGTCCTGTTTTTGCTCGTGTTTTTAAGGATATCTGGTCGAATGCTCCTACTTCTTCGTTTATGCATTTTCTTATTGGTTCTGTATCGTATGCTCGGTCTGCTAGTATGTAATGTGGTTTGTAGGTTTTTAATTGTCTTATTGATGCAATTACGAATTGTGTATCGGATTTTGGACCCTTTTTTGCTGCGTAATTTAAGATCATTCTGGTGTCGACATCGATTGCAATGTGGTTTTTAATGTAGCTTTTTCTGCATTTGCCCCTTATTTTTGCGTAATAGTGGTCTGCATAGTCACTTGTGCGTCCGGTTCCATCAATTGCTGCTAATTCACAGTTAATTGGATGCATTAATAGTATTAATTTGTTTAAATCTTTTATTTTTGTGTCAGACATTCTTACAAAGAATTTCTGGATTGTTGTGTAGTGTGGCAGTTTTGTAAGTTTTAAAAATTTGGTTATTTTATCAGATACTTCCAAAATTTAAATTATTTCACGATAAGTTGTTTTTAAGTAAGTTTTCATTGCTAAAATGGTGAATAATTGTGGTTGATTGTAGATATGGTTGCTATAGTCACAGGAATACTTAGGAAATATCCATTTAGCATAGTTAAATGTTAATTCGACGAAGTTAAGTAGCATATTTTGGTTTTGACCAATTTTAAATAGTTTTTCTTCTTGCTTTTTACCGTTCAGTTCAAGTCCAAAATCCAAAAGATTTAAATGTCTTGAATTCAAATAATAATATGGAGAATAGTTTATTTTAGTGTACATATTAATAATTATTCTCCGTCCTATTATTTATAACTTATTATTTCTTTTTCAAAAAAATTATAAGTCCTACTTCAAGTGTAAAAAAATTAAAGCAATGAAATCGCTATAAATTGAAATCCAAGCATTTTTGAAAAAAAATTTTTGTGAAGTAAATATTCAAGTGTAAAATAAAATTAATATAACTATGTCAAAACTAAAAACAAAGACCTCAAAAGGTTTGATTAAAGAAAATAAGATAATTGATTCGATGTTAACCTAAATTTTGACATGGTTTCTACAAGGTTTAATTAATTAAAAATTTTTTAATTTTCGGCTGCAAAAATAATTATTATTTAATTAAAAGGATAAATCTTTATTTAAAGATTGAAATTAACAATAGCATTCAAATTATAAAATATTACATACACATGAAT
>NZ_JAXJXF010000119.1:0-5364 GCF_036307625.1 Methanobrevibacter sp.
ATATTAAAGCATTATTAAATTAATTGAGAGAGTGTTTAAATATGGCATGTCATTATCATCCAGAAAGAGAAAGCACAGATGTATGTGCAATTTGTGGAAAACCAATTTGTAAGGAATGTGGTTTGGAAATAGCTGGCAAAATTTATTGTAAAGACTGTTTACAAAAAATTGTAGGTATAGGATTAGAAAATAACACAGAGCCTGGTGAACAACCACCAGTTGAACAACCAGTGGTCGAACAACCACCTGCTGAACAACCACCAGTTGAAAACATATATGATACTCAAGAAGAAGTAGTTTATGCTTCTGAAGAACCTATTACACAAGAATATCAGAAAATCAGTGAAGACTCCCCGTATAATATAAAAGATAACATAAATTATTCCGGAGGTCTTGAATCATCATATTTATACGAAAATGAAAAACCGCAAGCTGTTCAAAATGAAGCCCAATATGTTGCTGAAGAACCAGTAAAAGCACCTCAAGAAGAGGAATTTATCTATCCAGATCATTCTTTTGAACCAGAACCAACCAGTGCAAGAGTTGATTTAGAAGACAAATATGAAAAATATTTAGATGACTTATACTTTGATGAAAATGAGGTCCCATTAGAAGAACAGCTCGCAAAAGATGAAGAACAATTTGGATCATTAACCAGAAAACCATACAAACCAAGTGAAACCCCTGCTCAAGACCAAAAACTTGCAGAATCCCGTCCAGAAACTCCTGAAGAGATGGAAGCAAGGATTAGAGCAGAAATCATGAAGGAACAAAGTATTGAACCAGAAATTGGAAAAACAGTTCAAAAAGATAAAGAAATTAAGAAAGATGGAGAAAGCATCCACAACTTAAATTATCAGGATGAAAAAGAGCCTATGAATGTTGTAGACATAATATTAACAATCGTTTTAGTCGTTGTTATTTTAATTGTAATCTACTACCTCATATACCTATTCCTATTACATTCAAGCTATCCAACATTTATGGATGCAGTATTTGGACTTACAAATCCACAGAATGTAATTAACAATATTTTAAGCAACCACTAAAATAATGAAACATTTTCATTATTTATTTTTTGCTTAAACTTTTCTAAACACTCTTCATTTTGATAACCCAAAACTCGAATATTTGATGGATATCCATCAATATATTCTGAGATTCTGCTTTTTTCAATAGGATTTTCCAAAATACTTAAAATACGTTCCTTATAATGACTTGAAAATCCATACAGTATAGATTTTTTTAATTCATCAATATCATTGAAAGGTCGATTATCGACAATGTTTTTTGCCAATTTCTCATTAAAGAGATTTAAATTAGATAGCTGCTCAAACGTGAAATTATTAGCAGTGTCTAAAATAGTATCCTCATCACGGACACCATATATAATCAAATCATTTTTAATTGCATCTTTCAGCACATCAATTGTTTTTTGAGGCATCATGTCAAAGACATTGCTAAAGTTATCCTCAATAATACTTTGTCTTATCAAAGTACCGCTAACACCACCTATCCTTTCAACAAATAAAAATTTATCAGTATAATCAAAGCCTATTTTTGATAAGGAATTGGCGAAAGAGGTTATGACATAGTTATCCTCTTCAAGTTTATCTTTTAAAAGAATTTCACCGGTTGTTTTATCGACTATTTTATATGGCCTTGGGGCAATATGGTGACCCATATTAATCCTTTTTAAAATTTCATCAATACCTTCCACTTTTTTATAACCTCTAGGAATATGTGAAGTATTTAATGACTTAAACATCTTACAAAGACACAATGAGTATTGGCCAGACCCCATAATTCCCATAGGAGGGCCTTCAACTACAATATCCGCCCCAACAGAAATCGCTATTTCAGCTCGAAGTTCCCTTGGAAGTATATATGGAATGCCTCTGCCACTTCTTTCAAATAAACCAGGCACAATAGCAACAAACAATGAATCAGGAAATGCATCCCTTGCTGTTTTCATACAATGAAAATGGCCGTTGTGTAACGGATTATATTCAGTAAAATCAGCAACTAAATCAATATCACATGAATCCTTTGAAAATTCAGGTTTGCACTGCAAATCTTTATAAAATAACCCCATGTCTCTTTTAAGAATTGATGAAATTTGTGACATGTATTAAGATATGAATTTTAAATTAAAAAAAATTTATGTTTAATAAAAAACATAATTGAAAATAATAAATAACTTTAGGAGTTAAAATATGGATTTAGTAATCAAAAATTGTAGATTAATTGATAAAACTGGAGATTATTACATCAAAATTGATGAAGGAAAAATTGCTGAGATTTCAAAAACACCACTTGAAGCAGACAAAACAATAGATGTCAAAAATAATTATGTTCTTCCAGGTTTTATTGACCCGCATATACACTTTAGAGATCCAGGGTTAACTCAAAAAGAAAACTTTAAAACAGGAAGTTTAAGTGCTGCGAATGGAGGATTCACCACAGTGTTCGATATGCCAAACACACTTCCAAAAACCAATACTTACAAATCACTCAAAGAAAAAATAAAAATAGCTGAATCTAAATCCGTAGTCAATTTCGAGCTCATGGTTGGGACAAATACACTTGAAGAAATGGAAAAAATGATAAAACTTAATCCTATTGCATTCAAAATATTTATGGATTTGGAAAGTGATGAACAACTGGAAGAAAATTTCCATAATTTAGGAATTTTGAAAGAAAAAACAGAATATAACGGACTTGTAGCTACCCATTGTGAGAAAAAATCAATTGTTGAAAAAGAAACTTCCAGATTAAAAGAAAAAGAGGTAAACAAAGCAATTGACTACAGTTATGCAAGACCTGCCATATCTGAAGATGAATCTGTAAAGCAAGCTATTGAACTTGCAAGAGCAAATAATTTATCTTTACATATATGCCATCTAAGCTCAAGGAAATCATTAAGTCTTGCAAAAAATGCAAGTAAAACATACCCTGTAAGTTGGGAATTTACACCACACCATTTATTACTAGACAACTCAGCATACAATATATATGACACATTCATAAAAACCAATCCTCCACTTAGAGAAAAACAAGACAGTATAAACCTCGACGATTTGGATGAAACTTCAGTTATTGGAACAGATCATGCCCCACACACCATGGAAGACAAACAAAAAGGAGTCTGGAACTCCTCACCAGGCATACCAAACCTAGAAACAGTAGTTCCACTACTGCTAACAGAAGTTAATAAAGGAAATATAGATTTAAAGTTGATTCCAAAAATCTTTTCTGAAAATGCATCAAAAATATACGGCCTTGAAAATAAAGGTGAAATAGCTATTGGAAAAGATGCAGATTTTACAGTAATTGATTTGAAAAGAGAAGGCACATTCAATATTGAAGAATTTGAAACAAAAGCAGAATACTCTCCATTTGACGGTTTAAATTACATTGGAATGCCAATAATGACAATTGTAAATGGAAAAACAGTAATGAATAAAATTTAACTAATTTTAAAAATGGATTTAGTGACAAACCACTAAAAAAAAGAAAATAAAAAAGGTGTGTTTTCACACCTATTTATAACATAATGCGTCTTCAGGACATGCTTCCATACATTGACCACATAAAGTACAGAATCCTGCAATTGGTAATTTAGGATTGTCTGTTTCGTGGAGCATATCGTATGGACATGCTTCAATACAGTCACCACATTGGTCACATTTAGATGGGTTGAATGAAATCCTATCTCTGGAAACAGGTTCTCCGTCAATAGTTACTTCGTATTGTTCAACTTTCAATGCATCGTTTGAACATACGGAAGCACAAGCTCCACATCTAATACAACTTGTGAAAGATGGTTCTGCATCAGTTTCTACTAAAGCAGGGCAGGACATACCAGTTTTGGTAACTACACGAATAGCTTGAGTAGGACATTTGTTTGCACATGCACCAATGAAATCACATTTTTCAACATCTCTTCCGATACCTTCAGCATCTACAGGTGCACCTTCACCCCATTCTACATCAATTTCTAATGCATCAACAGGACAAAGTTTTACACATAAACCACATGCAGCACATACACTAGGAATTGCTACTGTTAAGCTAGCACTGTTAGCAGCAATGAAATCACCAGGACATGCTTCTACACATGTGTTACAACCGATACATTTTGCGGAATCGAAAGTGAAAGATTGGATTTCTTTGGAACGTTTGACTGGTACTTTTTCAGCAATGTAAATTGCATTCCAAGGACAGGTTTGTGAACATAAACCACATCTAATACAGTCATCGTTTACAGTAATAGGGCTTCCAACTTCATCAAGAGTAATTGCGCTTACAGGACAAGGATCTACACAAGTTCCACATCCAACACAATCTTTGATGTAAACAGGACCTTTTCCTTTGAGATCTAACTCATATTCAACAGGTTCTTTTACACCAGGAATACCAATTACATCAACTGGGCAAATGTCAACACATTTTTGACACATTACACAGAAACCTTCAACTTCTTTTAATTTTTCGCCAGTAACTTTAATTGTTTCTTGTGGGCAAACTTCTTCACATTTACCACAGGAGTCACATAAGATAGAGTTAAATACTAATCTTGCTTGGGTTACACCTTCAGCAATTTCATATTCTTCTACTTTTAATGCGCCTTGTGGACAAACATCTGCACATTTTGGTTCTTCGCCACAAGTATCACAGTGAATAATAGAGTCAGGTGTTACGTCAATAGCTGATGTAGGACAAGTACCTTCACAAGCACCACATTTTATACAGCCATCTTCATTAAATACTATCATTTATAAAAACCCCCTTAAATTTAGAATTTTTTAATGAGGTTTCCTTCACTGTCTACAATATCTACTTCAGCTAATCTCATTTGACTATCCATTGAGTGGGTAGCACAAGATAAACATGGATCGTAAGCTCTGATAACCATTTCCATTAAGTTGAAAATGCTGTCATCTACTTCTACACCAGGTTTGATGTAATCTTTAGCAACTTGGTGAATACCCATTTCCATAGCTGGGTTGTTTTGGATTGTAGCTACAACAATGTTAGCGTAATTACATAATCCATTATCATCAGATTCGTAATGGTGGATTAAAGTACCACGAGGTGCTTCTACAATACCTACACCTTTACCTTCAGTTCTTTCTAATTCATCTGGGAATTTTTGACCAGATAAATCTTCTTCTAATGCGTTAGCAGCACATTCAGCAGATGCTAATAACTCAATGAGTCTTGCATAGTTGAATAATAATGGTGCTTGAGCATATCCGAAAGCGTCACGGAAGTCTTTAAGAGCTTCTTGAGCGAGAGGTGCTTCTTTAGGCATTTGGTCACAGACGTTAATCCTGGATAATGGTGCTACTCTGTAAATAC
>NZ_JAXJXF010000120.1:0-5873 GCF_036307625.1 Methanobrevibacter sp.
GGAGATACCGGAGCCACTGGTGAAAGCATCAGAGTTTATAAAGATAGCGTGCATAGATATATAAGCTTTACTGGGAGGGATACTGAGGAGTATATTACTTTTGATGAAATAACTGGACCAAAAGGTGATACTGGAGCTAGTGGTGTTAAAGGAGATACTGGGGATACTGGACCTCAAGGTGTTAAAGGAGATACCGGTGACACAGGAAGTAAAGGTGACAAAGGGGATACTGGTGACACTGGCCCTGTTAATCTTGCAGGTTCTTTAGACACTTCCGACACTACAAATGCCATAAAGAATGCACCGGTAGCTACAGCTATTGAAAACTTACAAACAGCCATTGGAACAATAACATCCACACAAACAGCTAACTTAAATTTATTGGGGAGCTAGATTAAAATGACTTTTACACCACCAGACCTTTCAGAAGTTCTAACAAAAGAACAGACAATGAATTCAAGACTGACAACCTGCCAAAGCAATTTAAGAAGCATATTGACAAAAGAGGAAATCGGTTACACTCAGGGAGATGGAGTTATTCCATTAATCCGAAAGCTGCCGGTTCCACAATTGGCAAGCCTCGGCGTTAATATGTATAATAAATTTTCAACAGGTGCAAATCTTCCTGCTGTCATCACTGCCAAAGACACTGACGGAAATGAAATGGCAAACGTTAATGTTAATGTATATAGAATAGATGAAGGCTCATATGGTGATGTGGCAGTAACATCTTTAGGAACAGTAACAACAGGTAATGATGGTACTGCTACTGTTAGTGTTCCTATGCCGAATGATAAAGGATATTTCACAGTTCAGGCAAGAGCTGGAAACATAATCGGTAAAGATATTGGAGCATATTGCACTACAGCACTAAATGCCGATGACACATCATATTCAACATTTTCAATATTCTATGATACAAGTGCAGGAGGGGATGTGGAAGTAATGGAAACTGAAAACTGGGGAGAGGGATTTGTTGATGTCGTAACTTCTTCTCATGCAGGATACAGTGGAAATTACTTTGGAATCAAATTCACAGATTTAGGCAGCTTCGATAAAACAACAGTTAAAGACCACAGGTTCATTGCCATATTGTCAGACCGTGGAAATGGAACAAAAACAGATTTCATGGCTTTCGGATTAGCTTTCAATATTGATTCATGGGCTAATTTAGGAATCTGTGCAGGTGCCAAATATTGGTATGGTGACGGAACAGGAAGTGCAGGATACAGACAGGAATATGTCAATATATCATATATGTCTTCACAGGACGACGGATCCCCAGAAAGTGCAGGCAAAAAATTCTATGATACCAATATCGAAAGCGGATACGCTTATGCAACTGTAGCTGATGAATATGCTGACGACCCGACAGTTCAATATCCAAACAGCTATACCAGACACGGAGCATGGTCTTTTAATCCGGATAATCTGCCTTCAGGCACAGCTTATCCTGCAATCATATTCAACAAATCAGCCAGCAGCTGTTATAGAAGTTTAAGATTCTACGGCATAGGAGTGATTTAAAAATGAGCATAGCTAGCAATGCAATAGATGAAAACTCAAAACTGGGATTGGCCAGAACATTAATGAGAGAGAAACTTGCAGCCAATGGAATTTACTATAACAACCAGGACAGTATATTCCAGCTTGTGAGAAGATGGAACCTGAAATACGCTGATGTCAGTTTCAACACTCCTTACTCAAGTGAAATTTATGCAGGAGCAGATATTACAGTGGGGGCAACAGTAACCGACCCGTCAACTGACGATCCAATTTCAGGAATGCCAGTAACTGTAGTTTCACAAGACCAAACCTATAATCTCATAACAGATAGTAACGGTGAAGCCTCAGTAACATTGACAGTTGGTGAAATAGGTTCAACATTTTCAGGAATTGTTTATGCAGGAAAAGAAAGTGATGACTGGAGCTATGAAGTACCAGCATTTGTAGACTTTTACGACTATGCAGATTCCGGAGATACCGGATTATATGATATAGTTAAATATCCAACAGACATTACACATTCATTTGAAATTGTAGAAGTAAGCTATACTGGAAATTATGACTTATCAAAACAGACAACAGCTGCAAGCGTCGTAATGGCAATACCAAATGTATATTCAAACGGTATTGGTGGAACTAATGGAATTCACATGAGCGTTGCCTTGCGCCAGAAAAAGGACAGCAATCAGGGATGGGGAGATGCAATAGCTTTAGTCAATTCCAAATCATTAAGCCATTACAGAGATACAAAAATTCTGGAACTTGGTGCTTATCCCGCTAAGAAAGGACTTAAATATTCCACATCCGACCACGTAATAAGAGACGTTAATGTTTCATCAGGACAATTGACTTTAGACTCACAGCTGTATTATTTTGATTTGTATTATGATAACGGATATGTTAAAGCTACAATAAGGCATGGAACTACAAATGATTTCACATATGAGGCCGATATTTCAGATAAGATAACATTTGATACCTTCTATCCTGCAGTAATCATTTACGATGCTGGAGGACGCATTCAATGGGAAAGCATGGACGTGGAGCCATGGACACATGAGGGGGAATAAAATTATGGCAGAAACAGAATGGATAGCAATCGGAAAAGTTACTGGAGATACCGGGCCTAAAGGAGATACCGGAGTTGGAACAACAATCAAGGGAAGCTACAGTTCATTGGAGGAATTGATTCAGGAACATCCAACTGGTGCGGATACAGATTCGTATTTAGTGGACGGTAATCTTTATTTCTGTAACGGCAGTCAATGGGAAAACGCAGGAAGCATAAAAGGAGAAACAGGACCTGCCGGACCCAAAGGAGATACAGGTGATAAAGGTGATAAGGGAGATACTGGTGCGACAGGTAGTAAAGGAGACAAAGGCGATACTGGAGCAACTGGTGAGAAAGGACAACAAGGACCTAAAGGAGATACTGGAGATACAGGAGCTACTGGCGATACTGGACCGGCCGGGGCAAAGGGGGACACTGGAGCTACTGGCACTGGCATTACTATTAAAGGTTCATATGATACTTATGAAGAATTAGTACATGATCATCCGACCGGTAATGTTAGAGACTGCTATCTTGTAAACGGATCTCTTTATGTCTGGAACGGAACTGCATGGCAAAACGTAGGAAATATAAAAGGAGACACCGGTTTACAAGGTGTTAAAGGTGACACTGGTGATACTGGACCTCAGGGTGTTAAGGGAGATACTGGAGCTACAGGCGCAACTGGAGCAACAGGAAGTAAAGGTGACAAAGGCGATAAAGGAGATACCGGTGCAACTGGTCCGGGCAGTGATGAGGAAGCTGGATGGAAGTTACCTGTTGATAAAATACAAACCACAACAACATTGCCGACAGGTGTCAGTAAAGGTTATCGTGTAGCTATTGTAACCAGTTCTGTCATGGCCATTAAAGAGTATAATGGAAGTTCCTGGGATAGTGAATCACTTGATCCTTATTCAGTAATACCGTTAAAGCATTCCGGAAGTATACAAATGTATTTGGTAAAATCAACAGGGCCAGTATATATGGGTGTGGATTATGGAGTCTTTGGAAAATTCAGATTCATGACACAAGTAGCATATGATGCCTTAAGTAGCTATGATGAGGATACAATTTATTTTGTAAGAAGTTCATAAGTGATATCATGGAACTTTCAGATGAAATCTTAATAGAGATTAGCTACGTGCAAATGTCTAAATACCGAATAAAAGTAATGAAAGCTTTGGAGGGGGAGGTTAAAATACCAAGTGTCATTGCTAAAGATTCAGGGATTAAGACAAATCATATTTCAAAAATTCTTTCAGAGTTAAAAGCACATGAGTTGGTTGAATGTATTAATCCTGAAGTTAGAAAAGGTAGGTTGTATAGGTTGACAGATAAAGGAGATATAATAATTAAAAATTTAGAATAATTATTCAAAAATTTCTTTAACTTCATTACCTATTTCTATTAATTCATTTAAATCTTTTCTAAACATATTTCTATGGCTATTAATATCATTTAGAGGCATTGGAATTTCATGCATGGGTTTCCCATCTAAGTATATAGTATTATAAGGTGTTTTTTCAGAAAGAGCTTTTGCAGCATCAGAAACTTCATCACATTTAGCATAAAAATTATTTATTTTATTTATTTCTTCTTCTTTGAATATGCTTGGAATAAAATTAATTAAATTAATCCAATTTTGATTAGTCCATATTGGAAAATTAGGCATCATGTTATAAAAGTTAAATACTTCAGGATATCTTTTGTTTTTTTCAATTTTGATTTCTTCTTTTAAATATTTGTCTCTAAATTCTTCAAGAGAATTAAGAATGTGATTAATTTCAGATTTTATAAGTGCATTAGCTCCATTTTTTCTTTTATTAAATTTATACCAGGATATGATTAATGCAAATGTTGCTGAAGCAATAGCACCAACAATTGCTCCAATTATCGATCCGATTATTGTAGGGTTAGTTAATATTTCAGTAAACATATTATCTATATTAATTAAAAATTTGTAGGTATATTTGTACACATATCAATATTAGGTTAACTATGCTTACTATTAGCATAGCTTTTGCTAGTTTAACATTGTCTTTTGTTAATTTTAATGTTTCGTTGTTTAATTCTGTTGCTCTTTTTTCACTTTCTTCAACAAAATTGAGTAATCTAACATTGCTTTTTATTACAGAAACTTCAGAAGGATGGCAGAAATTAGGATGTTTCGGCATTGGTGCATATGGATTAAATCCACTGCCAGTATATTTTTCTTCAAATCTGCACTTTTGGCGAAGGTTATTTAATTGTTTACATTCATCATAAGCAATACAATATTTGATTTGATATATGTCTTCATCTTTAATTTTATCAGCGCATTCTTCAGAACATAAATAATAACTTTTGTCACTATTTGTAAAGTATTCCTCAGGGTCAATTTT
This sequence comes from Methanobrevibacter sp., assembly GCF_036307625.1. Lineage (GTDB taxonomy): Archaea > Methanobacteriota > Methanobacteria > Methanobacteriales > Methanobacteriaceae > Methanocatella. The sequence goes on from NZ_JAXJXF010000120.1 coordinate 4,942, forward strand.
ATTATTACATATTTTACAATTCTCAATTTCAATCATTGTTTTTACCTATTTCTGTACTGGTAATAATTCTATTTAATAATAAACGTAAAAAAGAAATATTGGATGAAATTTAAATAGTTAGTGGTATGCTTTAGGCCTACCTTCTATTCGTCCAATATAAATGCAATTATTTTCTACTTTAAAACAAATCCTATAATCTCCTTTTCTAGCTCGTTTATATTTAGGATATTTTTTTACTTTTTCATAGCGTATGTCTTGGGGATTTTTCATTATTTCTTCTAATTTTTTACGGATTATCTTATAAGCTATTGGATTTTTCTTTTTATAATTTTTCAATTGTTTTAAAGCAGAGTGCTTAAATTCAAGTTCCATATTAATCATCTAGGTAAGCGTCAAGTTCATCTAATGAAGAAAAGTGAACTCCTTCTCCTTTTTCAAATTCTTTATCTGCTTCAATTAAATCTTTGATTTCCTGATACTCTTCATAATCATCTAAAACTTTGGAAATGATGTCATTAAATGAATCATTTTTATGGCCGATGTCTGCTAATCTTTCATGATTTAATAAACTGACTCTGATAGATTTTGTTTCCATTTTATATCACCAATTGTATGTTTGTTCTTGGATGTATATAAAGTTAACACAGTATACAATGTATACATTATCAACAAGGATTTAAATTACACTCTATAATTATATCAAAAACAAAGAATTTCACTTCATATTTGTTTTTAAAATATACATAGGGCATATCTGTTTCAATAACATTTTAATATAACTCTATTGTATTATTCCTATTCTATCAGTTATTTTTGATTTTTAATCATTAATGCAATCCTCACTAAATTTTAAAAAAAGTAGCTATAATATAGTGATATTTATATATTATAAGTAATAAATTACATAATAAAGAATTTAAGTGGAGGACATA
>NZ_JAXJXF010000121.1:0-12072 GCF_036307625.1 Methanobrevibacter sp.
CCAAACGAGGCGTTTTAAAACGAATCTATCGCAGAGATCTCATTTGGAATGACAATCGCAAAAAGGATTTTGAAAATCAACAAAGTTTTTGAAAGAGTCAATATTTTTCCTACAAAAAAGGTTATATATTCTAAGTTTAAATAAATTATATTAATATTTTATATTATTTACTTATTATCAAAAGAGAAATGAAAATTGGAGGTTTATTATGACTTGGGAAGATGCACCATCTCACATTTGTAGAGGGGGAGATGTAAGGGGACTTGCTTTTTGTTGTCCTCCCGTAAAACCATGCCCAGTATTAAACGCTTTACAGGAAGTTAATTTGACCCCACAAGATTATATTGAAATTAAAACGCAATTTGCAAAAGAAACTAGATTAGGTGAAGGAGCTGGAACCTGTTTTGGATCACTTGTATGGTGTTGCAAACCATCAAAACCATGCCCATTAAGGGATATGACTTTAAGAAATATGGGAATGAGTCATGATGAATATTTAGACTTGAAAAAACAATTATCTGAAAAATTAGTTGGTGTTAAAAAACCAGATCCTGATGAAAGGGCTGAAGCATTAGCTGAAACATTTCATATTAGTAAACTTGAAGCTATGAATGTTTTAACTGATTGTAATAATGATTTAAGGGCAGCAGTAAAAGTATTGCATGCCAAATCTCTTGAAAAATCTGATTAAAATGGATTGGACTTCTCTTTATTTTAAAACTTCTAATTTAAATGTGTTTATTTTAGGTACTGGAGAAGTTGCAACTAGGCGCGCCAATAAATTTTTAGACCATGGTGCTAATGTTAAATTAGCTGGAAATGACCTTTCAAAAGATTTGGAAGATAAAGGGGCTGTTTTATGTTCCACTGATGAGGTTGATGAACTTGTTTCATGGTCTGATTTGGTTGTCGTTGCTAGTGGTGATAATGAGTTGTCCGAACATGTTTCTAATATTGCTCAAGATAAATTAATTAATAGGGCGGATTTTCCACAAAAGGGAGATATTATTGTTCCTACAAGCTTTAACATTGGAGAAATTGAAATATCTATTTTTACTAATGGCAAAAGTCCATTGATGGCTCGTCAATTAAGAAAAAAAATTCAATCTGTTATTACCGAAGAGGATATTTTGGAAATTGAACTTCAGGATTATGCTAGGTCAATTTTAAAGGAAGTAATTAGTGACCAAAAGCAACGCAGAAAATATCTTTATGAGATTTTTGAAAATAAGCAGATTAATGAATATGTTAAAGACAATAAAATTGATGAAGCCAAGTTATATATTGATAATTTAATAAGGGGATTACAGTGATACTTAATTTAAGAGTTGACCACAAAATTGCGGATATTCAATCTATGGAAAATATTTCAAAGGAAATGGATGACTTGTTCTGGAAGTTGCAGGAAAAGTATTCAGTCAGTGAATACGTTGAAATTTCCACATGCAACAGAAAGGAGTATTATATTCATAATGATTATATTTCCGAGAATGATGAACTGTTGTCTCATGAAAATGAAAGCATTATAATTGAATATGGGCAATCCTCTGTAATTCATTTATTGAGAATGACTTCGGGTCTGGAATCCATGATTGTTGGAGAGGACCAGATATTGGGTCAGGTTAAGGATTCTAAAAATAAATCTATTAAAAACCATCATTGTGGTAAAGTTTTGGATACAGTCTTTACCAAGGCAATCCATGTTGGTCAGGTTGTAAGAAATAAAACCAATATCAATAAGGGTTCAGTATCAATTGGTTCTGCTGCAATTGATTTGGCTGAAAAACATATGGGGAGCCTTGACGATAAATCCGTTCTGGTAATCGGTGCTGGAAAAATGGGCAAGTTGGTTGCTAAAGCGCTGGCCGAAAAAGATTTGAATGCTATTTTTGTTGCAAATAGGACTTATTATGTTGCTGTTGAACTTGCTAAAGACCTTGGTGGGGAAGCAATACTGTTTAATGATCTTGAAAAGTATCTTGCTGAAGCTGACTTGGTAATTAGTGCGACCAGTGCGCCTCACACAATTATCGATAAACAACGTCTTTTAAATATTGATAGGGATTATGAAAGCCTGATGATGGTGGATATTGCTAATCCTCGTGATATTTCTGAAGATGTGTCTGAAATCGGTGTTAAATTGTTTAATATTGATGATTTGAGGGAAATTGCAGATTTGAATACTCAGCTCAGAATTAAGGAATTTGCTGAAGCCGAAAATATCATCGATGAAGAGTTCAATTTACTCAAAGAATCGTTTAAAATAATGGAAGTTGAAGATACTCTTGCTTGTTTAAGGTCATCTATGGAAGAAATAAGGCAACGTGAAACACAAAAAGCATCTGTTAAGTTGGCCGATGTAGATGGTAGTGTGAAAATTTTAGATAATTTAACAAATTCTATTGTAAATAAAATATTTTTTGATATTTCTAAAAAAGTTAAAGCAGCTGCAAAAGAAGAAAATAAGGATGTTATTGCAGCATGTGAGTATATTTTTAATTCTGATTGATTATTCATACATTCCTTTAACATCTGTATTTTTAATTTTACAGGATTTGATTGAATATTCAATGTGTTTCATGTTTAAGACATCTTCATCATTGGCTATTGCATTGTGAAGGGATGTTTTAAGTATTTTTTCCTTTATATCTCTTCCGGACATTCCTTTGGTTATTTTAACAATTTTTGTTATGTCTAAGTCAGATTCCAGAGGAATCGTTTTGAGATTTTTTTCTAATATTTCTTTTCTTTCATTATCGTCAGGCAATTTGAATTCAATCTCTTCTTCAAATCTGCTTCTCACAGCATAATCAAGAGAAGTAGGATTATTTGTAGCTCCTATTGTTATGACAGATTCATTTTCACTAATTCCATCCATTTCTGTTAATAATGCGTTAACAATTTCAGAAACGTCTCCTCTCAATGCCTGAAATGACCGGTGAAGCGCAATTGCATCAATTTCATCTATGAATATTATTGATGGTGATTTTTCATTTGCTTTTTTAAATAATTCATGAATTTTAGATGCACTATCTCCAACATGATCTCCAATTAATGATGTAGCTTTAATTAAATGGAGCGGAACATTAAGCTCATTGGCAAGTGCCTTGACAAGCATAGTTTTACCAGTCCCTGGAAGTCCGTAGAATAAAATGTTTTTTGGAGCCCAGGGTCCAAATTTTTCAGGATTTTCCAGATATTTTGTTAAAACCTTAACTTTATTTTTAGCATTTTCTTGACCAACAATGTCTGAAAGTTTCACTGAAGTGTCTATTTTAATTTCTTCAGTAACGTTGTTGATTTCCTCATCGATAAGTATGATTTTGGTTTTTTCAGAAATTATTGAGCCATTAGGTTTTGCAGTAATAATCTCAAAACCGTAATCAGGTATGATTTTTTGATCAAAGAGATATGAGTTTTCGTTTACTTCTAATCCTTGCCATTGGTCACGGGCATATTCTTCAAATAACTTTTTATTTTTTATTTCAAAATCGTTTTCCATTAAATTAAAATCGAATGGATAACCAACAGCCCTTAAAACAACACATTCAGCAAATTCTTTATTTTCATTTTCCTTTTTCACCGATTTGGATGTTGTGGATTTTAGTTCTGGTTTTTTATTATCTGTTTTCAATAAATCACCTCCTAGATTTTCTGCTGATTTTTAACATTTCTTTTTTTGTATGTTTTATTATTTATAGTAGTTGCTATATATTTAAATTGAGGGGAATATCATGAGCTTTAGAACCCGAAGAGTTTTATTCACAGCACCTTTTTATGCATTATTCCAGTTTTTCTTATTAAAATATATCTTTTTACTGATTGCTAATGTTGGTGATATGGAGTTAATTGTTGCTAGTATTTTATTGGGTTTATTGCGTTGCATTCCGATGTTTTTCGAAGAGAAAAAATCAACAGTTATTGGGAGGTTTCTGCAGACACTTGACGGCATTTGGATGTGGGCTTCTGTAATGTTTTTCATTGATATTGTGATAATATATATTGTGAGCTGTTTTATCACGATTCCTCAATTAATCATTTATTGCTTATTGGGCATTGTTCCGATATTGGGTGTTTACAATTATTACAAGGCACATAAATTGGTGGTTAACGAGGAAACACTGAAATTCAATAATTTGGCTAGGAATATTAATATAGTGCATCTTTCTGATGTTCATTTCGGTGCGGTAAGGCATAAAGAAATAATTGCTCAAATTGCAAATAAATTAAAAGAATTGGATAATTCATGTCAATTGGCTATTATTTCCGGTGATTTGGCAGACGGTTCATCTATTGTTGAGCCTCATGATTTTGATGCATTGAAGGATGTAAAGATGCCCATCATATTCACTCCGGGCAATCATGATTTTTATATGGGAATCGAAAATGTTGTCGAAGCATGTAAAAATGCTGGAATCATTGTTTTGGATAATGATGTGTATCAATTTGAAAATCTAAACATTTACGGTTTGACTTACAGTTTTGATGATATTCCCGTGCCGACCAATGATGAAATAAAAAATAATTTAAATCCTGATTTGATAAATATTATTAATTATCATGTTCCGTATCGCTGGGACGAGTTTTCATCCTTGGGTTTTGATATCCAATTGTCTGGCCATACTCATGGGGGGCAATTTTATCCTGTTGTCAATATTGCAAATATAATGTTTAAATATAATATGGGACTTTTTAAAAATGAGTCAGGCAAATATATTCATGTTACAACAGGTGTTGGTTCAATGGACACTCCAATGAGATGGGGAACAGATTCAGAACTTGTAATATTGAAATTAAGAAAAAAATAATGTGGAGGTTGTGTTTTTTATGGAAGGTTTTAATTATTGTATGAATTGCGGTTATAAATTAGACCCTTCGGATAATTTCTGCCCAAATTGTGGTGTTAAATTGGAGGAATATGATTCCATGTTCTTTGATGATAATGATTTCTTTTTGAAATATGAAATCAAAATTGATGCATTAAACGATGAGTATAATATTAAAATGAATAAAGCCCTCGAATTGATTAAAAAACAATTTGATTCTTCACAAATTAGCTATTCTAATTTTATTTCTACAATTAACGACAGCAATAATGTCTTTTACAATAACGTTGAGATTGCAAGGGATATCATAAAGCTATCAGATAAACCTTCTTTGAAGATTAAAAATGAGCTTGACAGTAAGATTGATACATTGAATAGCATTATAGATAAATTGGAAGAGTTTATTGATGAATTAATTATTCATTCGGCCAGCGAAACAGAAAAAGATGTGGAAAATTTAACCAAGGAACTGGACGATTTGATTAATTCCGTAAAAGATTACTAAAATTAAAAATAATGAAAATTATGAGTTTCATTTCATATTTTCATATTTTTCTTTCATTTTTAAAGCATCCAAATCTCTAAGGGGTGTTTCACAGATGATGTTTGCTTTCCATCCGTTGTCTATTAGGTTAGCAAGCAAATCCTCAATATTTGGACCATATTCATCGCTTTCATCTAATGTATGATGTTTCACTTCTCCGTGGGAGGCATATTCAATTGTTGTAAAATGACAATGCAGGCGATCAATATCCAGCTGGTTTTCAATTGCTGAAAAAATGCAATTATAATCGTCTTTTTTGGTTAAAAATCCTCTTCCTCTTGCATGTATATGTGCAAAGTCGATTGTTGGTTCGAAATGATCGAAAGTGGCACATAATTCAACAATTTCATGAATATTTCCTTGCTGTGTTCTTTTTCCGGTGGTTTCCGGAGCAAAGGTAAAATCTTCAATGCCTTCGGATTCGAGCTCTTCAAAAAGTCTTTTGACGGTATTTTTTGATATTTCCATAGCCTTTTCAGGTTTTCTATTTAAATATGCTCCTGGGTGAAATACCAGTCTGTAAGCTCCCATCCATTCCCCTGCACGAGCCATTGAAATTAGGTGGCCTAAACTTTTTTCAAGTTTATCCTCTTCTTTTGCACATAGGTTAATGTAGTATGGTCCATGCATTGAAACAAGAACATCATGTTTTTTTGATTCATTTTTTAAAGTATTTGCAGATGATTCGCCGATTCGAACTCCATATGGAGATTGGTATTCATATGAATCAAGACCCTCTTCAGAAATAAATTTCGGAGCCTTATATGCTGCACCTTTATAATTGACTGGACTTCCTGCAGGTCCAAAAAATACGTTGTTTTTCATTTAAATCAGTTTAAAAAAATAGTAAAAAATAGGAATTTATAAAATTCCCATAGCTTTGTTAGTTTTTGCGATTGATTTTTCGTTATCGCTTTCCATTTCTAAAAGTGCACGAATTGCATCAATGTTTTCAGGTATTACATCAGATTCTTGGTGCACTGCTTGCATATAGAATAATTCATTTCCAACCACATTAATGGATTCTCTCCAAACTGGAATTTCATATAAATCATTTCTGTTTCTTCCAAGTTCTTTAGCATATTCCATTAACTCAGCAGTAGAACCTAAACCTTCTTCTGCGGAAACAACAATTACTCTGGAACGTTTTTCTAATGCTTCAACGATTTCTTCGGTTTCAACATCATTGTTAATTTCAACCATAATGTTGTGTTGGTGCATTAGGGTAGTTGGAACGAGTAATGCCATAGTTGTTACATCAATTCCATTCATAACGGTTTTTACATCCGGACCGTGGTGGGACGGTACTTTTGGAGGGTTTGGAACAATAGCATTAATTGGTCCTTTTTTAATTTCAGATGGGTCTGATCCTCTTCTAACCATTACTGCTCTAACTTTTTTAATGTCTGCAATAGGGTCAATTGTAGATAATGTACGGGTTAATCCGGTTGTGTTACAGGAAACAACTCTTGTGTAGTCGGCACCATAGGAGTCATCATAATTACCAAAAGCATTAAATGAAAGACCTGTTAATTCATGGTCTTCTCCACCTTGATAAATTGCTTTCACACCTGCTTTTTTATACATTTCAAGATTTTGCGGACCAATACTTCCAGGAGTACAATCAACAACAACATCTGCTTCTTGAATCATATCTTCAACAGTACCTGCTATTTCAATTCCAGCATCTTTAAATAATTGTTCTCTTTCTGGAATTCCAATATATAATGGGTAACCTTTTTCTTCAACTGCAGTTCTTGCTTCGTAATTTGGTCTAGTTTTACTTACACCAATTACTTTCATATCATCTTGAGCAGCTACTGCATCAGCCACTCTTTTACCGATGGTTCCGTAACCATTAATTGCAACAGTTTTCATTTTTATCCCTTTTTTATTTATAATAAAATATTTATTATATGGGTCTTAATTTGTTTTTTAACTTATTTAAAATTTGATATTATTTTTTGGTTGGTTTTTCGGTATTTTTTTAAAATTAAATATTGGGTTTTGATAAACATATTTGTATGAAGGTGGATTATACTGTCGATGGAATCGGTGAGGCAGTGGTGTTTATTCATGGCCTTTCAGATGATTTAACATATTGGCAATTATTAACGGAGAATCTAAAAAAGAATTTTAAGATAATTCGGTTTAATTTGCGAGGTCATGGCGGCTCAGAATTGGGTGAAGATGAAATAACCATGGACACTTACATCAATGATTTGAATAACATTTTGATTGAGTTAAATATTGAAAAGGTGAACTTGATTGGTTTTTCAATTGGTGGTGCTATTGCAATGGGTTTTGCAATTAAATATCCTGATAAGGTTTCTTCAATGGTTGTGATGTCAAGTTTTTCAAAATGTAATTCTCATATTGAGGGTATCTTTTCCAAGTTTGAAAATGCGCTCGATAATGGTTTTGGTGAATTTTATGATGTAATTTTGCCGATGGTGTTGTGTCCTGATGTTATTCAAAGTAATTTTGAAGAACTTCAAATGCTTAAGGAGATTTCATCAAAAAAGAACAATGTGTTAGCTATTAGGAAAGCTATTGGTGCATGTTTGCAATTCAATGTGGAAAATCAGCTAGCTGAAATAAATGTTCCAACATTGATTTTGGCTGGAAAATATGATGAAATGTGTCTTCTGAGTATGCAGGAAAACATTCATGAAAATATTGGCGGTTCTAAATTAATAGTTTTCGATAATGTTAAGCATAATTTGCTTGTTGGAAAAAATAATTTGGAAATATTAAAAATTTTACAAAATTTTTTAGATAAAAAAAGAAAAGAGAAGTAGAATTATTCTACTTTGAAACCAGCTTCTTCAACAGCTTCATTAATGTCTGCATCACTTACATCTTCAGACATTGTTATTGTGGTAATTCCAGAATCTAAATCTGCTTTTGCATCTTCAATTCCGTCAACATCTTTTAAACATAATTCTACAGCGTTTACACATGATGGGCAGTGCATACCCACTACTTTAATTTCTTTTTCAGCCATGTTAAATCACCTTATTATCGATAGTTAATATTAGGTTGTTGGATTATTTAAACTTTTAGTCATACCTAACTTTTTGGATTTGATGTAATCTTTTTTTGAAATTTTGTATTTTGTTAGGGTTGATGAATAGATTATCACGATAACTGAGCCGATATTATGAATTAGCGCACCTTCAATAGGGTTTAAAAGTCCCAAAATTGCAAGACCCATTGCAATGATATTCAAAATCAGTGCAAATGCGATGCTGATGTTTATGGTTCTAATTGTTCTTCGAGCAATTCCAACTAAATGGGGAATGTCTTCAATATTGTCATTAATCAATGCAATATTTGCGGCTTCGACACTGATGTCACTTCCGATATTTCCCATTGCAATTCCAACATTTGCCTTTTTGAGTGATGGCGCATCATTTACTCCATCTCCAATCATTGCAACTTTGTGGCCAAGGATTTGTTCATTTTTGATATATTTAATTTTGTCTTCAGGCAGGCAATTTGACCTAACATTTCTTATTTTCAGGTGTTTTGCAATGAAATTAGCGGTTTTTTCATTGTCTCCTGTAAGCAATGTTGTTTTGATTCGTAATCTTTTTAAATTTCTGATGGTTTCTGGTGATCGTTTACGTATTGTGTCTGCTAAAAGTATTTTTCCAAGATATTCGTTATTTTTAGCTACAAATATTTCGGTTTTGCCGTTTTCAGAACAGTTTTTGAAATCAATTTTGATTTTTTTCAATTCCAATAGTTCCTTATTTCCTGCAATTATGAGATTATTGTTTATGTTGCCAGTTACTCCTTTTCCAATATGCATTTTAAAATCATTAACCTCAGCTAGATTGTTGGCACTGTAGTATTTCACAATAGCTTTTGCTAAAGGATGTTCTGATTTTGATTCTAATGATGCTAAAAGATACATCATTTCTTTGGGATTGTCTGAAATAACCTTAACAACCTCAGGTTTGCCGTAAGTTAATGTTCCAGTTTTGTCAAATACAAATTCGTCTACGTGGGATAACTCTTCTAAAGATTCTCCATCTTTTACCAAAATTCCATGTCCTGTCAAATTTCCAATCGCCGCCATAATTGCAGTTGGCGTTGCAAGAACCAATGCACAAGGGCAGAATACAACCAATATTGTAACTGATCTTATTATTTCGAAGGTAAAAAGATAAGTTAGTATTGCAGTGGTGAATGCTATTACTACAATTATTGTTGCCCATTTGTCCGCTTGGCGAACAATTTTTGCATTTTCCGGCTTGGATGATTCAACTAATCTTATTAATTTTTGAAGAGAACTGTCATGGCTGACTTTTGTTGTTTTCATTGTAAAAGATCCATAAAGGTTGATTGTACCGCTGTATACTTTATCATTTTCTTTTTTATCAACCGGTAGGGATTCGCCAGTTAATGTAGATTGCTCAATTGATGTTTCGCCGTTTATAATTATTCCATCAGTTGGAATGCTTTCTCCAGGCACTATTTTTAGCATATCTCCGATTTGTACTTTTTCGACAGATATTTTTTCTTCAATTCCATTTTTTATTCGTGTTGCAACTTGTGGACTCATTTTTACAAGTTCTTCTATTCTTCCTTGTGTTTTAGATACGGTATATTCTTCTAAAAATCCACCTATTGCCATTATGGTTGCAATTTCACCAGCTGCAAAAACCTCACCAATTATAATTGATGCAATGATGGCTATTGTAACAAGCAAATCTGCTTTTATATCGAATTCAGTTATTAATCCTTTTACACATTCTTTGAATATCGGTACTCCACAAAATATAACTGCAATCCAAGCTATATAGTCGAGAGATAGAATAAAACTACCAATTACACTTATTGCGGAGATAATTATAAGTAGAATGTCTACTTTCTCATCTCTTGTAAAATTCATATTAAACAGCCCCAATAGTATAGGTATACCCCCATAGGTATATAAAGTTATTTCAAAAAAAATTAAAGTCTGGAGTAATATTCTAGGATTGAAGAAATATCACCTAACGCATCATCGGAGTTTCCATCTTCAATTGCTTCTTTTACACAATGTTCTAGATGTCCTTCAACAATGATGTGTCCGACTTTATGTAAAGCTGATTTAGATGCATTTACTTGCATTAATATTTGTTCACAAGGAATATCTTCATCAATCATTCGGTCAATAGCATTTATCTGGCCTATGATTTTTTTGAGTCTCCTATGTAAATTTTCAGTATCCATACATTGTTTCAAAATAACACAACCTATACCTACTAGGGTATATGAATATTTTTTATATATAAGTCTTTTCATTGTTTTTAAAAAATGAGATTTCAATTTATTTTGATGATAGTTATTCAATTTTTAGAATATCTTAAAAAATAAAAAAATAAAAAAAGAGGAAAAGTTCAAGACTATGCTTGATTTTCCATTTCTTCAAATTTAGCTGGGAAGTAGTTGTCTACAACGTACTCAAGCCCATATTTTGAGAAGGATTGCTGTTCTGCTTTCTTACCGATTTTAAGCATTTTTTTAATTTCTGTCTGCCAGAATTCACCTTTATACCTTGGGTCTTTAGAAAGCTCTTTAAGTCTCATCACGTCGACATCTTTGAGTTTGTCTGTTGGTAAATCATAATTGATGATGTCTGATGCGGTTACTCCAATAAATTTAGCATTAGGAGTTGCAAGTTGATCATTAACGTGAGCTAATTTTGCACTTCCTGAAATAATTACCTGTGCAATGTGGAATCCCCAAGGGTCTCCGTCGTTACAGATGTATACTGGTAAATTAAGTTCTTCGTTCATTCTCTTAATGAATCTTCTTGTAGCACGGGCAGCCTGTCCTTTAAGTCCAACAATTAAACAGTTGAATCTTTTGTGAGCATTTTCTTGTACTAACCTGTGGAACATTCCCATGGTTTCCACTGCCAATACTTTGTCCACATTATGGTCAAGGATGTCGACTTGGTCAATGGTAGGTGAGATAGTATAACCGGATTTACCCATTTTTGAAGCATTGAATTCAACATCATCAAAAAGAGTAATGTCTCCGTAAACGGATGCACCGTCTTCTTCAGGCATTAATCCTAATTCTTCACGTTGGGTTCCAAGGGTTACTTCCAGGTCTTCTCCAACAATGTTTGATTCTTGTTGTGTTTTAAAACTGATTCCCCAACCTTCAGATACGTAATACATTTCCCTGATTGTTGCTGTTTTATCTCTTGCAACTAAATCTTTACAAAAATTACCTACATAAACCATCTGGCCTAATTTTCTGATTTGTTTTACATTACCGAGAGATCTTTTACCGTATCTGTCGCCTAATACATAGTATCTTTTTGCTTCATCATATTTGATGTTCCCGGTACCTCTTGAAGGAACTCTAATACTAGGCACTTTTTTCTCTTCAATCTTTTCAATAATTTCCTGACCTAATCCGGTAAGTTTATTAAGAGTGTATTCTTTTCTTATTTCTTTATGTGATTTCTTGTCTGTTGTTTCACTCATTTAAATCACCTAATCTTCAAAACCATCCTCAACATCATCTTCCTTGAAGCTGTCTAAAGTGGATTCTCCTTCACCAACTGTGTGTCCATATTCGTCAACTTCTTCCATGATGATTGCATCAAGTTCTTCTTCTTCCTCTTCTTCTTCAACTTTTTCACCAAGTAACTCTGCAAGAGCTCTTTTAGTTACTTTTGCAAGTACTTCATGG
>NZ_JAXJXF010000122.1:0-11326 GCF_036307625.1 Methanobrevibacter sp.
ACAAAACACAAGAAAATACAACAATACCACAAGAAAACAAAACCGAAAACAAAACACAAGAAAATACAACAATACCACAAGAAAACAAAACCGAAAACATTACAGTATTAAATTCAAAAAATCAAACTGAATATTTGAAAGACAATACCAAATCAGAAAATGAAAATAAACCTGTCAGTTTAGTTAAACATACCACAGGAACTGAATTGACAGTAGCGATACTGGCATTAATATTTGGATTCGTATTAGTAGGCAAATATTACAAAAGAGATTAAATCTTAATCTCTTACCTTTTTATTATTTTTGGAGTGGTTTTTGATAAATCCACAATCATTGAAGCATGATTTGACTTCAAATCTCCGACATCAATCACCAAATCAACCTCACAGTCGAGCTGTTCCAGGATATCGCGAGGATTTGACAGAACTTCTTCGTCTGAAAGATTTGCGCTGGTTGTTGTTATTGGAAACAAACTTGCCAACCTTCGTGAAATGTCATTATCCGGAACCCTTACACCGACATTTCTAGACCCGCTTGTAATAACTCGCGGAACTATTTTTTCCTTAGTTAAAATGAATGTATAGGGGCCTGGAAGATACTCTTTTATGATTTCCTTTTCCCTAACTGACACCCTTGCAACTATATCAATAGCTTCAATGTCACTAACAAGTATTGAAAGCGGCTTTAGAAAGCTTCTTTTTTTAATTTCAAATACCCTTCTTACAGCACCATTATTGAAGATATTGGCTCCCAATCCATAAACCGTATCGGTTGGATATAATACGACACCACCATCAGATAAAACCTGAATGGCCTCATCAATAATCTTTTCATCCAATTCATCAATACTGGTTTTTAATATCTTCATTTTCATTACCTAACAATTATATTAGATGAAATATTTATATATAAATTATGCTTCAAAGTCTAAGACCCTTTTTAACAAAAATATTGAACCCAATTGCTAGAAACTTAAACATAAACCCGAATATTGTAACAGTAATATCCCCATTTGTTGCAGTTGTTGCAGCTTATGGATTCGCAAATCATCTGTTAATCTTAGGAACATTAGCTATATTATTTTCAGGACTTTTGGATGTTGTTGACGGTGCTGTTGCACGATACCATAATAGATCATCCAAATTTGGTGCATTTCTGGACTCCACAATGGACAGGTTTGCAGATGCTATTATCTACATTGGAATCATATTCGGAGGATACTGCGACTGGTTTGTCGGAGTTTTGGCAATACATTCAGCTATTTGTGTAAGTTACGTCAGGGCAAGAGCAGAATCACAGGGAGTAGAATGCAACATTGGAATTGCAGAAAGGGCGGTCCGTATGATCATTTTAATGGTTGGAGCTTTAATCGGATACTTTGCAGGCGACATTTACTTTACATATACCATATACATACTAGTAATCTTATCATACTTTACAGTTGGACAAAGAATAGTGCACGTTTGGAGGCAATTGAATGACTGAATTGGAAAGTCCAGAAAAAATAGCAAAAGATATTGCAAAATTGGAGAGAAACTTGAATCAGGTAGCAGACATTACCTTTGAAGGAAAGGAAAAAGAGGTCTATGACAGAGCCATTGACTACTGGAACGATTCAAAATATTACCTTGAAAAAGGAGATATGAGGACTGCATTCGGTTGTATCGAATACAGCCATGGACTTTTGGATGCTTTAAGGATGATTCATGGAATCATCTAAAACAAAACCTTTAATGACCAGTTCTTTCAATTGCTGAGTACCATATTCTGAATCTTGTTGCGTTTCTAGAGTTTACTCTGTAACCTACAGAAATAATCACATCAAGATTGTAGAAATTATTATATGATTTTCCATCAGAAGCAGTTGTTCAAATTTTTTGAACAACTGAAATTTGGTCTAACTCACCATCATCAAAAATATTTTTAAGATGATAATCTATTGTATTCTTTTTTACATTGAACACTTCAGCCATTGTTTTTTGAGTTGTCCAAAATGTTTCCCTTTCCTGATTAACAATCATTTGAACTACCTCAACTTTATAGAAGGTGAGGATTCTTACTTCACGGACTGTATACTCCATTGAGTATAGGATTACCATGCTATCCCCCTCGTCCCAAAGGTTCAGACAGATTCAATTAATATTGCTTTTTTAACTTGGTTATCGTTGAAAAAGTTTAATTAATTTTTTCACTGCCATTTATTATTTTTTTGTTATCTGGTTATTTAAATTTCATCAGAGAGCATTTGAAAAGTAATGCTCTCATTGTTGCAATTCATCCATGACTTACAGAAGTCATGGTATTCTTGCACTAATTAGATAAAATAGTTTTCAATAAAAAACAAATTTCAAATATTCAATTTGTAGAATTTAAACATTAAATTAGAGAATGCTACACCCCCAAAATCAAAATACCGTATTGTCTTAAATACAAATTAAAGAAAAAATAACTAAAAAAAGATAAATGATGAATAGATATTAACCTAAACATCAATTTTACTATTAATCAATGAGTCATCGCCGGCAGATATTATCTCACCATCCAAAACTTCGATAACCCTGTCTGCAAGTTTAGCCACATCCATATCATGAGTTACAATTATCAATGTTACATTCTTAGTATCGTGCAAATCAATTAACTGCTTAAGGATTTTAGTACTTGTCTTTGAATCAAGTGATCCTGTTGGTTCATCTGCCAATATTATTGATGGGTCATTTGCAAGTGCTCGGGCGATGGCCACCCTTTGACGCTCCCCACCGGACAACTTATTGGGCTTGATGTCTGCCTTGTCCTTAAGACCAACATCATCCAACAGCTTCAATGCCCTGCTTCTCATTTCATTGGAGGACATCTTTTGAGTATACATCGGAATTTCAATATTTTCCGCAACTGAAATGTTTGGAATCAAATTATGAAGCTGGAAAATGAATCCAATTTCCTTTGCCCGAAATTCATGTAACTTTTTATTGGATGACAAATCCCTGCCTGCAACATTGATGGTACCAGAATCCGGAATGTCCAATGCTCCAAGCATGTTCAGCAATGTTGATTTTCCCGAACCTGACGGACCTATGATTGAGACAAATTCCCCTTCATTTATTGTGAGGTTAATGCCGTTTAATGCCTTGATTTTTCCATCTTCATAGCTTTTATATACATTTTTCATATCAACAACATTCATATTACCACCTCACTCATACCTCAATGCCTCTGTTGGAGGAAGCCTGACCGCTTTTAGGGCAGGATAGATTCCACCGATTATACCAACGACGATAGCTATTGCAAATGCCTGGATAAATATTTTAGGAGTGAATAATGGTTCCATACCTATTAAAGGACCTAAAAGAGTGCATGCTACAAAACCAATCAACGAACCGATAATAGCTGAGACAATAGTGATTACTAATGACTCCCCGACAATCATGGTCAGAATCTTTCCATTGGACCATCCGACAGCCTTTAAAACACCAATTTCACGGGTTCTCTCAAACACTGACATCAACATTGTATTTATGATGCCCAGACCTCCGACTACAATGGCCAGAAGTGAAATCGCCCAGGTTGATGCCTGAAGCATGTTGAGCATGTCAGCCATCTGAGTCATCTCCATTACAGATGTGACCGTTGTGATATTATCGCCGTATTGCGAATCGATTCTGTCCGCTACAGTCTGAGGGTCTTCCCCCTTATTTACCTTGACGTAAATGTTTGAAATGGAATCCTCATCATCCATAAGGTCTCCAACCTTGGAAATTGAGGTAAACACTCCGCCGGCCATATTCTGGTCACCGGTTTGATAGATTCCTACGACTTTAAATTCTTGCCTGTCGATGTCGATAGTGTCGCCTACAGAATAGTTATTGTCTTCGGCATAGATTTCACCTAAAATTGCTTCAGATGAATTATCTTCAAAAATTCGACCCTCTTTCATTGAAATGTCTGCAAGGGCAGTACCGTTCGGATCAATACCAATCAGCGTATTCATATAATCGTCTCCGACAGACGTCAGCACAACATAGATTGGAAATGCCTCATCAACACCGCTGACATTAGCTATTTTTTCCGTCCAATTGGAACTGATGGTATTTGTTCCATAAGCGGAATCTCCGGTTTCCTTACCTGAAACCGTAAAATCAGCACCTCCCGCATGAATAGTGTCTTCAAAGGTATTTATCAAACCTTCAGTAATTCCACCAAGAGCAACAATTACGATGATGCCTATTGCAATTCCCACAATAGCCAGTATTGCACTATTTTTCCTCCTGAATGGATTTTTAAGAATGAATTTTAAAAATGACATAATAATTAATAGGTGAATTACATATAAATATATAGTCATTGACCTGATTAAGATGCAAAAAAGAGGTATTAAAATGCACAAAGAAGTTTTAATCGAAAATATTGATAAAATACACACAACCGAAATGGGCATTGGAAGGATTCAGAAAAATCTCAGAATCAGTGAAGAACCTGTGAGCTATTGCATTTCAAAATTAAAACAGGACAATTCAGTCGTTACAAAAGAAGGCAAAAACTATTATGTTGAGGTTGACGACTGCAAAATAACCATCAATTCAAGTAGCTTTACAATAATAACTGCCCATAAAAACTAATTTTTTAAAAAAAGTAAAAAAAAGAAGAGATTGAAAATCTCTTTAAATTTATTCATCCATATCTTCAAATCTGGATTCTAATTTTTCCATTACACCAGGAAGTGAAGTGTATTCCATTTCTTCAGCAGGCAATCTGTGAGGTTCGAATGGACCGTGTCTTCTGATGTAAGTTGCGATTTTAGCAGCTTCTTCACGAGTAGGATCAAATGCAGGATCATCGAATAAGTCGACTGGTCCGATTAATTCACCGTTAGCTACTTGGAAACCTAATCCTACCACTCTAGGTGGTCCGTCGAATCTGATTGGGTTTGCTTCTGCTTCTGAAACAGGCATCATAGGACCATTGTGGGATCCTCTCATCCATCCGCTTACCATGTGTGGGAATGCAAATGGATCTACACATTCACCGTTTGCAGGGAAACCAGATTGTGCTCTGACCATACATACTGGGTCGTCTTTACCAACGTATTCTCCAGCCATTAAGTTTAATCTTTCAGTACTTACTGCAGCTGCGATTTCACCGTTTTTCTTCCATACTCTTTTGATTACATATCTTCCGGTGGAACCGATTAATGCAAGTAAATCGTACATTTCTTCAGGACAGTTTAAGATAACTTTTCTGTGTTCGATTACATCGAATACTTCAAATTTGAATCCATCGTGTAATGAAGGGTCAATAACAAGACCTGCAGTGTTGAATGGGTCTGCAAAGATTCTGAATACTGGTAAGTTGAATGCACCAGGTTCGGTTTTGTCACAGCAGAATATTAACACAGGGTCAGATGGTCTTTCTTCGAATTCCATTTCTGCTACACCCGGACCCATACCTTTGATGTTTCCAGAGAAAGTATCAGATAATAAGTCTTGACCTGCACCGTATAATTTTAATTCACGTGCTCTTTCAGTAGCTTTCATGAATGCATCATATGCGGTTTTGTGTACTTCTTCGTTTTCTACACCTTTGTCGTGAGTCATAATCAAGTCGATGTCGTCACCACAACGGGATATATAGTAATCTTTTAAGATACCTGCTTCTAAAGCTTCGTTTAAAACTTCATCACAAATATCCATTAATTCAGGGTGTGCGACACAGTGTCCGGACACACTTCCAATATCAGCTTTAATTACACTAACAGTAGTTTTCATTTTAAATACCTCGATTAGTAAATTAATTATTTACTAGACATATATTATTTTTGAGATGTATACTATTTAATTATTATGTTAACAAGGTTATTTTTAACTTTATTGTGCAAGAATTCCATGACATATACAATCCCAATAGGTTCAATGAAAAACAGATTTCTTGAGTTTTTGAAAAAAAGTCCATGAACAAAATTTTCTTTTCCATTTTAAATAATATGAGAATGATGACAACATCATTAAATTTTAAAGATTTTTATTTTCACCTTTAGATTTTTTAATATTATTTTAAGTTAGTGATATGAACTTTACTGCACTAATGGTTGAATGTAAATCCATTTTATTATCTTTAATAATATTAAACAAGTTATTTTACAAATCTAAAAAATTAGTTATTAAGTTAAATCTCTGAAAAATACGAACAATTCGTATAAAACTTATAAAAAAGTTCCGATACTTATCAAATTCCGGCACTAAAAACCCTAATAAAAAATTTATTTTCTGCTAATTATAAAATTTTTGAAATGCAAATATAATAAAAATTCAATATTATAATCTGAATTGTCTAACTATTTTTCCACAATCACAGTTATGTTTTTTCATAAGGGCACAGATGGCAAATGTTTATTGTTAATGATGTTGATATTGTTAATTATAGCAAGCATATATTGGTCAATTATCTGACCACATATTTATATATTATGTGGTCAAATATTTAACCAAGTAATTAAATATTTTTTCCAGATGTGATTTTATATGTATGATAAAGAGGAAATTATCAGCGATTACATTAAAGAAGAATTATCTGACATTCCAAATATTTTAAATAATGAATTGACTTTAAATGGCAGAAATTTCGAATATAGAAAAGAGTTTGATTTTATTAAAAACCATATTAATGAGTTTTTAGAAAAAACAAGCCCTAATCGATATTTTGCACTTCCAGGATTAAGAGGTGTAGGGAAAACAACATTATTATATCAAACCTATGAATACCTATTCAAATCCAAAAACATCAATCCGAACCAAATATTGTTCATTTCTTGTGAAAACTTAAATGATGTAATTGATTTCAAAATCATTGATGTTGTTAAGCAATTTTTAGAAACATATCACAACACTACATTAAGAAGATTGGATAAAAAGATATTTTTACTTATCGATGAGTCACAATATGATAAAAACTGGGCATTATCTGGAAAATTAATATTTGACAAAACCAAGAACATATTCATGATTTTTACAGGTTCGTCAGCATTAAACCTTGAATACGATGCAGATTCCGCAAGAAGATTGCTTAAACAGAATATAACTCCGCTAAACTACAGCCAACACCTGAAATTAAAATACAATTACAATGCAGGCAATACTTCAGCTTCCCTTAAAAAGTTAATATTTACT
Organism: Methanobrevibacter sp.; assembly: GCF_036307625.1. Classification (GTDB taxonomy): domain Archaea; phylum Methanobacteriota; class Methanobacteria; order Methanobacteriales; family Methanobacteriaceae; genus Methanocatella. The sequence continues at coordinate 7,158 of NZ_JAXJXF010000122.1, forward strand.
GGTGAAGTTGAAGATGCCATCATGTGCGAACAACAAATAAATCAGGATTTAATTAACTTAAAAGGATATTCCACAACCGATTGGGACGAATACTTGAAATATGGAGGTTTTCCAACATCATTATTTGAAACCAATCCCCATATAATCTGTAAAAATATCACAGGAATGGTTAAAAAAGTTATATCCCATGATATGGGAACAATATCTTCAATAACTTCAGACAGCCAAACACATGCCAATCGGCTATTGAGATTTTTGGCTCTTCAAAAGCCAGGAGACATTTCTCAGGAAAAGATGGGAACATATCTTGGAACTTCAAAAGGAAACATTCGAAACATTCTTGACATTTTGGAAAAAACCCAATTGATATTCCATTGTGAACCTCATATTGCATCACCTAAAAGATCCATAAAATCATGGGAATATTTCTTTGCAACATCTAGCATAAAGCACATCCTAACCTCTTCTATAGGCAATCTGAATTCGAACAAAAAAGCATATCTTGGAGTTTTGATGGAAAATCTCGTTGCATCAACATTATTCTATCTAAGCAATGAAGATGGAAACTATTTCACGCTTTATTATGATCCGGAAGACAAGACAAATGTTGATTTTATAATTCAAGGAGAATTCCAAAAGGCAATACCAATAGAAGTGAGCATGGGCAAAAAAAAGAAAAGACAAATTTCTTCAGCAATTGAACGCTACAATGCAGATTATGGAATAATAATTTCAAATACAACCACTACAATTGAAAAAAGAGACAATATTATTTATCTGCCTCCAAAAACCTTTTCATTTTTATAATGAATTAGTTATATTTAACTAAATTGAAATCAAAAATATATTATATTGCATCGGAAATAGCACATGGAATTTCTTTAATAACCAACAAATCAGTAGTTGGAATTATCCTAACATTAGTAATAATATGTTCCACCTACTTTCACGATTCCAATGCAGATATCAGTTCATTTCCATTATCACTGTGGTCTAGATTAGAATTAGATAAAAATTCGATATTTTGGGAAAATGCACTGGGTCTACTGGGATTGTTTCTAACTGCAATACTAATGTATATCATATTACAATACCATTTCTTTTTAGATGTTTTAGTGACAGATTATGCAATATCTATTCTTACATTAGTATTCAGCATAATCTATTATTACGAAATAAATTATGATGCAAGATCAGTTTTTGCCGTTGTATTCTGTATAACTATTCCACCACTCTCCCTTGCACCCACAAGTGTATGGCCTTATGGAATTACCATGTTTACCCTCTTATTTATTGTATTAGCAAAAAATGTTAAAATATCAACTTAATATGATAGAAAGAGAAACCAAATATAAAGATTCAAAACTAATTTTTAAAAACAATTACATATAAAATAACCCCAAAAAATACGAATAATTCGTATAAAACGTATGATATAGTTCGTAACCTTATTAATTTATAGTGTTTGGAACAGATTCCAATCCATCATTAATATTAATTCATTTCTATCCAACATTAACCTTAATTTTCATATAATTTGTGTTCTGATACCTACTGACTGTTCAAATATTGTACACTATCATATATATTGAAAATAAATAAAAAAACAGGTAATTAAAATAACAGTCATCCATGTAACCATTAGTTTAATTATCGAAAAAATTAATTTAAACTATCCCTCAACATGATGAGTTTGCCCATCGACGGACCATTATAACATTACCCATCTCAGTATAACCCCGACCAGAACTGTTGCTGGTATCAGGCGCCTCATCCAAATGAGTGCCATGATTGATTTCGGTAGTCTTCTTTTGCATCTGCTCCTAAATATTCTCGTTTGTATCAATCAATTTTTGATGTAGATTTTAGACTATTGATCTTTTATAAAATGAAAGAAAATATTTTCATTTTACAGTCAATTTTACATTTTTATAAGACATATAATGTTTTTTATCCCCCATATAAAGAATTGTTGCCTTAAACTTGCCTTTTTTAGTCATTTTTGACAAATTAAAAGTAGCCTTACCTTTTGAGTTGGTTTTAGCAGCATATTTTTTGCCATTGACAATTAACTTAAGTTTAGCCTTTTTAACAGCTTTGCCTTTACTTATCAGCTTGACTGTATATTTTTTGGTTTTGTTAGCTGAAAATGTTTTTGCACTGGCCTTAATCTGGGATTTGGAAGAACCTGGATTTTTGTAAATCTCAATATCGTTGATGCCCATGCATGTACGATATTTACTGTCGCCTGCAAACTCCATTTTCACTTTTGTGAATTGCTTAGGAGGCAAATATTTTGGAGGATAAATATAAACTAACCCTTTAGAATTGGTTTTCTTATTATACACAACCCCATTGATAGTAATCTTGACTTTTTTACCAGCAATATGTTTACTTTTACCATCACAAAGAGGCTTTTTAACAGTAGGAATGCTCAAATGTACTTTGAGTATCTTGTTTGTACCAGATTTCCTATCATAAGGACCAATCCATATCTGGGTCTCTATTTTCTTTTTCAGTTTAAATGTCTTGGCTTTTTTGTTGAACTTCAATACATACTCATTTCCAACGACATCCCAAAATTTCTCATTAACGTTATAATATTTTACATTAAAATTAACAAGCTCATTATTTGCCAAATCTTCGATGTGATAATTTTTTAAATCCTTTAAACGGATTGTATATGTTGTAATTCCATTTTTTGTTTTTTTAATTGGAAGCTTTGATAATTTAAAATAATAATCTCCCAAAATACCGTTGAAGTCTAGATAGGTGGTATGGCCTTTAGGAATTTGAATCTTTGCAATTATTGAATTTCCATAACTAGCATCAATGTTTTTAGTATTGGCATTAATTTTAATATCTGTCCAGTCCAGTTCAGAACCAAGTACGGGTTCACCATTTTCACAAGATTCATTGCGACTGTTTTCATCTGAAGTCACGACACGACTTAAAACATCATCATTTATGGGTGATGACTCATTACTGTTTTCGGAAATTGGCATTTCCATGACATCATTTTTCGTCATCTGAACCGTTAAATTATCCTGAATTAAATCATCCGATGCACTGACGGCACCTATTGTTAAAATAAGTAATAATAATATTAAAATTTTAAATTTCATTAAAATCACCTAAAAAAATAAAAAAATAAGTGAAGTAAATCACTTAATTTTCAACTGTTATTATAACTTTTTTAGTAACTGCTTTGTAGTATTTATTTCCTGTAAATTTAACTGTTGCAGCATATTTACCATTTTTAGATAACTTTTTAAGGTCGAATGTTGCTTTACCTTTTTTGGTGGTTCCTGTGATTTTTACTGTTTTACCTTTAACTTTGACTGTTAGGGTAACTTTAACTTTATTTAAAGCTTTACCTTTGTCTGTTTTTAAAGTAATTGTATATTTTTTAGCTTTTTTAACCTTAAATGTTTTCTTTATAGCAGTTAATTTAGGTTTTGCTTTGTTAACCACAACTTTTACAGATTTTGTTGATTTGGCATATTTAGCATCACCATTAAATGTAATTGATGCCAGGTATTTCTTTGGAACTAATTTAGTTCCAATAGCAAGTTTTGCTTGACCTTTGGAATTTGTGGGTAATTTCTTGGTAACTCCGTTGAATACAACAGTTACAGTTTTACCAACCAATACATTACCGTTAGCATCAGTTAAGGTTACAACAATGCTTTTGGATGTAGCATAAGTTGTTGATACTGCTGCAGCTTTGATAATTGTTGCCACAGGCGCTGGTTTAGCATTCACTTTAAATGTAGCTTTTGCCTCACCGGCAGTGAAATTATTATTTTCATCTGATTTAACGGTGATTGTAATGCTGCCCACACTTAATTTATCTGCTGCAATTGAACCGTTACCTTTACCATTAGTAACCTCAATTGCTGCAACTTCAGTTGCGCCGATTAATACTTTAACAGTTCCTGTAAAAGTCTCATTAGAAGAAACAACAACAGTAACATCACTACCTTCAATAACATCACTAATAGGAGCAATAATCAACTTAGGATCAACAGGAACAATTACTTCATTAACCATGAATGTTGCAGTTTTTTCATCAGCATTGAAGTATTTATCACCTTCAAATACAACTGTTACATTGTGTTCACCTACACTTAAACCATGAATATCATATGTACCTTTACCATTAGTGA
>NZ_JAXJXF010000123.1:0-6386 GCF_036307625.1 Methanobrevibacter sp.
TAAAGACAGCAAAGGCAAAGCATTGGCCAATAAAAACATTCAAATCAAGACTTTAATCAACATATTCGGTAGAACAATGTCTAAGACAGACTCCATAAAAACGGACAGCAATGGTGTGGCCAAAGGATATGTCAATGCAATGTTTGGTGGAATCACTAAATTTGATGCGACATTCACATTTGCAGGAGACAAGTCCTATTATTCCTCATCAGCAAGCAAGTATTTGGGTTAAATGAGAAAATTAATTTTTTCTCATCTTTTTTTTTATTTTTAAATGACTACAAGCGTTTTTCATTTAAATTCTCTGATATTTTCCAATATGTAATCCATTTCACTAAACCTTTTATATTTAAATTATATTTTTGGGCCTTTTTAAATTGTTATTTTTCGCAATAAAATCCAGAACATGTTTTAAAAAAAAATTGATATGATGAAATTTTTCCTAAAATTTTCATTATTGTAAAAATAGGTTAAAGTGGAAATTCAATGTCTACAACATGTTTTCACATGTTGGAACAATTAGACATCGAATAATTTCATTTATCAAAATTTTAGAATTTAAGTACCCAGAAATGTGGATTTTAAACTCTAATGAATTTTGCCAATAAGGGAGTTCATTAAAACAGAAGTTTTAAATCCATTCACTGGCAATATTATTTTGTTCTGAATAATATCATCTCCTTCGGATCAAGGGTTTGATTAATTATAATATTTAATTTAATAGTATTTAATGTTTTTATTCATTTAATTAAGACCTAAAATTGTTTTTAACATGAAATATGGCTTTAGATTCGTAAAAGTTATTTTTGACTTATAACTAACAATAGTTGTATGACCATATGATTAAAAAAATTAGAACAATCCAAAACCACATTTAACCCTTGCAAAGTGACATAATATTTAAATAGATTTCAAATATAACTAATATTAACTACTCTTGGAGAAATCAATTATGTATGTCAAAGAAGTATTGGACGATTTGCAGATTCGCGTAAAGTTGCCTCAGCACTGGAATTCAACATTTGTGGGCTCTGAATTTGAAGAGCCAAAGCTTATTCAAAATGATGGTATAATAAAAATAGAAGCTGAAAGTGGTGAAAACACAAAAGTCATCGTAATAGATGTCGATGACGGCATGAGTGTTGTAACACGCTTTGCAGACGGTAAAGTCATCGGAGTCAAGTACCTCGACAACAAGGATGACTTTGAATATATTGGAAAGCCGTCCGATTTATACTTTTAGAATTTTGGTTGCCACAATACCGCAGACAATTCCGATAATTGCTCCTGTAAGCACGTCGGTTGGGAAATGCATTCCTGTGTAGATTCTTGAAAATCCGACCAGAATAACGTATAAAACTGCAAGGCAGATTACTAACTTATACCTTTTGAAGTACTCCTTGGCCTTGATGACGATAACTGTCATGAAGCTTGTTGCTGTGGCTGTATGGCCTGACGGGAATGAGTTTGGATCAACCGTTTCTGTCAGAATATTCACTCCATCCAAAACCATATATGGTCTTGGCATGCTAAATGCCAGTTTAATGACGGATGTTACGATAAACATCAAAAGCACTGACAGCACAAGGAGCTTGGAAAGCCCGTAGTATTTTCCCAGATTGAAAATGTTTTTTCTTGTCAGGATGAGAAATATTACGCATATGGCCGCAATGACTGTTATGCTGCCCAAGTGTGTCGCTTTAGGCATTATGAAGTCAAAAAAGGGATTGGTCATTTTTGTGTTAATCAAATAAAAAATTTCATTGTTCAGATTCATCATAGTAATATTTGACCTTCTGGTTAATACTTCTTGCCCTCGAAGGCTTTCAAAATATTTAAATACATTTTAAAATAAATCAATTCATATAGAAAATAGGAGGATTTATCATGGCTGATAAAAAAGCTCCTGCAGATGGTTGGCCTGTAATCAGTGGGGACTATATTGTGGGAGACCCTGAAAGTCCTGTAGCTGTAACAACTCTTGCTTCCCACATTGAAGCTGAATTGAGCGGAGCCGCCATTGCAGGACCATGCAAAACAGAAAACCTTGGAATAGAAAAGGTAGTAGCGAACATCATATCAAATCCGAACATAAGATTCCTGATTTTGGCAGGCGCTGAAGTGCAGGGCCACATTACAGGCCAGAGCTTCAAGGCACTCCATGAAAACGGAGCAGATCCTGACAAGAAAAAAATCATCGGAGCGACAGGCGCTATTCCTTTTGTTGAAAACGTACCTCTTGAAGGTGTTGAACGCTTCCAGCAGCAGCTGGAAATAGTTGACCTTATCGACACTGAAGACGTAGGAGCAATCCAGTCCAAAATCAACGAATGTGTTGAAAAAGACCCTGGTGCCCTTGAGGCTGATCCTATCGTCATGGAAGTTGATGAAAAGGAACAGAAAATGAAGATAGTTGACAAAAAAGATAAGGCTTCCGAGGAAGCTTGATTCTTTTCTTTTTTTTAAATTAAGCTTGTAGAAACCATGTCAAAATCAAGTGAATATTGATGTTTTTTGCTTTTTTTCATCAAAAAATTGATATTTGCTCTTTATTTTAGATTTTAACATAACCTGGTTCTTTTTATTTTTCACTTGAATTTGTTCTTCACAAAAAAATTTTCATTAAAATGATTATATTTAGATTTTAAACGATTTAGTTGATTTAATTTTTTATTAACTTGGTGGTGGTGATTTAAAAATAAAAAAAATAGATGAAGTTCATCTATTTAACTTTAACAGTTGTTTTAATTGTATCTTTAAGGTAAGTTACTTTAACTGTGTATTTTTTACCTTTTTTAAGCTTTTTGATAACATTTTTATTCAATGTTTTTTGCGCAATGCCTTTGCTGTTGGTTTTGACCTTGTAGGTTTTGCCGTTGAACTTGAATGTTATCAGTTTATCTTTAACCAATTTGCCATTGATTTTAAGTTTTGCTTTTAAGGTAAACTTCTTGGCTGTCTTTTTGACTGTTACTTTACTTGTTTTAAGCACCTGTTTTACTGTAACTTTATTGGTGTAGGTTTTGCCGTTGAATACTGTTTTGATAGTGTATGTGCCTGGAGTTTGTGTTATTTTTATTTTTGCAATTCCCTTATTGTCTGTTTTTGCAGTTATTGCATCTCCATTGAATATGAATATTACTGATTCACCTGCAACAGCAACTTTACCATCACTGGAAACCACTTTCACAGTAAAGTGGGATCCGCTAGCATAATCCACTGCAATATTCTCAGCAACGGCTTTACAATTCTTTGAATCCAATTTTACAGTGACATTATTTTCATAAGTCTGATTATTATAAACAGTTGTAATCACATAAGTGCCCGGAACTTCAACTATTTCCAATTCAGCAATTCCTCCACTATCAGTTGTTGCATTGATTGTTTTTCCATTAATGGTAAATCCAACAGAGGTACCGGCAACAGCATGACCATCAGTAGTCACAACCTTAACGCTGAAATATTTGCCTTTGGCATAATCAACTGAAATGTCTTCATTGTCAATAATCTGGGAATCATCTGCAACAGTATAAACTTTTATGGCACAGACTGTATTGTTGTCTGAAGCGTTAACCCATGTGCCATTCATTAGGTATGCTGATAATCCTTCAGGGTAGTGCTGTCTTGATTCTATTAAAATTGGCACGGCAGTTGATTTGATATTAACATAGAAGACATCTCCCTTTTTAACCGGAATGTATGAATCCAATTTGATTGTATGGAAACCGTAAAATGGTGAAGTTCCGCTTTGATTGAGTTTTAAAACTTCATTGACATAAACTTCAACGATGTAATCAACACCGGAGGCATTGAAGTATGTTCCAACACCCGCAATCAAATCGTCTGCAACGGCAACAAATGCATTTGCATACTCGTCTGCTTGTTTGAATGTTACCACACCTCCAATATCCATCTGGTAATTCATGTTGTATTCAACGGCATTTTCCAAAACGAATGCAACTGACTCAATATGAGTTGCAAAATTCACATCATAATATGAAGCATAGTAATAGCCGTCGTTTCCGCTGTTTTCACCCCAGCTGTTCTTGAATATCCATGCTCCGTCTCCAGGAGGTGTGATTAAAAAGTTGCTTGCAGAATAGTTATCGTCCCAACCGATTAATGTAACTCCGTGATTTATTCCTTTTGTCTCATTGCAGTATTGTGCGCCTGTGGCCGGATTATATTCTGGAGTAAATTGTTCAGCAAAATATGTGATGCCCACAGCACCATATTTTATTATTGCCTCTTTTAAAAGATTGTTGTCAGTTACATTTTTACGTGGAGGTATGAAAACAACATCCTGGAGATGGATACTGTTATTTATGGCAATTATCGGTGAAATCTTTCCAAACTCATCATAGCTGTCATCTTCGGAGTAAATCACACCGAACCAGCTTAATGCATAAAGGGCACCTGAAAGTATGCTTCCTCCTTCGACCATACCTTTTGTTCCGTACCGGTAGTACTGAAGTGATGTGTCCTGCATGTTGTTTTCGGAACCATCGATTTCAAGTCCCAGATATCTCAATACTGCAGATTCTATTGCTCCAAAAGTTCCAAATGCCCAGCATGCACCCATAGAGCCCTGGTCTTTGACAGGTGTAACCCATCCCCAATCGCGTAAATCGAATTTTGAAGGAAGTGAAGTCACATTGATTGTATTGTTGATTAAAGTCAGTTTCATTCCGGTAGCGTTAATTATTGATTCATAGATTTTATTGTTCAGACTTAAAGTGTCGTTGCCGCTGTAAGTGTTGTTTTCCAAAATGCCTGAAGCGGTGTCAAAGACTGTGTAAATATCCATGTAGCTTCCGTTTAATGGGCAATTGTTCTCAAATGCATTGTCTGCAATGCTGTAACTGCAGTCATAGAGATATATTGCAGCAGTAGAAGCATCGCTGTTTTTCACTGTGGATGCAGTTAAATTGAAACGGCCCATATCACAGAATATTGTACCTCCATAGGTAGGTCTGTCAGTTCCGTTGTATTCTGCCTTATTTTCATCGAATGTTGAATTCACGATATTGACTGCAGCGTATGAAGTGTAGAGGGCACCGCCGTCAAAGAGTGCGTAAGTGTCTTTGAAAGTACAGTTGTCTACGGTAAGGGTTCCTCCATATTGCATTACGGCTCCGCCAAATTCGGAATAGCAGTCAACAAACCTGGAATTGGTAATTGTAACTGGGGTGGTGACTGTTTTATTAAAGACATCGGCAAGTATTGCACCTGCATTTTTTTCGGAAGTGACATTGACAAATGTACAGTTGTTGATGGTTAATTCATCAATACTGCTTGTGGATGCACATTTTGCTCCAATGGCTCCTGCGGAAATGGCATGTAGATTGATGAATTTGGAATTTTCAATTACAGTTGCCTTATTTCCGCGTATTGCTGTGGTGTATTTGGAGGTGGTGTTTGCAAATGTTGAGTTGCACACATAGATATAGGAATCAAAGTCCGCATAGAGTAATCCCCATGTCAATTGTTTTGAACTCATCATAATGGCATTATTGAAAACTCCTTTACCTCCCTGAAGTAATGTTACTGTCCCCATTTTTGTGGATGTTGAATCAATAAATGAATCATTGTTACTTACATATTTTCCGTTTACTAAAACTGTTCCCTGTGTCTCCGCAGTATTGTTTTTAAAAATTACATTGTTTGTTGTAAGTGAACAATTTTTAGCGATGAATAAAACACTGGCTACAGGCATGTTTGCATTTATAAGAGTAAGATTGTTTATGGTTATGTTGTTTGCCCTAATCTGGAATATCCGGGATTGGTTATTGGCGTCAAGTGTATGACCGTTACCGTTGATTACAAAATTGTCCATTACGAGAGATATTCCCATATTCTGGTCAGTTTTATTGTTGTATTTATAGTTGCATTGAATGTCCAAAACACCGGTTGCATTTGAAATATCAACATACAAGTCGGTGAATGTTTTGGTTGTTTCAGTTTCTGTATTTCTGTCTTGTGTGATTTCAAGGGAATTATCGTCATTATCTGAGATAATGTCCTGTGAAACCGTGTCGTTTGCGCTAACTGCGCTTACCATAAGAATAGCCAGTATCAAACTAGCTATAAAAATATATTTAAACTTCATTTTTCTCACAATTAAACATTTTGATTATTATCTAATATATATCTATATTTTATCTTATGGTGAAAGAATACTCCGACCTCTTTAAGGTCGGAGATGAATTTCACAAAAAGGCATCTGAAGATATTAGTTTTCAAATGCTCTCTCTATTTCTTTATAAAATATTATTTATTATATTAAATTAGTTTATAATTAATTTTAAAATTGTCACTAAAATGGAGTTTTAAGTGTTTTTTATGAAATGTGTTAATCTGGGTTTGAAGGTTAGGTTGTATCCAGA
>NZ_JAXJXF010000124.1:0-24412 GCF_036307625.1 Methanobrevibacter sp.
ATATTACATACACATGAATAAAGGCATACACATGTGATAATATTTTTCTTCCATTGGTTTACATCTACACATAATTTCACCTTCTTTCATATTATTTAATTTTTTTATAACTATTGTTATAGAAATAGTCTGGTGCTTGATATTTTATTTTCATAGTATTTAAATGTTTCCATAAGAATTATGCATCTGTTAAAAAAGATTATTTTTAAATTATATGCTTGTTTAATCATGGTATGTAAAAACGTAACATTTATATATTATTAAAATCAATAATAACAATTGTTATATTATATTATGATGGAGAAATTAACATGGTAGAAAAGGGAACAGATGTGTTAAAGGAAGGTTTCGCCAAAATGACAAAAGGTGGAGTCATTATGGACGTAGTGAATGCAGAACAGGCTTCAATTGCAGAAGATGCAGGGGCGGTGGCAGTAATGGCACTTGAGAAGGTACCTGCAGACATTCGTGCAGCTGGGGGAGTGGCCAGAATGGCTGATCCAACAATTGTTGAAGAGGTGGTTGATGCAGTATCCATCCCTGTAATGGCAAAGGCAAGAATAGGCCATATTGCAGAAGCGCAAATATTGGAAACCCTAGGAGTTGACATGATTGATGAAAGTGAAGTGTTGACACCTGCAGATGAAGAATATCACATTAACAAAAAGGAATTTACAATACCATTCGTATGTGGTGCACGTAACCTTGGTGAAGCACTAAGGAGAATTGACGAAGGTGCAGCTATGATTCGTACCAAAGGAGAACCTGGAACAGGAAACATTGTAGAAGCAGTTCGCCACATGAGAATGGTGATGGGAGAAATCAGAACAATACATGGAATGGAGGAAGAGGAACTCTGGAAATATGCGCGAAACATCGAAGCTCCAATTGAACTTGTAAAGCAAACTGCAGAATTGGGCAAATTACCTGTTGTCAACTTTGCTGCAGGAGGAATTGCAACACCTGCTGACGCATCACTCATGATGCAGTTAGGTTCCGACGGCATTTTTGTGGGATCAGGAATATTCAAGTCAAACAATCCTGAAGCATTTGCAAAAGCAATAGTTGAAGCAACTGCAAATTACGACAAGCCTGAAGTATTGGCGGAAGTATCCAAAGGATTGGGCGAAGCCATGAAAGGTCTGGAAATGTCAACTTTGAGCGAATCCGACAGAATGCAGGACAGGGGAATTTAAAATTCCTCATATTTTTAATTATTTTTTAAGGTGCTTAGATGGTAAAAATCGGAATCCTAAATCTTCAGGGTGCAGTTTCAGAACACTTTGACATGACAAGAAAAACCGTTGAAAACTTAAAACTCGATATAGAAGTGGAAGAAGTAAGATACAGTGATGATGTTGAAAAATGTGATGGATTAATCATATCCGGTGGGGAAAGTACTGTAATTGGCAAGCTCATTAAGGAAAGGGGTATTGATAAAGTTATTAAAGAAAATAATATTCCTGTCTTTGGAACTTGTGCTGGAATGGTGCTTCTTGGCAAAAAAACAGATTTCAACCAGCCGCTACTTGAACTTATGGACATAACTGTTAAAAGAAATACCTATGGAAGGCAGAAGGATTCATTTGAAGCGGAAATTGAAATATTAAATCAAAAGTATTCTGGTGTGTTTATTAGAGCACCGGCACTTGAATCTTATGATGCGTCCAAAAATGATATTAAGATATTGTCAGAATTTGATGGTGAAATAATAGCCATTCAGCAAGGACACAACATTGCAATTTCATTTCATCCAGAATTAACAGATGACACTTTAATTCATGAATATTTCATTGAAGAAGTTTTAACAAGTCTGAACCATTGACTGCTTTTAGAAGTTAATCAAATTGTAAACTTATAATGCAACAATTTTAATTTTTTAAAATTTGTTAACTTATACTTATCCATATAGGTTTTTCATGAAGAAACAATTGAAAGGGAATTCCTCCCATGATTCTGGTTAAGGACAATTATCCAAAAATATATAATATCCATTGATGAGTTTAATATGTCAAGAGAGGAATACGAAATATGAATATCTTAGACTTCTTGTTGAGTGATGAAATTTAATTAGAAGAGATTATAAATTTAATGTTATTATGCCAACGCTAACCTGAAGCGGGTCAAAAGGAATCAAAAATTGCATAATCCTTATTCTCCTTTGTTGATTGGTGATGTTAAAGATGGTGATGTTGTAAAAGAGGTTAGAAAACATAGTTTCATTGAAACTCACGAAAAAGTTCTACCATTTATGCATATTTTTCAATCAACTTTATACAACTATTTTGAATTAATATTCATGAAAAGAAAAAGTAGCTATTAATTATATATAATTTAAAAAAGTAAAATACTATTAATTAAAATTAATTGAGGTTATTGTATGAAAGGCGATGTATATTATGGGAAAGGTATAAGGGAGTTAAAAGATAGCCATCCTGACTTGTTTGAATTGGTATCTAATATTAACGATACTGTATGGGACGGTAAGGTTTTAGATTATAAAACTCAAAAATTAATTGCTATTGGTATTACTGCTTCCCGTGCAGATCCAAGAGCTACCAAAAAACAAATGAGGAGTGCAATTGAAGTATTGGGCATTACCAAAGAAGAGATTGTTGATGTTTTGAGGGTTGTACTGTTAACTTCAGGTATGCCAGCATTTTCCAAATCACTTCAAATTTTAAATAGTGTCACTGAAGCTATTGAGGAAGAAAGAGAAGATAAAGCTTAAATTTTGGTTTTAAGCATAAAATAAATTATTTCATTATCTTTTAATATTTTAAATTAGAGTTTAATTTAAAATTATTATTTTCTGGAAAAGTTGGAGCAATCTAACTTCCAAATTTTTTTTTTGTTGCGAAAATAATGTCGTTTTTATTTTAATGTAAGGGTGATATTTGAAACATGAATTGGTCAAAAAAAAGAAGGTTTGTAGATGTCGATGCATCTACTTTTTAATTATTGCAGTTTTCTTTACCGTGTCTTTAAGATATGTGGCTTGGTAAACTACTTTTTTACCAACTTTGAGCTTTTTCAAGACATTTGATTTGATGATAGCCTTTGCAACACCATTTGAGTTGGTTTTTGATTTGTAGTTTTTTCCATTGAATTTAAAGATAATCTGCTTGTTTTTAAGATATTTGCCGTTGACTTTTGCCAAACTTGCAGTCAATACCAATTTTTTGGCTGATTTTTTGACAGTTGTTGATTTAAGAGTCACCAGATGATTTACAACAATCTTATTTTTAGCATTTGATCCTTTATAACGAATTTCAATGGTATGTGTGCCCACTTTAAAGTTTTTGTCTATTGCAACTGCAATAACTCCTTTTTTATCTGTTTCAAGACTTTTCTTTTTATTGTCAATAATGACGGTTACAGTTTGACCTTCAGTTTCGGGATTTCCATCATCTCCAATGATACGAACTTTATAATTTGCATTGCTTGCATAATATACATTTAAATTTCTATTGTTTTCAATACGTTTTACAATTTTCAATGTCCTTGTTGCATTTCCTGCAATTTCGGAGGATATATGTACCACATATGTGTCTGTATTTAGGTTTGCTTTAACATTTGCAATGCCGTCACAATCAGTCATTGCATAATATTGATTTGACAAGATATTAAATGAAATCAATTTGTTTGAAATGCCTTTTCCATCTTCATCCATCAATTTAATTTGATAGTCGTAATCACTGTTTTGAGCGCGAGTCATGTCATATGCATGAAGTGATGCTAATTTGACATGGATGTTGATTTTTGTTTTATTGGACTCGTAGCTGTCATCACCACTGTAAGTGATTTTGGCTGAATGATTTCCTGGTTGCATTTTTGGAAGAACAATTATGCAGCTTCCGTTGTAAATTGAAGAGGTGTATGAATTATCATCCAATTTTACTGTAACTGTTCCTGTTGCATTGTTTGGAAGAACTATTGAAATTTCTGCATTTTCATCACAGCTAATGTTCATGTCTGTGACATTTAAAGAAACATTCTGCTTATGGCCGGTTTCATTGCTTTCATTTGCGATGATTTCGTTTAAGATTCCTTCCCTCACACCGTTTTTACAGAAATGCAGATATGTCACATTGAAATATTTTGCAATTGTTTTTGTAATGATTAAACCTGGTATGAAAGTATTGATTCTTTCTGCATTGATGTTCAATATACTTTCATAATTCTCTCTTGTTGGTGCAGTGATTTCATCGAATAATTCATCCAACATGGAAATCGGAATATGGGTTGAATCATTATCAATGTATTCAAGATAAACTAAAACTTTTTTAAGGGTTTTAGAGGATCCTCCAATGCCGAACATATCGTTCCTTTTTATGGTGTTATTTACAATAAGTTTCTTTAGCTCAGACAATACTCTGTTTTCAATAGCTTTGGCTTCTGTTTCATTTGGAAACATTCCATTGACATACTCCGTGTAGCATGAGCTTACACCAAGGGGCATACTTTCAGAGGTTATCACTGTCTTATTTACAAAATCAATTACTTCACAGCTTCCTCCTCCTAAATCAATGATAATTCCATCATTTGTTGTTAGTTCTGTATCTTTTACAGAGAGTTAAAACTGGTGCTTGCTTCTTTTTCACCACTTAACAAATGAATGTCTAATCCGACTTTCTTTTTGACAGCTGTTATTACTTCTTCGGTATTGTCAATCTTTCTCAGGCTGGCTGTTGCAAATATATATTTGGTTTTAACTTTAACCAAATCCATGGCTTCATTATAATCCTTTAAAACAGACACTAACTTATCAATGCCTTCTTTTGTTAAGTTGTTGTTTTTAACGTAAATGGATGTTACTGATTTTTCAGATAATGAAAACACTGATTTAGGTTTTCCATATCTTTGATCTTGAATATTTCCAATACCATAGTGTTTGAACCGATATCTACAATTCCATATAATGGATTTTCACTTTTTAGTGTCTCTTCATTGCTTTTTTCTAGAATAACGTTATTCTTATTGGTGGATATGTTTTCATTATGGGAATTTTCATTGGGATTGTCGGGGGTGACGGTTGAAATACTGCTGTTGTCTGAAACTAGACCATTGTTGGATTCAATTGTTATCTTTTCATTAGGGTTTTCTGCACTTGCAACGTCAAACGTAGAATTATCTTCAGCATTTACTGCAGAAACAGTCAATAAAGAAATAATAAATAATGCAATTATCATTAATTTACTGTTTAACATAATTTTTCCTCCATTTAATGTTCTAATTAGAAATATATATCTATACAATATTATTAATCATTTTTGATGGCTCAAAGCACTGATGCGGTTGAAAAATATAATATGCTTTTGATATTTTTCCGTAAAAGAAATTAATTCCTTTTTGTGGTGATGTCCAAAAATTAGGAAAGAATTTGGCGTATCATCATTAAAATGCAAAATCCGATAAATAAAAGCATTCCTGGATTTACAATTACTGTTTTAAATGGTTGGGATAGTGTTATTTTTCCAGGAATGTCTTCTAATTTGATTTTTTTGTATTGACACAACTTTATCAGAGCTATTAAAAATGAAATTAATATTACCAATACATAAATTATTATGGTGGCCAAATCTAAAGGCTGTATTGCTCCGGAAATTAGGTTTTGTGCACTTTTTCCAACAAATAGACTTACAACGGACCCCATCATGTTGACTATGATGTGGAGTGTTATGGTATACTTTATTTCTCCTGTTTTTATATAAACATATGCAAAAAATCCTCCCAACAGGAATGCGTAGAAAAATTGGTTTAGATTTCCATGGATTAAACCGAATATCAGTGCTGACAAGAGTATTGAGACTTTGGCTCCATATTTTATACTTCTGTCAATTAGCAACTTTCTAAATAATATTTCTTCAAAAATTGGTCCAATTATGCTTATCAGGAATAAATTTAGCCAAATATCGGTTGAGTTTATTAATGTTTGCACGGGATTAATCACTTCAAATGGTGTAAAAAAGCTGATTATGGCTGTAATTGCTAATCCTAGGATATTTCCTATCCACATTAATGTTATTGTTATTGCAATGTATGTTATGAATTTTTTAATGGATAATGATTGTTTTTCCAGTTTTTGCGAATCTATCTTTCTCATCAAATAGATAAAAATTGGAAACGGCAATATATAGTTGCAGATAGCTGAAAGGATGGTAAATGAATTGAAATTATCGATTATATTCGAATTTAATGCTCCAATTATAATCATTATAATTATCTGGATTATTATTGTAAGTATTGCATAAATCAGATAATTAAATCCCATTTTTGAGAAAAATTTTTTATGGATATTCAAAAAATCACCAATCTAGTTTTTAGATTTGTATTATTATTTATTTTTAATTATAAATAGTTTGGGTATTTCAAAATATTTATATAGTGTCATTTATATATTTAGGTATACCTAAAAATATGGTGTGTAAAATGAAAGGTAGACATGGTATGGGTCATTCATCAATTGGCTTGGAATTGGGTATGCACTTGTTTTCTGAATTTTTAAGGTCATCACAGAAATCACGATGGCGTATTGGAACAGATATTCAAAAATGCACATTATGTGGAAAATGTGAACTTGTTTGTCATTATAATGCGATTACTGTAAGCAGGCATAACAAAACATGGACTTTAAATAATAGGCGCTGCAATCAATGTCTGCAATGTGTCATGTCATGTCCTACACGATGTCTGACGCAGGTGAAATTGTAGTTTTTCTTATTTTGATTAGCTAAAATTCCTTATTTTTCATTGGATTCTAGTTTTTTGGCTTAGCTAAACAATTTTTAGGATAACATAAATTATTTTTTTAGTTTAACTAAATATTATTCTTTGTTTTACCTAAAAAGATTTAAAAATCGAATGATTTATATATGGGGAATTAGTTAATATAGTATGTCAAATAACTTATACAATTAAATTGAGGATGTGTGATTGATAGGTTATTTTGCAATTTAATCAAATTACTTTTTTCTGAGCTTCAAGTAACGATTGATACACTATTGGGTTATGTTTAGGTTTGCCTAAAACATATATATTATTTTGAATATAATTAATAGTGTAATTGTTATAATTTAGTTTTACCTAAATTATTTCAATGAATAAATAATTTTTTTTAGGATGTGAAATGATGTTACGTGATGATATAATTAACAAATGTACAGAACACAAACATGCATTGATTTTTGCAGCAGGAATTGCAACTGCTATTGTAGGTAAAAAAATTTTGGAATCAGAAACAGTAAAAGATGCAGCAACCAAAGGTATGGCTTCTGTAATGTCTGCTAAAAAAGATGCTGAAGAATGTTTCCAAGATATGAAGGAAAATGCAGAAGACATTGTTGTTGATGCTCACGAAGAAGACAAAAAAGAAATCTACGTTGAAGCAAAAAAATAATTTTATTTTATTAGTAAGGTAGTAAAATGAAATTTAAAGTAATGCATGATAGTGCGCCTCGTTTAAGAGTTCGTGCTGGAAAATGGGCCTTCACTAAAGAGGAAGGTTATGGCATCGCTTCATTACTTTTAGATTATGAGTTTATCCATGATGTTTTCACTTCTCACAGGAACGGTAGTATTTTGATTTACTATGATGGGGATGATGAAAGCAAACAAAAGATATTTAACATTTTAGCAGGAATCACAATCGATGACCTTTTTGAAGCCGAACCGACCCAAACTCAGGTTTCAAAAGAGATTACTGATGATTTTTATTTGAAATTGTCTAAGATGATTGGTCGGAGGTTGCTTGGAAGATGGTTCCTTCCAATGCCGATTAAAAATGCATTAACAATATTCCGTGCGGCAAAATATATCTGGTATGGTTTGGATAGTTTAACAAGTTTCCGTGTAGATGTGGCTCTGCTTGATGGTGCTGCAGTTGCAGGTGCTTTACTGCAAAAGCAATATCAACCTGCAAGTTCCATGATGTTCTTATTGTCCATCTCCGATGCATTGGAAGACTACACAGTACAAAAAGCTAAAAGTACTTTAAAAGATAGTTTAGCTCTCAATATTGACACTGTCTGGGTAGTAGGAGAGGATGGTGAAGAAAAACAGGTATCTGCAATGGATATCGATAAGGGAGATAAAATCAAAATCCATATGGGAGACATAATTCCTGTAGATGGAAAAGTGGTTGATGGTGAAGCAATGGTCAATGAGGCTTCAATGACCGGAGAGCCATTGGCTATTCATAAATCTGAAGGTAAGACAGTTCATGCCGGAACTGTTGTTGAAGAAGGAAATGTAATTGTTGAAGTTTATTCAATGAATAAGGAAACAAGATTAAACAAAATCATTGATCTGATTGAAAATTCAGAAGAATTAAAGGCTGAAACTCAAAGCAAAGCTGAAAAACTTGCGGATTCAATTGTTCCATATAGTTTCCTTGCAACAGCACTGACATACTTGATTACAAGAAATCCATCAAAAGCACTGTCAGTACTTATGGTTGATTTCTCATGTGCAATAAAATTAACTACACCGTTGTCAGTAATATCTGCAATGCGTGAGGCATCAGATAACCGGATGATGGTTAAAGGTGGAAAATTCCTTGAAGCATATGCAAATGCAGACACCATTGTCTTCGATAAGACTGGAACATTGACTAATGCAACTCCAAAAGTTGTTGAAGTTATTCCAATGTCTAGAAGATACAAACGTGATGATATTTTAAGAATGGCTGCATGTATCGAAGAACACTTTGCTCACAGTATTGCCACTGCAATTGTAAAGCAAGCTGAGGAAGAAGGCCTTAAACATGAGGAGGACCACAGTGAAGTTGAATATATTGTAGCTCATGGTATTGTAACGGAATATGATGGTAAACGTGCAGTAATTGGTTCAAAACACTTCTTATTTGATGATGAGAAAGTTAAAGTAACTAAAACTCAAGAAAGAAAAGTTAAAAAAGAAGCTAAAGAACATTCTGTAGTTTACTTGGCCATTGATGGAAAACTTGAAGGGCTTATTTGTATCGATGACCCTGTACGTGAAGAAGCAAAATATGTCATAGAAGAGCTAAAATCATTAGGTATTGAAAATGTCATAATGCTTACTGGAGACAGTGAAAGCGGTGCTAAGGCAGGAGCCAAAGCATTAGGAATTACTGAATACAGGTCACAAGTACTTCCAGAAGACAAATCCAAGATTGTAGAAGAACTTAAACAAGAAGGTAAAACCGTTATTATGGTTGGGGACGGTATTAATGATTCACCTGCACTGGCTGCAGCAGATGTGTCTGTTTCAATGAAACATTCATCTGATATTGCCCGTGAAGTGGCAGACATATCATTATTGTCCGATGATTTGTACGACCTTGTAACACTTAGAAAATTAAGTGTTGGGATGTTGGATAAAATTAACTCTAACTATCGCAATATTGTAGCTGTAAACGGTTCACTTTTGGTTTTAGGTGTAATGGGTGTAATTCAACCGTCTACATCTTCAATGATTCATAATTTATCCACAATGTTATTTGGTGCAATGAGTACCAAGTCTGTTTTAAAAGACAATGATTATTCAAACGATATTGAAGTAGAAGCTATTGAAGTGGCTGACGCTTCATAATTTTTTTCTTTTTTTCTAATTTTTTTTAAAGCTTTTATATTATGTTAACCTATTATTAAATGTATAAAAATTTTAATTTAAGTGGTGAAATGTTTAATAATTATAATAATAAGTTTGTCCCAATAATTTTACCGATAATTTTAATATTCTTTTGGTATTTAATAACTGATGGTTTGGGATTGTTTTCTTCATATATATTGCCGAGTCCTCTTGATGTGGTCAATTCCGCATGGGTGGTTATTCAAAATGGAAAATTGCTCACCAATACATTGGACACATTATTCAAAGTATTTGCAGGTTTAATTTTGGCATCTGTAGTGGCTATTCCCCTTGGGATTTTACTTGGTTGGTATAAAACTTTGGAAGATTTATGTACTTTTGTAATCAGTATTTTAAGACCGATTCCTCCTGTTGCATGGATTCCATTTTCAATTTTATGGTTTGGAATAGGAACTGTTCCTGCAGTATTTATAATTTTCATGGGATGCGTATTCCCTATTTTGGTATATACTATTGATGGGGTTAAAAGAACCGACAAGGTTTTAGTAGAATCAGCTCAAACTCTGGGAGCTAATGATTGGAATGTTTTAAAACGTGTGGTTTTGCCTTCAACTGTTCCGTATATTGTTTCCGGTTTAAAAGTAGGTATTGGAATTGCATTGATGTGTACAATTTCCGCTGAAATGATTGGTTCAAGTAGTGGTTTAGGTTATATGATTTTAACCGCAACAAATCTCTTTGATACTGGTACTACTGTCGTTGGTATGCTTGTAATTGGTTTAATTGGACTTGTATTCGACTTTATATTTACAAGAATTCAAAACAGGATATTCTGGTAGGTGTTATGTATGTCAATTGAAGTAAAAAATATTAATAAATCCTTTGAAGGTAAAAAATCAGATAAATTGTCTGTTTTGGAGGATATTAATTTAACTATTAATGATGGGGAGTTAATTTGCCTTTTAGGACCGTCAGGTTGCGGTAAAACTACTCTTTTAAGATTGATTGCAGGATTGGATCAACCTACTTCAGGTGAAATTGTTGCCAATGGTGAAGTCGTTGAAAAGCCATCCGGTGACAGGGCCGTAATTTTCCAACAATATTCACTATTTCCTTGGTTAACCGTCCTTCAAAATGTAACTTTTGGTTTGGAAATGACAAAACAGGGAAACAAGGAGGAAAATATTGCAGCTGCTGAAAGATACTTGACAAGTGTTGGTTTAATTGACTTTAAAGATAGCTATCCTCATGAACTTTCAGGTGGTATGAAACAAAGGGTTGCAATTATTAGATCTTTGCTTAATCATTCGCCGATTTTGCTTATGGATGAGCCGTTTTCTGCATTGGATATGCAAAACAGACACAAGCTTCAAGAGCAACTGATTGGAGTTTGGAAAAGATTTGAAAATACAATTGTTTTTGTAACTCACGATGTTGACGAAGCAGTGTATCTTGCAGATAAAATTGTCATTATGGATAAAAATCCGGGTAAAATTGCAAATATCATAAATGTAGATATTGAAAGACCAAGAAAAAGAGAATCTGAAGAGTTCATCGCTCTTCAAGAGTCCATTGTCGAAAATTTAGATATGGGAGACTAGCTTTTTAACCATATCTCATTTATTTCTTTTTTTAACATTATATTTTAGCTATTAAAGTTCCGTAATTTCCATTTTTAATTCCCTCATAGACATAATCAAGGGATTTTAAGATTGATGTTTTCATATCATTGTTTTTTGCCAGATATGCAACAATGGCTGATGATAGATTGCAGCCGGTACCATGGAGATTATCGGTTTCAATTAATTCCTGTTTTACGGTTGTGACTTCATCATCTATGTTGATTGTATTAATACCATCTAGATGGCCTCCAGTAATAATATTGTCACATTTTATTTTTTTAGAGGCTTTTATTGCATCTTTTTCATTGTTAATTTTAAAATCAGTTAATTTTTCAGCTTCTGAAATGTTTGGGGTTGTTAAAATGCATTGTGGAAGCAAATACCTATTCATTGCATTGGCCAAATCCTCCTTGGTTAAATCTCCACCTGAAGTGGCAACCATTACAGGATCAATCACTGCCTTTAGATTATATTCTTTAATCTTTTTGGATACCAGCTTAATTATTTCCGGTGAGTATAGCATTCCTGTTTTGATGAATTCAACTTCATAGGAATCCATTACGGAATCAATTTGCTCTTCAATGTATGATTCATTCACAGGCATTGTTGAAAAAAATTTGTATGGATTTTGAGCAGTCAAAGCAGTTACTACACCTGTTCCATAAACTCCAATCGCTTGAAATGTTTTCAAATCAGCAAATACGCCAGCGCCGCCTGACGGGTCAACGCCAGCGATACTCATTACTATCATTTAATCAGCTCGACTAACGTTTATTCTTTCGCTTCCGCGTGAAGGTTCGAATTTCACCTTCAATTCTTTTAAGTATTTTCGGGTATGGGTTTTTTCACCGTGAATCATTATTTCCCCCAAATCTTCAGCAGTATTAACGTCCAGTGCCATGAAGAATGAATCATGAACCTGTGGATTTAATTTTTTTCTTTCAGCTGCTTTGACATGTTCCTTGTAGCTGAATCCTTCAAATTTGGTGCGTATTCCCATAGGTTTCATAATCATCATATTTGTTCCACCTCCTTTTGAGGGGACAATGATGAAATCGAGGCTCTTTCCAGCATCAATCAGCATTTGAACATTGGTTTTTCCGATTAATGGGATGTCTGATGGAACAATAATGACTTTTCGGGTTTTACCTTTGCAAAATTTCATTGCCTGTGTTAATGCTTTGTTTAAATTGGAATTTTCATTTTCCAAAATGGTGTTCAAATTAAGACTTTCAGCATAGGATAAAACGTCTTCGTCCCTGCTTATGATGAAAATTTTATCGACATATCTTTTCAATGTGTCGGTAACATCATGCAGCATCACTTTTAGGAGTTTTTCTCTTTCTTTCTCGGATAAGAAAGGGGAAAGTCTGGTTTTAGCGTTTTTGAACTTGCTGACTGGAATTATTGCATAGATATTATCCATAATATCACTAATATGTTTTAGCTATTAAAGCAATGTATTTGGCATCGTTATCACTGGCTATGCATTTGCCTTCTGATATTTCTTCTTGAATGCCTAAAATATCATAGCCGGTTTTTTCTTCAATTTCCTTACCTATCGCTTCGTCTCCACACCAGTTAAATTTAACGATGTTTCCTGCTTCGACAAGTTCTGAAATTTCATCCAAATTTTCTGTAAATTTGATATGATCTTCTTGGAAGCTCCATGCCTGTGCGGATAAATCTTCGGATGATTTTTCAAGTAACTCCACTACATTGTCAGCTAATGAATCATCAAGTGCAAGTTCGATTTTTTCTTCTTCATCTCTTCTCATAGCTATTGTAATGTTATTTTCTAAATCGCGTGGTCCAAGTTCAAGTTTAATTGGTGTTCCTTTCAATTCCCAATCGTTGAATTTTTTACCGGGCCTTATGTCCCTGTCATCAATATTTACTCTCAATCCTTTTGCTTCGAGCTGTTCTTTAATTTCACTGCATTTGGATAGAACTTCCTCTTTTCCTTTCTTAAATAAAATTGGAATTATGGTAACTTGATTTGGTGATACTTTAGGTGGTAGGCGTAAACCTTTGTCATCTCCATGAATTCCAATAACTGATGCGATTACTCTATCGGATACTCCTGCACAGGTTTGATAGACAAGTTTGTGCTCACCGTCTTTATCTTCGAAGGTAATGTCAAATGTTTTTGCAAAGGTTTGACCTAAATTATGGATGGTACCAATTTGCAATGTCTTACCATTTGGCATGATGACATCAAAAGCCATTGTGTAGTCTGCCCCAGGGAATTTATCCCATTCTGGTCTTTTAGAAATTAAATATGGGATGGCTAAATCATCAAAGAACTCTTTATACATTTCAAGAAAATCTTGAACTTGCTCATCTGATTCTTCTTTAGTGGCATGGGCAGTGTGAGCTTCTTTAAATGTAGTGATTTCCCTTACTCTAATTAAAGGTCTAGTATGTTTTGTTTCATATCTGAATGTATTGACGATTTGATACATTTTGATTGGAAGGTCAATGTGTGTTCTAATCCATAATGAATACATAGGATAGATTGCTGTCTCACTGGTTGGTCTTAGTGCAAGATGTTCGTTTAAATCTCTTTTACCACCTTTTGTAACCCAGTACACTTCCTCTTCGAATCCTTTTACGTGTATACCTTCTTTTGCAAGTTCATTTTCAGGAACAAGCATTGGGAACAATACTTCATCATGGTCTTTATCCAATAATTTTCTAATAATGTTCATGGAATGTTTTCTTATCTGAAAACCGTATGGTCTCCAAACTGCCATTCCTTTAATAGGATATCTTGAATCAGTTATGTCTGCTTGTTCTAAAATGTCATGAAACCATTCATCAAAATTTTCCACCATATCACCTAATAATATTTTATAATATTAAATATTCTGTTTTTAATAAGTATTAAAGTTATTTGATTATAGTTATGAGATATTCTTCAATATTTTTCAGGAAATTTTAAGAAAGTTATTTATAATTATTTTATACATATATATTAATGTATAATTTACTTTAGGAGATTTTTATGAGTAATAGGAAAATACAAATGCCTCGTGAAGTTTACATTGATCCGGGTATCTTGAAAGATACTGGAGATATTTGTAAGTCTTTGCATTTAGATAAAAAGATTTTAATCGTTACGGGTGAACATACCTATAATATAGGTGCAAAACCTGTAATGGAAAGCCTTGATAAACAGGGTATTGAATGGGATGTTATTAAAGTAAATAAAGCAACTTATGATTCAATAGCTGAAGTTGAAGAGTTAATCACTCAGGACACTGCCGTTATCGGTATCGGTGGTGGAAAAGTAATTGACGTAGCCAAATTGGCTTCACATAATCAGGGTGTTTATTTCGTATCCATGCCTACAACCGCTTCACATGATGGTATTGTATCTCCTTTAGCATCAATTAAAAATCCTAATACTTCCACATCTGCTAAGGCACAGTCTCCAATCGCTGTAATTGCTGACACTGAAATAATTGCACAGTCTCCATTCAGACTATTGTCTGCTGGATGTGCTGATTTGATTGCTAACTTTACAGCTATTAAAGATTGGGAATTGGCTCATAGATTAAAATATGAGCCGATCAGTGAATCAGCCGCTGCACTGTCAATCATGTCTGCTCATTTAATCACTGATAATGTTGCAAACATCAAACCGAATCTTGAAGCCAGTGCACGCATTGTCATGAAATCATTGTTCAGTGGGGGGATGGCAATTAGTATTGCAGGCTCTTCAAGGCCGGCTAGCGGATCTGAACATCTGTTCTCACATGCATTGGATAAGATTTTGGATAAACCTGCATTACATGGAGAACAGTGTGGTATTGGTACAATATTGATGATGTATCTTCATGGTGGAGACTGGAAATCAATTAGAAATTCTTTAAAAGCTGTTCAGGCTCCAACTACTGCGGCGGAATTAAATATTCCTGAAGAGGATGTAATTGATGCATTGGTAATGGCTCATAAAATCAGACCTGAAAGATATACTATTTTAGGAGATAATGGAATTTCAAAAGAAGCAGCTTATGAACTGGCTTATAAAACAGAGGTGATTTAGATGATAACATTAATTGGTAAAGATTTAGCAAAAAAAGGTCAGGAATTTGTTTTTCTAGGTCCAGCTGATGAGTGTGAAAACTGTAGGTTTAAATCATCTTGCGTTGGAAACTTGGAATTAAACAGAAAATATGTTGTAGTGGATGTTAAGGATAGTGAACAGAAGTGTCCAATACATGCTGAGGGGGCTGTTGTTCCTGTTGAAGTCGATAGAGCCAAAATTGATCTGTTGACCACTTCAAAAAATATTTTTGAAGGATCCACATTTACTTATGATGCTCATGATTGTGATGAGAAGTGTGATTTTCATGATTTGTGTTTCCCGGATGGATTACAGGAAAAAGACAAATGTATTGTTTTAGAAAACAATGGAAAACATAAGGAAGAATGTAAAAAAGGTTATAAACTTAATAACCTTACTTTGGGGTTTGTGATTTAAATGAAAAGTGCTAGCAGTAATGATTCTAGTAAGAAAAATGCAGGTTATAAGGCTGCTGAATATGTAAAGGATGGTATGGTTTTAGGACTGGGTACCGGTTCAACAACACATTACTTTATAGAAAAAGTGGGCATGAGAATTAAAGATGAAGGAATTAGCGTAAAGGGAATTCCAACTTCATTTCAATCATTATTAATAGCCAAGCAATGGAATATTCCAATCACTACTTTGGAAGAAAATGACATTGACTTGTCAGTGGACGGTGCTGATGAAGTGGATTCTGAATTCAACTTAATTAAAGGTGGCGGGGCAGCCCACACCAAGGAAAAAATTGTTGACTATGCTGCAAAAGAGTTCATTGTCATTGTCGATGAATCAAAATGCGTTGAAGAGTTAGGTACATTTCCAGTTCCTGTTGAGGTATTACCTGATGCATCTCGCATGGTCATAAAGGAACTTGAAGATATGGGGGCTAAATGTGAAATAAGGATGGCCCAAAGAAAAGACGGCCCGGTAATAACCGATAACGGTAATTTTGTCATTGATGCCAAATTTGAGAAAATAGAATCTCCTGAGCATTTGGAAATTGACTTGAATACAATTCCTGGTGTTGTTGAAAACGGTATATTTTCACAGATGGTTGATAAGGTCATTATCGGAACTGAAGATGGAACTAAAGAATTGTAGGTGATTTGATGCCAATACCTTATGGTGGTTTTCCTGATTTGAGGGATATGGGTTACAAAATTGCAATGTTATTGGGTATTTTAATTGTAATTTATGGTGTATTATGGCTTTTAGCTGAATTAAATGTTATTCCTTCAATATTTTTTGCAATATTTCCACAAATAGTTTTAATTTTGATTGGGATATTCGTAGTGTATATTGCATATTCCCGTAGGAATATGTACTAATCCTATTTTAAAAAAAGAAAAATTAAAAGAGATTAATTAAAATCTCTTTATTTTATTGTTATTTTTTGTTTAACTGTTTTTCCGGTAAAGTATTTGTTACCTGTAAATTTGACAACAGCTGTGTGTTTGCCTTTTTTAGTTAATTTTGTAATTTTAAAGGTAGCTTTACCTTTTGCATTGGTGGTTGCTGTGTAAGTTTTACCTTTTACTTTGAGGGTAACTTTTACTTTTGAGATTGCTTTACCAGATTTGGACTTTAAGGTTACAGCGTATTTTTTAGTTTTGGTTTTAGCTTTGAAAGTCTTTTTAGATGCAGTTAATTTGGATGCTTCTTTAGTGACTTTGATTGTTGCAGTTTTACTAGCTGCTTTATATTGATTATCACCAGCGAATTTAACGGTAGCTTTTAGAGAACTTACTTTAGTTGCTTTAAGAGTCACAGTAGCTATGCCTTTTGGATTGGTTTTTGTTTTGTAGTTTTTGCCGTTAAATGTGGCTGTGATGATTTTATTAGCTAAAAGGTTACCGTTTGCATCTTTAATAGTTACTTGGTATTTGCTGCCTTTTTCAATAGCTTGTAGGTAGAATGTTTTTCCGCTGGCAGTTATTGCAACTGTAGTCCTATCATCTTTAGCGGTAATGGTAGCTTCAGCATTGCCTGCTTTGTTGTAATAATCGCTTGAAGTATGTATATCCGCAGTATAATTTCCTGGAGTTAAAGTTAAATTAATGGAAGCCGCACCGTTTGAATCAGTTACAGCTATGTATTTTTCACCGTTGATGTTAATGGTTACTGGTTTATCAGATATAGCATTACCTTTGCTGTCTTTTAAAGTCACTTCAAAAGTTCCTTTTTTGTATCCTACTGTCACATCATTTGCTGTTAAGTTTACAGCTTGTGAATCTTTATATGTTCCAATTACTTTTTCAGAAGATTGGTATCTGGTTTCACCTTGAACAATGAAGTATTCAAATGTTGGGGGGAATGGTAATTTGTCGGGTCTGTAGGTATTTGGACCGATAGTTACATTGTAGTATCCATCACCAAGTAAGACAGCTATTCTGCTTCCGCTTAATGTATTGTTGAAAATATATTCATTTCCTGATCCGTAACATGTAATTGAACTGATTTTTGAGTTTAAAATAGTATTTTCGTATACTTTGTGTCCGGAAGAATGTAAAAGATAAATACCTTCTTTTGCACCGGAAATGGTATTGTTAAATACAGTAACATTAAATCCATTAGCCTTGAATCTCACATCGATTCCGTGGTTTTTAGCATTGGTTACAGTATTATTGGCAATAATGGAGAATTGTGATCCAAAACAGATAATGCCTGTTGTGTATTGGTTTGATACTTTGTTGTTTGTAATTATTGAGTTAGGACAGCCATTTTTTTGGAATCCTACAAATAATCCCCATGATGCTCCATCAATGTTACATCCGGTAATTGTGAGATTTTTACTGTTTTCTGCGAAAATACATGCAGTTTTGTATTCTTCATTATTTGGATTGGAATAATTTGGATAGTTGCTGATTAAATTTAAATTGCTTATTACAGCATTGGTGTTGTTGATTGAATATATGATTGATGAGTAAAGTAATGCATTGTATGTATTTGGTAATCCTATAGAATTGATTATATCTTTATTTGCACTTGTTAAACCTTTTAAAGTTGCATTATTACCAATAATTTTAATATTTTTATTAATATAAATACAGATATCTTCAAATACTGCATCCTTTTCAAAGATTAATGTATCTCCATTATTCATTCCATTAATTGCAGTTTGGATTTGGGAATTTGTCATTCCAGCAGAAATTGTTACATTTTTACCGGTTGGTTTTAAAATTGCATCATAATCAACAACAACTGGTGTAGGTGTTTCAATTCCGTTATATTCAACATATGTTATATTGGTTAATCCACTGTCAGTGTAAGTACCCATCATTGCAGAGGTACTTGCATAGTCTCCTTTTGCTTCAGCGACATAAAATACAAATGAGGGTGGCATTGGTAAGTTGTCTAATTTCCATTCGTTTTCACCAATGGTAATGTTGTTATATCCTGTGTAAGCACCACCAACAGGTTGACCTCCACCTAAAAGAACTCCAATCCTTGAATTTAATAATCTATTATTTTTGATAGTTATGTGGCTAGCGCCGCAACATGTAATTGAGCTTAGGCTACAATTCATTATTGTATTTCCAGTCACGACATGTTTTGCTGAGTGTAATAAGTAAATTCCTTCTTTTGACCCAATTACTGTATTGTTTAAAACTTTAACGTTTGGTCCAACACCATGCCTTACATCGATTCCGTGGTTTTTGGCATTAGTTACTGTGTTGTTTCTGATTATTGTTCTTGGTGACTGGAAGTTAAATATTCCGGTAATTAACTGGTTTTGTACTTTATTGTTTTCTATAATTCCATCAGCACAATTTTGGAACCAGATACCCCAGGAGCATCCGGTTATGCTGGTGTTTGTAATTGTTGTATGGTTTGAGAAATAATTGTAGATTACACAATTGCTGTATCTGGAATCGGCTCCCTTATCGGTTCCACTGTTTTGGCCTGCAACTATTTTAATGTCTTTTAAAACTAAACCATCAGTTTTAAGGATGTATAATGTTGCGAGGTTTGCAATTGCATATCCTCCTTCTGTGGTTTTATTCATGATTATTTCAGGAGTGGTATTTGCAGATGGTCTGTCATATCCGTATAATGTAGAACCGTTACCATTGATTGTGATGCTTTTGTTTACATAAATACAGATGTCTTTATACTCTCCTGTTTGGAAGTTTAAAGTATCTCCGTCATTTAAACTATTTATTTTAGTTTGAATTTGATTATTAGTGTCTGTAGTTTCGATTGTAATTTCTGCATTGCCTAACACTTCGTTATCTTCAACAGTATCTGTCATGTTTTTAGCGGATACTGCGCTTGTAGCAAAAAATACAATCAATACTAGTGTAATTACTAATATTAAATTTTTATTATTCATTTTCTCCTCTCTAAATTAATTATATCATAATTACTTATTTTTATCCATAACTTTGATTCTATCGATAAGTAATTGATTATATATTGATTTTTATATTATTTAAATGGAAAAGTCTTGAATTTTTAATATAACATTGTTAAGTATTCTAATTTTATGAAATAATGGTTATGTCGTCGATTATTCATGATATAATGCTGTTATATTGGTTAGATTTATATATGTTTGTCATCAAAATTTTAAATGTTAATCAATATTTTGCATATGGATAATTTTTTTGTTTTTAAAATTTTATTCCATTTTTAAGGATTAATATATAAAAATAAAAATTGGGAAGTTTTTAATATGGATAAAAAAGTATTTAGTATTTTTATATTCTCATTATTATTCTTATTCTTTGTTTCTTCAGTTAGTGCAGTTAGCATTGAAGATAACAATATGACAAGCCTTTCCTATGGAAGTAATACTTATCAAAATATTGCTAATGACATATCAAATGATGAGATTCAATCAAAATTTGATAATGCAAAAGATGGGGATACATTTGTGTTTACGGACAAGGAATATAATGATATTTCTTTAGTTGTGGATAAGAAATTAAATATACTTTCTAAAAATGCAAGTATTGTATATTCTTCTGATAAATTAACTGATAAAGCAAAGAATTTAGGTTTGGATAAAACTTTCGGATTTTATTTCACATCAAAATCAGCAGGTAGTGTATTGTCTGGAATAACTATAGTTGCATCCAATAGTGATTGCGGTGTTATTGTGGACAATACAAAAAATGTTTTAGTTAAAGATAATTTGGTTGTTGGCGGAAAAAATTGTATTTTGGTAAAAAATTCTGATAAAATTACTGTATCAGACAATTATATCTCGAAAGCTAGTCAAAATGGTTTGCAGCTTAAGGATGTAAAAAATTCATTAGTATCTAAAAATATGATTTCATATAATGGATTATCTGGAATAGAAACTTCCAACATATATTATTGTAATATTACCAACAATACTGTTCATCACAATAATTTGAATGGTATTTCAACATTTAATAAATCTTCCCATACATTAATTAACAGAAATAATGTTTTCGAGAACACTAATGGAATTTATGTCAACTCAACATCATCCAATGATGTGGTTAAAACAAATTCCTTAACAAATAACAGAAAAGATCCACGTTCAAGCATGGGAGGATTTGAAACCGGCAATGGTTTTTTACTGGGTTCCGGATTTAAAAGTTCTGGAAGCACAATACTTAAGGTTGAATATAATTATTTAGCTCATAATGAATTCTATCAGGCAAAAAATTACTGGGAAAATGAAAACTTTGAATTGGGTCAAAACTGGTATGATTCAAATGACCCTTCAAATACTTTCGTATGTCCAAGGCTTTTGGCATCTTTAATGAATTTGGATACATTATCCATAAGTAACACTCTCTCACTTCAATTAAGAGATTCATCAGGTAGGGCCGTAAATGAATTTGCAACTTTTCAAACAAATGTTGAAGTAGATGGGAATAGATACACTGTTACAGTTAATGATGGACAGGCAACTGTTGTCAAGGATTTGGACCCCACTGTTGACCATGATGTGAAGGTCGAAATCGGTGGTCAGTATTACAAGTATGATTTTCATGCTTCCGGAGAAAAAGGCGAGTCAATTGATTCAAAATCAACACCCTCAAGTGATGGACAATCAGGTTCCCAAAATAATGATGGAAATGAAGGAACCTCTGATGTGAATGGAAATTCAAATTACCAAGGTAATTCACAAGGAGGAAATTCTTCAGGATCCCATGTGGCAAATTCACAGGAATCAGGTAACTATGGAACCAACAGTTCCAATATTCCTTCTCAGGATACATCTGATAATGGACATGATGCATTATCTAATGGGGATTTAAATGCAGGGGACAGCGGAAGTGGCGAAACTGCTAAGGAAGGAAAATCATTTGAAATTGTTCCTCAGGTAACAACATCAAAAGAACTTACAAATACTTCCGGACTTATAGTGATGTGCCTATTATCTATAATGGGGCTGTTAATCTATGGATATCGAAGTAGATTAAATAAAGAAGAATTTTAATATCCTTTTTCTTTTTTTTTCTTTTAGTTATATTAACATGTTTCAATAAATTATTAGTAATGACAGTCAAATCTTATTCTTTAAAAATCGATACTAACAAAAGCTTTGAAATTATTGATATCACTTCACAAATTAATAATCTGATTGACATTGATAAAGGAATCATTTCAATTTTTTCAAAACACTCTACTTCTGCCATTGTGGTTAATGAAAATGAATCAGGTCTTTTAAAAGATTTGGAATTTACATTAGATAATTTAATTGATGATAAATTTTCATATAGTCATGATAGAATCGACAATAATGCAAGGTCACATTTGAAATCTTTTTTGCTTTCTTCAAGTGAAACTTTACCTATTGAAAATGGAAAACTTGATTTGGGCACATGGCAATCAGTTTTTTTCATTGAACTAGATGGACCAAGAAGTACAAGAACAGTAACTTTGACAATGGTTGGTGAATAATTGCAGAAATGGACAATAATTCTAATAGTTATTATTATACTATTGCTGATTTTGATAGCTATTTTCAGTAATTATGATGCTTCACCAGCTGTGAACAATTACTCTGAAATTGAAACACAGATGAGAAAATTGTGGTATTAAAAAAAAGAATTTAAGAATTCATTTGTTGATGAATTCTATTTCAAAAGCAATGACCGGATATTCTAAAGTGAAATTGGTAATCACTTCAGGTGAAACTTCTCCAAAGAACCCTTTGATTGTGCCTTTTTGGGATTCGCCGGTTACGTCAGCTACTCTACCTTCAATGAATGTCTTATTTTCGCTGTCACTTATTTCCATGGTGTAGCCAAGATTGCTTAAAACACTTGTCATCACTGATTTGATTTCTGTAAAGTTTGCAGTTGAATGACAAATCAATGCAGCCAATTTTTTAGAAGATCTGGTTTTGTTTTCTTTGGATTCATCCAAGTATAGTATATCTCCGATTTCAAAGATTTTTTGAGGTAAATCCTCATGCTTGTTGTCCTCTAAAAATTCCATTAAGCTATTAATCAAACTAGTTCTAATCATGGTTCTGTCGATGGTAATAGGTCTTGCAACTTGAACATGGTCTTCTTCCGGCTGATTCATTTTTTCATAGTGTGCTTCCTCATTGGTTAGCATTAGGCTCATAACTTCCTGAAATCCCAGTCCAATCATTACTTCACGGATGGTGCTTTCTGCTTTAAACCAGTTGTTTTCATAAGCAACTGTATTGATTTCAGGCAATTTTGCTTCAACGGAATTTATGTGATATTGCACTGCGATATTTTCAACGACATCTACCTCATGTAATATGTCAACTCTATATGCTGGTATGATAGCTTTAACTTCATTATCATTGATTATTTCAGCATCAAAACGTGCTTTCAATAACAATTCTTTAATGTCTTCAGCGGTAAGTTTAGTTCCGCCGATTAAACTATTTGCGGTATCGACATGAACGTTCATTTCTTGAGGGGTTAAATCTGGAGTTTTGATGGTTTTATCGGAGTATCGGACTTCCATTGTTTTAATTTGACCGCCAACTTCTGCAAAGGAGCAGCAGATGATATTCAATGCCTGATTAACTGCCCTTTCATCAGTTCCGGTAACATCAACAATAATGTTCTTAGTGTCTTCCTTGATTTTTGTCAACTCACCGTTGATGATTGGAGGCATGGATAATACATTATCGTCTTTATCAAGAATTAATGGATATTTGTCAAAGTCTTGGATTAAATGAGCATAATCAACCCCTTTATCATGTTGGGTTAATATTTCATTAGGGGTCATTTCAAAGTCTTTTTCTAAAGGAACAAAAGCATTGGCGTCTTTTGGTGTTGCAATATATTTGAATGGAGCATTTACAACATCTGCATTATGGATACCGATAGCTACTTTTTTCCTGTCTCTTCCAATTACCCAATGGAGGTTTTCCTGGAAGTCCATGATGTATTTGAGTTTATCGCCAGTAAAATCAACGTTATCTATTTTGGCAAATCCGATAAATGGTCTGATTTTTGCCACATCTTCATCCACTTCAACATATTCTTCGGAATCTTCTAATTCATATTCTGGAAAACCAATTTCTTGGCCGATAAATCCTTTAAAAGACCTAGCCACTCCCTCAACGGATAAATTATCTGGTCTGTTAGGGAAGAATTCAACCTTGATTTCTTCATCGTCATAGTCCTCGATGTCACTGGACATCATTGGCAGTGTATCTATTAGCTCATCTTTTTCCATATCTATTCCTAAGTCTTTTAAATCTTGATATTTAAATGTAATAACTGGCATTTAATAACTCCATTATTTATTTTTATAATCCAAAAATCATTATGAAAAATAGAGATTCTATTACAAAATGTAATGCTCTATGTTCTAGTTCGCCCATATCTCGTATTAATACGGTATGTGAAACATCAATTACAAAATGAATTAGGGCTGCTAAAATTCCAATAATTGGATTTAAGAATACTATTGACAATACGATGAAATGGAATCCTGCTTCCATTATTTCATGTGCTAACCAGGTCTGCCAAGTTGTTTTGGTAGTTTGTTGAATCAAACCTCCCAGTATTATGTAGAAATTGTTGAAAACTTTCCACATAATGTGTGTGTGCAAAATATCACTTATAGCTAATACAATAGCAACATAAAACCATATTAAGTTCATTTTTATACAGTCCTTTGATTTATTGATAATATTAATAATATGATTTTTGTATATAATATC
>NZ_JAXJXF010000125.1:0-23062 GCF_036307625.1 Methanobrevibacter sp.
ATACTAAAGAGGATTTGGCTAATGCTAAGGAGGATTTAACTCATACTAAAGAGGATTTGGCTAATGCTAAGGAGGATTTAACTCATACTAAAGAGGATTTGGCTAATGCTAAGGAGGATTTGGCTAATGCTAATGGTAAAATTCTCAAACTAGAAAATGAAGTGAAACGTTTAACCGAACAGTTGAATGAAAAATAATTCTTTTTTTCATCATATTTTTTTTCAAATTAACATATCACAATATCATGATATGAAAACATTTAAATATGTGGCATGCCATATTATGTAATTGTAATATATGTGATTGAAATGAAAAAAGATAATCTTGAAAATGAAAACGATGATATGTGCGAAGTCTTCAACTCTCATGAGGATGTTGTTGACCGAGTAAAAGAGCGTATTCCTGAAGAATCCGAGTTCGCTGAGCTGTCAGAATTCTTTAAAATATTTGGAAACCCTACAAGATTAAAAATTATTTCTCTGCTTAGTATTGAGGATTTGTGTGTATGTGACATATGTGATGCACTTGACTTGAACCAAACAACTGTTTCAAATCAATTAAGAATATTGCGTGCAAATAACATTGTCAAATATCAAAAGGAAGGTAAAATGGCAAGATATTCTCTTACTGACCTTCACATAGAAATGATATACAAAGTGGGTTTGGAACATATATTAGAATAATTTTTAATTGGTGATAAGATGGAGGAAAATAGATGTTATGACCCTGATTGCGGTGATGAAAATTGTCGCAACCCCGAACATTACAATCACATCTGTTTTGACCCAGAATGTAATGAAGTTAAATGTGAAAATTCTGATCATTATAATCAGCAGTTATTAAGAAATTATCAAGAAAATACTGATTTGAGCGTACATGATCACAGTGAAAAAATCGATTATGATAAGGATGTTGACATAAGTCTTTGTGGTTGCCCTGATTGTGCAGATGATGATCACGACCATGAGCATGACCATGAGCATGACCATGAGCATGACCATGGGCATAATCATGAGCATGACCATGATCATCATGACCATAATGATAAGGATGTTGACATAAGTCTTTGTGGTTGTCCGGATTGTGCAGATGATGATGACGACGATGACGATGATGGTGAGCTATTGGCTGAAGGAAAACCTTTGATTGCCAATAGACCAATTCAAATAATAGTTGCAAGCGCCATATTATTTGTTTTAGGGCATGTTTTTGAATTTTTGTCATTCGACACCACAATAATAACTGCCACTTATATGCTTGGTGCAGTGATTGCAGGTTATGAAATAGCTATTTTAGCTTATAAATCATTAGTCAAAAAACATACTATAGGTCCTGCAATGTTGATGTGTATCGCTTGTGTTGCATCATTTATTATTGGTCATCCTGAAGAAGGTGCTGCAGTAACATTCCTGTATTATATCGCAGAATTTTTGGAAGACTATTCCGAATTTAGGGCTAGACGATCAATTAAATCATTGGTTGAAATTGCTCCTGATACTGCCAGAGTTAAAGTAGGTGATGCAGAAGAGATTAAAAATGTTGATGAAGTGGACATTGGTGAAACCGTAATCGTAAAACCTGGTGATAAGGTTCCTTTGGATGGAGAAATAATATCTGGCTCTTCTTCAATCAACCAAGCTTCAATTACTGGTGAAAGTGTCCCCGTTTTAAAAGGGGTTGGAGATGAGGTCTTTTCAGGTACTGTAAATGAAGATGGATATTTGGAAGTCAAAGTAACCACAGCTGCAAAAGATTCCATGATTTCAAAAATTGTTACTTTGGTAAAAAGCTCACAGCTCAACAGGTCTGAAACAGAAACATTGGTTGAAAAGGTAGCTAAATATTACACTCCTGTCATGATGGTTGCCGCTATCTGTGTTGCATTGATTCCGCCTTTGGCATTGGGTCAAAACTTAACAGATTGGGTTTATAAAGCTCTTTCACTATTGGTAATTTCATGTCCTTGTGCGTTCTTGATTTCAACACCGGTCGGAATGGTGTCTGCCATTACTTCAGCTACAAGAAATGGAGTAATCATTAAAGGAAGTACTTATGTTGAAGAAATGCGTAATATTAAAGCGGTAATCTTTGATAAAACAGGCACATTAACTGAAGGAAAACTCAAATTAAGTGATGTTAAAGTATTGGATGAAAGTTATTCAAAAGAGGATATCGTTAGAATTGCGGCTTCTTTGGAATCTGAATCATCTCACCCTATTGCTCAGGCTGTTGTAGATTATGCAAATGATGAAAACATTAGTTCAGGTAATGTTGAAGAGTTTAAGAATGTTCCAGGTAAAGGAATTGTTGCAAATATTGATGGTGAACAGTATTACGCTGCAAATGAGTCATTGATAGATGGAAGTTCATTTGATATTTCAAGAGATGAAATTAACAGCTACGCTGAAGGAAAAACAGTGATATTTATTGGAAATGCTCGAAATGTTATTGGTATCATAACTGTGTCCGATAAAATTAGGGACAATGCTTCAGAAGTAATTGAGGATTTGAAAGGTCAAGGTGTACAAACTGTAATGCTTACTGGTGACAATAAGCTTGCCGCAAAAAGTGTAGCATCAGAAATTGGAATTGACTATGTCTATTCTGATTTGCTTCCGCAAGACAAGTTGAACCTTTTGGATACTGTCAGAAATAAGTTTGGGGATGTTGCCATGGTTGGAGATGGTATTAATGATGCACCAGCTTTAGCACGTGCAAATATTGGTATTGCTATGGGTGCCGCAGGATCCGATGTGGCTATTGAAACAGCGGATGTTGCTTTAATGCAGGATGATATTTCAAAACTCCCATATTTATTTGCCTTAAGCCATAAAACAATGGGAATTATCAAACAGAATATATCTCTGGCAATTACAATTAAATTATTGTGTGCAGTTCTTGCGATTGTGGGAATTATAACATTGATGATGTCTGTTGGTGTTGGTGATTTAGGTTTAACATTGCTTGTTATCTTAAACTCATTTAGAATTGGAATGGTGAAAGACCCACTATTCTAATTTTATTTTTTTTTTATTTTTTTTTGGTATTGCTAAACTTTAAACGATTACTGCAGCTTTAAATTAGTTATAACTAAATTTTTATTCTTTGTTTTGCCTAAAAATATTTTAAAAACGAATATTTTATATACTAGTTTTCATTTAATGTTATATGAGCTATATTACTTATGTGGATTTAAAATTTTGGGAACAATTAAAAAGTTTCATGAAGGAGTTGTTATGCCACATAGAAAAGTTTTTAATCAAGCAATGGAACATAAAGAAATTTTAATTTTTGCAGCAGGGATCGCTACTGCATTGGTTGGTAAAAAAATATTGGAATCTAAAGCCGTTAAAGATGCAACCACTGATTGTGTTGCAGGTGTTTTGGCAGTTAAAAAAGATGCTGAAGATCGTATGGAAGAAATTAAGACTGATGCTGAGCAACAATTGGCTGAAGATGAAGAAAAAATCGTCATCGATGTTGAATCTGAAGAAATTGAAGAGGAAAAACTTAAAACCTCTAAAAAATCCAAAAAATCTAAAAAATAGTTTCACTGGAGGGTTTATGTCTAATAAAGGATTACATCCATTTGTTCAGGAACATAAACATGCACTATTATTTGCCGGAGGTATTGCTGCAGCAATTATAGGTACTAAAATTATTAAGTCTCAAACCACAAAAGATTTAGCCACTAAAGGGATGGCTGGGGTAATTTCTGCAAAAAAAGATGCTGAAGAAACCTTTCAGGACATGAGAGAAAATGCAGAAGATATTGTTTATGATGCACGCATGGATGACAAACAGGAGATATATGTTGCCAAAAAGGAATAACTTTGTTTATTCCATTTTTTCCCTTCTTTTTTTTTTTAAGATAATTTTATATCTGAATAACATTTAATTATTATCTATGTTTAGTAATGATTCATCAGATAATATTGACATTATGCTAGGAAACCCTAAACGGGCCTTGATAAAAATGTCAATTCCATTGATTGTTTCATTGCTTATCACTAGTTTTTATAACCTTATTGATGCGGCATGGGTGTCTGGTTTGGGTGCGGATGCACTTGCAGGTGTTGGATTCTTCACGCCGATATTTATGATTCTAGTTGGTTTTGGAAACGGATTGGGTTCTGGTGCGGCATTTGCAATTTCAAAGTATATTGGTGAAAATGATAAAATAAAAGCGGATAATGCTTCAATTCATTCAATTCTAATTGATATTGTTGTTTCTATAATTATAACTATTATTCTTTTGATATTCTTAAATCCCATTTTGAATGCCATGGGTGCAGGCTCTACAATTAGTTATGCAACTGACTATGGTGTAATCATTCTGGCAGGTTCTGTATTCATTATTCTTTCAAATGCATTATACGGTATTTTCAGAGGGGAAGGAGATACCAAAAGACCGATGTATGCCATGATTGCATCGGCTGTTTTAAATATTATTCTAGATCCTATTTTCATTTATACATTCAATCTGGGCGTTAAGGGTGCTGCAATTGCTACAATAATTTCTGCAGTGTTTGTTATTCTTGTGTTGGTGTATTGGCTTTATGTTAAAAAGGACACTTATCTAAAGCCTTACTGGGGAAACTTCAATTTCAAAAGGGACATTTCAATTGATGTTGTTAAAGTGGGAATTCCAGCAAGCATCCAATTGCTAAACAATGCATTTTTTGCAGCAGTATTTTCCGCACTTTTGGCTTATGTCGGCTCAACGGATTCAGTAGCTGTTTATTCGACAGGTTGGAGAATCGTTACAATAGGCACAACTCCTCTTTTGGCTATTGGAACTGCATTGATTAGTGTTATTGCGGCCAACTATGGTGCAAAAAACTTTAAAAATATTCAGATTGCTCACAGGTATGCAATGAAGGTTTCAATAGTTATTGCAATAGTTGTGGCCGTTTTGACAAATTTCTTTGCCGGAGAAATTGCATCAATATTTGCATCATCCGGAAGCAGTGTAAGGATTGCATCTGAACTTACAGGATTCTTGTCTTGGATTGTAATTTATTATCCGACAATGGCTGTTGGTGTTGCTTCAACTTATGTTTTCCAGGGCATTGGTAAGGGATTAACTGCAATGTTTCAGACTATTATGAGAGAAACTGGCTTTACAATACTTTTTGCTTATCTGTTTGCTGTTGTATTGGGTTATGGTGTATGGGGTGCCTGGATGGGAATTGTTTTGGGCGAGGTCGTTTCAAACAACATCACTATGTTCTGGGCAGACTGGCAAATTAAAAAATTAATGGATATTAATGATTAAGCGCCATTAATATCCTTAAAATAGATTATATCATCACATATGGTGTTTACCAAATCCATATCGTGACTTACTAGTAAAAATCCCATGTTTCTTTCTTTAACAAGTTTCAGCACGGAATCTAGAATTTGCACTTGAGTGATTGCATCAAGCATGGTTGTCATTTCATCAGCAATTATAAATTTTGTTTTTGGATTCAACGCCCTTAAAACTGAAAATCTCTGTAGTTCTCCTCCGGACAGTTCCTGTGGAAATCTTGTTAGCCAAGATTTTTGAATTCCAAATTCTGATAATGTTTTTTCATCAACATCCCAAGATTCACCTAAAACATCTTTCATTTTCCATTTTGGATTCATTACTTTTTCTGGGTGCTGGTAAATTAATTGGACAGGTTTAAATCCTTTTTTTGGCAAAGGTGCATCATCAAAACTCACTTCCCCTTCATATTTTTGCACATATCCTGATAAGATTTTACACAGGGTTGATTTTCCACTTCCACTGTCTCCAATCAGCCCCATTATTTTTTTGTTGTCTAGCTCAAGATTAATGTCTTTTAGGAGATAATTTTTCGCTGATGGATATTTGAATGAAATGTTTGTAGCTTTTAGTTTCATTTTATGCACCTTCCTCGTATTTGAAGCATCTGACCTTTTTATTTCCTAGGTCAATCAGTTGTGGTCTTTCCTGTTTGCATCTATCGAATCTCATTTCGCATCTGTCGTAGTAGGGGCATCCGTTTGGTATTTCTCCGTGTAATGGTTGGTGTCCTTTTGTTAGTTCGAATCCGTTTGCAGGTAGTGCTTTGTATAGTGCTTTGGTGTATGGGTGTAGGAGGTTTTCTCCGTTGCCTGTGAAGTCTTTGTTTTCTGCTATTTCTATTACGTATCCTGAGTAGAATATTCCTATTCTGTCTGCTATTTCGAGTGCTGCGTGGATGTCGTGTGTGATTAGTAGTACTCCTACTCCGTCTTCTTTCATGTGTTTGAAGTGATTTAAGGTTTCTTTCACTGTTTTTTCATCAAGTCCTGGTGTTGGTTCGTCTGCTACAACTAATTTTGGATCAGATAGTAATGCGGTTGAAACGAGCACTCTTCTTGCCATTCCTCCTGACAGTTGGAATGGGTACATTTCGTCGACTTCAGGGCCTAAGTTATAATGTTCAAAGATTTCTCTTTGTTTTATTTTCTTTTCTTTTTTCTCAGTATCGTTTTCTGTATGGCCTATCGCTTGGTCTGAAATCTTCATTAAAGGATCTAAAAAGTTTACTGATTGGGGAATTAATGCTATTTTATCTCCTCTAAGTTCTTCTTTGTCTTTTTGTGATAATTCTTTTCCTTTGTATTTTATTTTTCCGTTTAAATTTGCATTTTCTGGCAGTATTCCAAATATTGCATGTGCAAGCAGACTTTTTCCAGAGCCGCTTGAACCTAAAACTGCTAATATTTCGCCTTCCGATACATCTAATGTTAAATCTGTGATTACCTTTAAATCACGTTGATTTAAACCTTTTGTATATTGTAGGAATGAAATAGAAACATTTTCCACATCTAACAATTTTTCCATTAAATCACCTTTTATCATCAAATGATAAGTTTTAAATACTAATTTGTACCTTATCAATATTAAAGTTAATCAAAAATAATAAAAAAGTATTACTATCTGCATAAATTCTTATAAATGTGTAATACTTTTGAGGTTAATCATGAAAGTTATTATTAAAGAATTGGATGATGATTCCGAAAATATTAATAAAGTCCAAAAATTCCTGTTTGATCAAATTAAAAAGGAATTCGGCTATGGATATGTTCCTGAATGGCATGAAGACATTATTAAATTGGTAGAATATTATGTTAATCCAATCAGAAACAATTTTTTCGTTGCTTATTGTGAAAAAACTGGAGAAATTATAGCAACAATTGGTATCAGAGCATATGATAAGGATTTTCCGGAGTTTAGACATTTGTATTCAATGGAGAATACTTCAAGTATCTGGAGACTATTTGTCGATGAGAAATGTCGCCGTTGCGGTTTAGCTTCAAAGATGTTTGCTATAGCTGAAAGTTTTGCCATTCACTCAGGTTATGAAAATATTTACCTGCATACTCATAAGACATTGGATGGGGCTCTTGAGTTTTGGACAAAAATGGGTTTTGTCGTATCTCTGGATTCCAATGATGAGTTGGAAACCGTACATATGGACAAAAAGATATGTGGATTGGACATTACTCTTCAGCCATCTGACTTTAGGCATGCTGTAAAATTATAGTTTTTTAATATATTTTTGTGTGTGTGGACATGCGAATATGCATTTTCCACATACTGTATCTGCTTTTCCCAAATTTTCCTCAGAAACTTTCAGGGCATATTTTTCGCATTTCCTATCATCATAAAAATCGTTTCTTTTAAGTTTGTAATTCCAGTTTTTACCGCTTATCGCTCCACCAAAACAGGCATCTCTACATTCCATGCATTTACCGCATTTTGATTTTAAAATTGGTTTGCCTATATTTAGTGGGGCATCTGTTAAAACTGAAGATAATCTGAGGGCGGATCCATAGTCATTTGTTATAAATAGTGCGGATTTTCCAATCCATCCAAGACCTGCTCGTGTGGCAATGGTTTTATGGGGCAGTTCAAATGAATTGAATTCCCCAAAATCTGTCCCTAATCTCTTTTTTGTCTGTGCATATGCGTTATATCCATTATTAATTATAAATTCTTCACATTTCATTCCCAATGCATCAAGTCTTGTGTTTAAACTTATCAGTTCCTCAAGATATTCGGGTGTTGGTGCATTCTGCATATTCTGTATTATTTCCTTTGGATAGGTTATGTAGAATATAACTCCGGTATTTAGTCCTTTTTGTGGTGTGAAATTTGTTATGTCTGCAAAGCCTACTTCTGTAGCGCCGTTGTCCAATAAATAGTTCTTGAGTTCAAGAGATAAATTCATGAGCGAATATTTGATAATCATTTTATTTAAATTTAATTTTTGTATTACTTTTAAAATATATATTACATTATTTTTGTTTAATTTTAATGTTAAATTGTCCTTATGGTGTGGGGTATTTTTTAGTAATTAATTTCAGCCATATATTTTGCAAATGCTTTTTTTGAACTATGATTATTTTATAAATTAATCTTTAAAAGTAATAAATATCTTTTTATATGTATTACTACAAAATATTGTATGTTATTAAAATAATTTAAATTAGTATTACTAATTAAGTAATTTTTTTAAAAAAAGTATTACTTTTTATTTTAATTTCTTGATAAATTATGTGGAGAAAAAAATTATGGACAAGAAACTGATTATTGGTGGAATCATTGCAGTTGTTGTCATTGTTGTTGCAGCCTTTGCTTTTATGGGTGGTTCTCATGATAATGACCCAACCCATTTGACTGTAGCGGCTCACAGCAACATCAAAGAACCTAAATCCGGTTTTAATCCGTTAACAGGTTGGGGATGTGGACACCAGAATTACAATCCTTTAGTACAAAGTTGTTTATTTAAAACTGATAAAAACGGTTCTTTTGTTCCAGACCTCGCTACTGGTTATTCAGTCAGTAGTGACGGTAAAACTTGGACTGTAAATGTTAAGGAAGGTGTTAAATTTTCAGATGATTCTGATTTTGATGCAGAAGATGTAGCATTTACATTCAACACTGCAAAAGCAACAGAATCTGATTTGGATTTAACTAATCTTGAAAATGCAACTGCCGTAAATAAAACTACCGTTGAATTTAAATTAAAAGAACCAAGATCTACATTTATTTATGATTTAAGATATTTAGGTATTGTACCATCAGATTCATATGATAACAAAACTTATGGAGAAAAACCAATCGGTACTGGACCTTATGTATTGGATCACTGGGATAAAGGTCAACAAGCAATCTTCAAAGTAAATGATAAGTATTATGGTGACAAACCATACTTCACCCAATTAACCTTATTGTTCCCTGAAGAATCTACTTGGTTGGAGCTTGCAAAATCCAAAAATGTTGATGTGGTTCCTGTAGCAACTTCAGCATTAAATCAAACTGTAGATGGATATCAATTCTATGAAGTATCTGCAGGTAGGGCACAAGGAGTAT
This sequence comes from Methanobrevibacter sp., assembly GCF_036307625.1. Taxonomy (GTDB): domain Archaea; phylum Methanobacteriota; class Methanobacteria; order Methanobacteriales; family Methanobacteriaceae; genus Methanocatella. The sequence continues at coordinate 9,374 of NZ_JAXJXF010000125.1, forward strand.
CTTTCCCTTATCTTAACGATACTGGTAAAGTAAGTAATGCAAGTGCAAAAATAGGAAACAATGTAACTGCAGATAAAGCTATCAGACAAGCGTTAAATGTCGGTGTAAACCGTCAGACTATGTGTGATGATATATTCTCAGGTCACGCTACTCCAGAATACACTGGTGTAGATACAAGAGATTATGCAAATAATGCTTCCAAAGTTAAAGATGCAGATGTCGCTCAAGCAAAAAAAATCTTAAAAGATGGTGGATGGGAAGATAAGGATGGAGATGGAATTGTAGAGAAGAATGGTACAAAAGCATCATTCAGTTTATACTATCCTCCTGATTACCTTGACAGACAATCCTTATCAACCGTATTTGCTGAACAAGCAAAAGAAATAGGAATTGAGGTAAAACTTGAAGGTGCAGACTGGGATACCATCTATAAAAACATGTACAGTTCCCCTGCATTAATGCAACAAACCTCTCCTGACCCATACAAATCAATATATCAACAATATCACAGTAAAGAAGCTGATGACTTCTATATGAACCCAGGTTTATATAATAATACTGGTTCTGATAAGTTGATGGAAGATGCAATGCATGCTAATGATTTAAGCCAATCTAATTCATTATGGTCACAATCTGCACTCGTTAACGGTGGAGGTTGGGGTCCTGCTGGTGATGCTCCGTTTGTATGGTTAGTCAACTATGACTACAACTATTTCATTAAAGATGGAATTGATATTGGCAATCAACCTGATGGTTTAGGAAATGATGTTTTAATTAATATCTGTGATTGGACCAGAAAATAATTAATTAATCCATTTTTCCTTTTTTTTATTTTTTTTAAAATTTTTTTGGGGGTTAATTTTTGAATAAAAATCAGATATTGAAATTTTTTGGTTATAAATTAATAAGATTTATAATATTGATGGTTGCAGTAGCAATTTTTAGTTTTATATTATTAGATTTATCCCCTATTGATCCAGTCAGTACTTATTTAAAAGGAGCAGCTGTTTCTGAAGCTCAAAGAGCAATATTGGAAGGTTATTTTGGTACTAATGTTCCGTTACCTACAAAAATTTTCCATTGGTTGCTGGATTTGGTTCAGGGCAATCTCGGTATTTCTTTAATTTATCGTGCTCCTGTTCTTGATGTAATTATTGATAAATTCACTGCTTCAATTGTGCTTATGGCATTATCATGGCTTTTAAGTGGGATTATAGGTTTTGCATTGGGAGTAGTCGCTGGAAAAAATAAAGGGTCATTGATTGATAAAGCAGTTAAGGTATACTGTTATGCAATTCAATCTGCTCCTTCCTTCTGGGTAGGAATGCTTATTTTAATGGTATTTGCAGTTTACTTGAAATGGTTCCCAATTGGTTTTGGTGTACCTATTGGTGTTAGCAGTACTGATGCAACATTTGCGGAATGGGCATCCAGACTTGTACTTCCTACATTAACCTTGAGTTTGGTTGGCCTAGCACCTATAGCAATGTATACTCGTAATGAATTAATTCAAGTTTTATCTTCTGATTATGTTTTATTTGCAAAATCCAGAGGAGAAAAAGGATGGGATCTAGTAAAAAATCATGGAATAAGAAATATTTTACTTCCTGCAATTACATTGCAATTTTTATCATTTAGTGAACTCTTTGGTGGAGCTGTTCTAGTGGAACAGGTTTTCTCTTATCCAGGAATAGGTCAAACGGCTGTTGCTGCTGGTCTTCAAAGTGATGTGCCATTGTTTTTAGGTATTGTTCTTTTTAGTGCAGTATTTGTATTTGTAGGTAATCTTCTTGCTGATATCTCATATTACCTGATTGATCCAAGAATTAAGGAGAGTGAGTTCAGTGATTAAGAAAAAGGCTGATGATAAAAAACAATGGTTTTTATATCCTGCAAATCTCAGAACAAAAACTATTGTAATCATTGTACTTTCATCATTGGTAATTTTATCCATATTTATTTCCGGTTATTTTATTCCAGATATTCCGACCAGCTTTGTAAATGCAAATCGAATGCCTTCTCTAGAACATATTTTCGGTACCGATTGGATGGGGAGAGACATGTTTCAAAGAACAATTGCTGGACTTGGATTAAGTTTGATGGTGGGTTTCATTGCATCTGCTGTCAGTACTCTTATTTCAATTATTTTGGGATTGTTTTCAAGCTTTAATAAATTTGCAGATGAACTTGTTGCTGGAATCATTGATTTATTTGGTTCAATACCTCATATTCTTTTAATAATTCTTGTATCTGTAATGTTTGGAGGGGGAGTATTTGGTGTCGTTATGGGTGTCGGTTTAACCCATTGGACTCCTCTTGCAAGAGTTTTAAGGTCTGAAGTTAAAGAAATTAAAACTAAAGAATATGTGCATCTGGCTGAAAATCTTGGAAAATCTAGGGTATGGATTGCAACCAAACATATTTTGCCGTTAGTAGTTTCCCAGATTATTGTAGGTATCATTTTAATGTTTCCTCATGCGATCATGCATGAAGCCGCAATAACCTTTTTAGGATTTGGTTTACCTCCTCATGAACCTGCAATTGGAGTTATTCTATCAGAATCAATGCACTATTTGTCCTCAGGATATTGGTGGCTGGCATTCTATCCGGGTATGTCTTTGCTGATAGTTGTATTGCTGTTTGATTTCATAGGGGAAAATGTTGAAAAATTATTGAATCCTGAAACCGCTCAGGAATAAGGGAAATTAATATTTTCTCTTTTCTTTTTTTTTAGTCATGTGTGGTGATGTTATGAATATACAAATTAGGGAAATCAAGTATGATTTGAATGAAATCAAATCCGTTAAAGATTTTTTATATAGTCAAATCAAAAAGGAGTATGGTATTGGTCCCACTCCCAAGTTTCACTATGATATTGATGGTTTGACGGATTATTATGTGCTTCCAAACAGGAATAATTTATTTGTGGCAATCGATGATGATCTGATTGTTGCGACTGCAGCGGTACGTGCCTATGATAAGGATTATGAATTTTTTGAAGGTTACTATTCTAATGAGGATACTGCAAGCATCTGGAGATTGATGGTTGATGAAAAGTATAGGAGAATGGGAATTGCACGTTTGCTTGTAGATTGCATTGAACAATTTGCCAGAAAAGAAGGGTATGATAAAATATATCTGCATACACATCGCTATCTTGATGCTGCCATACCTTTTTGGAAATCATTGGGCTATGAGGTAACTGTTGAAGAAGATGACTATGATGAAACTACTCATATGGTTAAATTTGTCTGAGATTAAAATTTTAAGTAGTATTATTTTTAAAAAAAGTATTACTTTTAAATCCTTTTTATTTTTTGTATTTTAAATAAATATTGATTTAAAAATTGATTTTTGATTTATGAAGCATTATTTTAATGTTATATTGCTAATATTTTAATTGAAGTTTGTTTTTCCATATTTCGGTTATTTTTGTTAAAATTTATTGTTATTACTTGTTGTCAAAAAAGTATTATGTGTTTTTTAATTTTATTTTATTTTATTTATAATCCTTGATTAATGCATTATTTTATTTTAATCTATTTTTTTTAAATTTAAAAGATTTTAATCATGTTAATTTTTTAATAATGTTTATATGGTTATTACTACTTAGTTTTATTTGGGTTTAGAAAATCTAAAATGGGATAATTAAAATTAGTATATCTATTATTTTCTCTATCTTCAAAATTTTTAAAATTTTAATTATCTCCCTTTTATTCATTAATAATACCAAGTTAATAAGGCCATATTGTAAATAGCTATCCTATTAGCTATTTACCCTCCTCGTTTTTTTACTTAAACTTTATTTTATATGACTTGTAAAAGTATATATGATGAAACGGACAGCACTTAAAATCGGATATATCGGAACCAATTTTCATGGTTTTCAAAGACAGCCTGACCTAAGGACGGTTGAAGAGGAACTGATATACCATTTGCGCAAACTTGATTATATCGATGACTTAAAGAAATCCAGATTTAGGATAGCCGGAAGAACCGATGCTGGTGTTCACAGTTTAGGTAATGTGATCAGTTTTCAGTCTGAAAAAGAAGTTCGTGTAAATGAAATCAATAATTCCCTTCCGGATGATATTCAGATTTTAGCTAGTGCTCCTGTACGATATGCATTTAAACCAAGGTATGCTCAAATGAGACAATATCGTTATATGCTCTTTCAGGATTTGGATATTGACAAACTAAACGAATGTGCAGAAGTCTTTAAAGGGACTCATAACTTCACCAATTTCACAAAACGCTTTCAAAAAACCACTACCCGAACAATTGATGATATCAAAATCACAAAAGTGGACTTGAATGACTATCACAAAAAAGAATTCCCGAATTTGCATGATACGATATCTCCTATTTTTGTTGATATTTATGGCGAATCATTTTTATGGAATATGGTTCGAAAAATGATGAGGGTTTTTGTTGATGTGGCAATTGGAAAAATGACTTTGGATGAAGTTTATGATTTATTGAATCCTTCGAAAGATTCTCCACGCGCCAACATTAAGGTAACTGAGGCTGAATATCTAATTTTAATGGATATTCAATATGATGGTATTAAATTCAGATATGATGATTATGCCTGTGAACGTTTCAGAAGGGATTTGGTTGATTCATTGGCAGACCTTCAGAAAAGATATGCAATCAGGGAGTCAATGATAAAAAGTTTAAATGATGTGTGCAAATAATATTATTTAGAGGCGTATTTGATGGGATTAATATATGACGTATTTGACAAATTTTCTATTGTAGGTATTGTAATTGGTTTGATTTTAGGAATATATCTTGCAATTCACCATAATGAATCTAACCTGTGGATTAGCTCAATTCCGTTTATATTGATATTCTCAGTACTCATAACTATTTTTCCAATTGGAGCTGCCATACAAGATAAATCTAAAAATGGCACACCAGTACCAGTAAATGCTCTTATTGAAGCATTCATATTAAATATTGCGGTTATTGCAGTTTCTACTGCATTTGGTGTGGTAATTGGATCATTCATTATAGGTAATGTTATCACGGACAATGGTAAGTTGCCTTCCTTAATTTAATTCAATTTTTTTTTAAATCGATCTATTTTTTTTATTTTTCAGTCAAAAACTGTCATTTTCCTAAAATTTTTTATGGTATTTTTAATAAAAAATATTAATGAGGGATTATTATGAAAATAGCTACTGTTTTGGGAACAAGACCTGAAATTATTAAGATGGCTCCAATCATTGATGAAATTTCCAGAAGAGGCATTGACCAGATTGTTTTGCATACTGGTCAGCATTATGATGACGAGATGTCTGATGCTTTTTTTAGGGATTTGGAAATTCCTGCTCCGGATTATAATATTCATGTCGGTTCTGGAACTCATGGCAGGCAAACAGGTTTGATGATGAAAGGTATTGAAGAGGTTTTGATTGATGAAAAACCGGATATCGTTCTTGTACAGGGAGACACAAATGCTGTATTGGCGGGTGCTTTGGTTGCTTCTAAACTGCATATTGCCGTGGGCCATGTTGAAGCCGGTCTCAGGTCATTTGATATGACAATGCCTGAAGAGCTAAACCGCAGGGCGGCCGATGTTTGTTCTTCAATGTATTTTATTCCGACAGAAGAATCAGCTGTTAATCTTTTGGCTGAAGGCTTTTCACGCAAAAACCTAATTATTACTGGAAATACTGTTGTTGACGCATGTTTCAGGCATTTGGAAATTGCAAGAAAAAAAGGATTTTCAAATGAGTCATTAGCTAGTTTGAATATTGAAGAAATGGATAATATCTTGACTTTAACAATGCATCGGGCGGAAAATGTGGATGACAAAAGAAGGGTTACAAATATTATCGAAGCTTTAAAGGAACTGGATTATATGAATATAATTTTCCCGATTCATCCAAGAACCAAAAATACCTTGCAGAATTTTGGCCTGTTTGATGAATTGAACGATTTGGAGCATGTTCACATTATAAAACCTATTGGATATCTTGATTTTTTACAGTTAACTTCTCTTTCAACTTTAATTTTAACAGATTCAGGAGGTCTTCAGGAAGAGGCCATCACACTTGATGTACCTGCATTGACTTTAAGATACAATACTGAAAGGCCGGAAACTGTATCTGCCGGAGGCAATATTCTTGTGGGCGCAGACAAAGATGCAATCCTGAAATATGTTAAAAAGATTGTAGAGGATGAAGACTTTGCCCAAAAGATGAAAAAAGCAGAAAATCCATATGGTCAGGGTGAGGCTGCCAAAAGAACTGTTGATGCAATTGTTGATTATTATGATGAAGGTTTGCTGGACATAGTTGCTCCAGAAGACATCATGACATCATTTACAAGAAAAATGATGAATGTTGAAGATGACATTACAGTTGCTGAATTCGAAACAGATAATAATGCCTTAATTCATATGGTTTTTGACGGAAAGAAAATGATTTTCCCAAAAGATGACTTAAACATAAAAGGAATGATGATTACTTATGATGAAAGAGAATAATGATTCAATATTGGTATTCGAATATTTCACCGCTTCAGGCGAAAAGGATAAATGTATTATTTCTGAAGCTGAAGCATTAATATTTGCTCTTCTGGATGATTTATGTGATTTTGACGTTGATTTGGTCATTAATGAATCCTATGGGGATATTGTTAAAGATTATGAAAATGTCAATCCGATTTTAATAGATGTTGATATTATTGATTGGCTAAAAGATAATGCGGCAAATTTCAATAAGGCTATTTTCATAGCTGCAGAAAACAATAACAATCTTTTCAACATTACAAAGATTTTAGAAGACAACAACGTTCAAATTTATAATTCATCAGCAGAATCCTGTTTCATTGCTTCAGACAAATTTGAATCTTACGAATCCCTTTCCAATATTGTTCCCCAACCAAGAACATTTAGATTCAAGATTGACCCTAAGGGGTATTGGAAAAGAGCAATTGAAAATCTGCATGAAAAATGGCAGGCAGAAGATCCTTTAACTCCACTAAAACTCATTATAAAACCGTTGATTGGGGTCGATTGTGAGGACATTGTCATAATTGAAAACATTGAGGATTTGACTTTGGATTTGGATAAAATATTCAAACCGGGTTCAAGGGTTATTGTTCAGGAATATGTTGAAGGAACCGATATCAGCGTCAGCCTGATTTGTGATGGTAAAAATGCAATTCCAATCAGTTTAAACAGACAATTTGTAGAGCTTAAAAACGATAAGGGAATATATGTTGGGGGAAAATTGCCGTTTAATAGCGAATATGGAGAAGAAGCATTTGAAATTGCTAAAAAAGCTGTAGAATCTATTGAAGGTTTGAAAGGTTTTGTAGGTGTTGATTTATTGATCAATGCAGATGAAAAAGATATTTATTCAGTTTATTTATTGGAAATTAACTCCAGATTCACAACACCTTATGTCGGCCTAAAGGAAATTGCCAATTTCAATATTGGAAAAACAATAATCGATGTGATTGATGGGGATATGGACATTGATGACATTGATGTTGCATTCGATGGTGAAGTTGAATTTAAAAAATCAGGGGATAATCTTGAAATTAGGAGAATATGATTATGAAGATAGCTGGTTTTGATATTGGTGGTGCAAACACTGATTTGGCAGTAATCGATTTTGATGGTGAAGAAATTAAAAACATTGAAGTTGACTTTGCATATCTTCCAATGTGGAGTAACAACGATGATTTGTCAAGGGTTCTTGTTGAGTTAATTGAGAAAATTTGTCCGGTCAGTGAAATTGATGCTGTTGGAATCTCAATGACTGCAGAACTGGTGGATGCATATGATACTAAAAAGGATGGGGTTTTAGATGTTGTGGCTAAATGCGAAGAAACGTTTCGATGCCCGATTGCATATGTTGGAATCGATGGCATGATGTCTAAAGCAGAAATTGAAAACACTCCTCTAAAGGCCGCTGCTGCAAATTGGATTGCCACCGCTCAGATAGCTACTTTGATTTCAGACAATTGTATTTTCATTGATACTGGAAGCACAACAACGGACATCATTCCAATCAAGGATGGTAAGGAATGTGCAATCGGAAAATCAGATTTTGACAGGTCTGCTACAGGTGAATTGGTTTATACAGGTACTTTAAGGACAAATTTAGCCAGTTTTTTAGATAAAGTGGAATTAAACGGAAAAGAATATCGTGTTGCTTCAGAGTTATTTGCACAAACTGCTGATGTATACACAGTACTGGATTTGATAAGCGAAGATGATTATGTCTGTGATACTTTTGATGGGGAATCCAAATCCAAATTGGATTGTGCAAAAAGGATAGCTCGTGTTGTCTGTGCCGATTTGGAAATGTTGTCTATGGAAGACATTACTGAAATGTGCAAATTCATTCATCAAAAGCAAATTGAACAGATTGCAGATGGTCTAAAGCAGGTTCATGAAGAGCAGAATCTTGATTTAATTGTCACAACAGGTTTGGGTAAAGACATTTTAGATAAAAAAGCAGCTGAATTGTTGGGCTTGGAAGTCAGGTCTATGGGTGATATCTTATCTGACGAAGAATGTGTCGTCGCTCCTGCTGTGGGAACTGCTGTGATGATGAATAGATATGATGGTGTGGATTAATACCATACATCTTTTATTCCAAGCAGATAAGCAAGGGTATTTGCAATTAAATGAATAATCAAGGTTAATATTATTGCGATTACAATAAATTGCAAGTTCATATTTACGAATGGTGAAACGAATATCAGCGCAACTATTATGAAGTCTAGTTGATCGAGAATCGGCGCAGGTTTTCCTCTTCCGATTCCAATTCTTCTTTTCAAAAAGCTTCCTAATGCATCACCGACCAATGCACCTAAACCAAGTAAAAATCCTATTAGGATTCCGCTATGGATATCAGTCACTATTGGGGTTATGAGGTACTGTCCAATTTCTGGAAGTATGAACTGGGCAAGGTATCCTTGAACCGCTCCGGTCAATATTCCGATGAGTGTTCCGGCAATTAATCCTCTCCAAGTAACACCGTCTCCAATCCAACGTATTCCATTCTTGTCTGTTTTTCCAAAATCAACTGGTGTTCCTCCGCCAAAAGCTAGTGCACCACCATTTGAAAAATAAGCGGGAAGTATGAAATACAGTGTTGTAAGACAACCCAATAAAAATATTTGAATATCCATCAATAGTTTCTCCGTTTTTCTTTACTATTTGTTTGTTTAAACTAGTATATATTAATTAAGTATGTGAAAGTTGAAATCAAAACAGTATGTAATGTTGACTAGACGTCTGTTTATAAAACAATTACTTTTAAAATTAAAGTTGCATAAATGATTCACTAAATCAATTATTATTTAATTTTTCTAAAGGATTCCTTCATATTAATTTCAGTATTGTCGGGGAATATTTGCAAAGTATTATTGCTTTTTCTAAATAAGTATAAATAATAAGTAGGATATAATTTAAATATTATATTTATGTAAGTTTGTATTTTATAATACAATATTGCTAGTTAAGGTGATTTTTTGAAAATTAAAGATACTAAAAGTTTATGCCCAGAGTGCGGTAAATCTTTAAGTGCTGAAGTTTATGATGAGGATGGCAAAATCTTTATCAAAAAAACTTGTGATGAGCATGGGGAGTTTATCAACACTTATTGGGGTGACGATCAGTTATATAAAAAAATGGAAGACTATACACCGTCCATTACAAAAATTGATAATCCGTCTGTTCCTGAGGAAATGGCTTGTCCGAACAATTGTGGATTATGTTCCAAACATGAAACCTCAACTGTTTTGGGTTTGATTGATGTAACAAACAGGTGTAACTTAAGATGTCCTGTTTGTTTTGCTAATGCTGCTGCTGCAGGATACAAATATGAGCCTACTCAAGATGAAATAAGGGAAATGCTTAGGAATTTGAGAAGTTTAAAACCTCATCCATGTCCTGCTATTCAGTATGCGGGTGGAGAACCAACCGTTAGAAAAGACATAGTGGAACTTGTTGAAATGGCAAAAGAAGAGGGTTTCACTCACGTTCAAATTGCAACTAATGGTATCAGGTTGGCTAAAAAGGAAAGTTTGGCAAAAGAATTAAAAGATGCTGGATTAAACACCGTTTATCTTGCTTTTGATGGTGTAACTCCAGAGCCATACATTAACAATAGGGGTAAAGATTTACTTCCATTCAAGCTTGACGCTATCGAAAACTGTAGAAAAGCTGGATTAGGTATAGTTCTTGTACCTACATTGGTTAAGGGAGTCAATGATGATCAAATTGGTGATATTATCAAATTTGCATTCGACCACAGTGAAAATATTTATGGTGTCAATTTCCAACCTGTTTCATTTGCAGGCAGAACACCTTCAGAACATGTCGAAGAGCAAAGGATAACTATTCCTGACTTTGTCAAAATCATTGAAGATGTCACTGATGGTCAGGTTCCAACCGAATCATTCTACCCTCCATCTTCAGTTGAGCCAATTGCTGAATTCATATCTCTTTTGGATGAGGAAGATACAGCTAAAGTTACATTAAACTGTCATCAGCACTGTGGAATTGCGACATATGTATTTAGAGAAAAAACTGAAGGTTCAGGTAAGGACAATTTGATTCCAATTACGGATTTCATCGATGTGGATGATTTGTTCGACAAATTGAAGCAATATAATGAAAAACTCAAAGCAGGCAAATTCGGTTCTAGAAAAAGGGTTTTAGCCGGGTTGACTGGAAACCTTCCAAAGATGGTTCACACCAGCAGGTCTCCTGAAGGATTGGAAATTACAAGAACCTTAATAAACGTATTTGCTAGAGGAGATTATGATGCTTTAGGAAACTTCTCCAAAGATGCAATGCTTATTTCATGTATGCATTTCATGGATCCGTTTAACTTTGATGAAGACAGGGTTAAAAAATGTGTTATTCATTATGCAACACCTGATGGCAGAATTATTCCATTCTGTACAATGAACTCCATGTATCGTGAAGGAATTGAGAAGAAATTTGCACAACCTCTTAGACAAAATAAATAATTTGTTTTACAAAAATCACCTGCTTATTCTGTATTTGGGTCCATCCCAAATACTTCGTTTTTTAATTAATTAATTAATTTTATAGTGATATTTATGGATATTATTAAAGGAAAAACATGGACTTTTGGGGAAAATATCGACACTGATGTGATTATTCCTGGAAGATATTTAAGAACATTCAATCCTCAGGATTTGGCTGACCATGTATTGGAGGGTGAACGACCAGATTTCACTAAAAATGTAAAAAAAGGAGATATCATTGTTGCTGATGAAAACTTCGGATGTGGTTCATCAAGAGAACAGGCACCCGTAGCTATCAAAACAGCTGGCGTTGATGCAATTGTGGCCAAATCTTTTGCAAGGATTTTTTATAGGAATGCAATTAATATAGGTTTGCCTGTAATTGTTTCAGATATTGAGGCAAAGGATGGGGATATCATTAGCATTGATTTGTCAAAAGGAATTTTGGTTAATGAAACCAGTGGTGAATCAACTAATTTTGAACCATTTAAAGAGTTCATGTTAAATATTTTGGAAGATGGTGGTTTGGTTAACCATTATTTGATTGAAAAAGAATAATTTTATTTTAGGAGGCATAAAGATGGATTGTCCAATTTGTGGTTCTGATGAAGTTGAAATTTTGAATTCAAAGCAGAAATCATCCAAAAAGAAGATAATGGAAGAATATTTATTGAAATGTGAATCATGTGGTCATGTTTTCAAGGATATGTTTTCTGCTAAAAAACCAGAACCTTATAGATTAATTATTTCAGAGCAAGATAAATCTCATAAAACTACTATTGAATTATCTCCAAGTGATGAGTTAAAAGTTGGAGATGTTTTACTTTCAGATTTGGGTCAAGTTGAAGTAACAAGTATTGAAGTGAATGATAAAAGAGTAAATAAATCCATGATTGAAGATATCAATACTATTTGGGCTTCTTCTGTTGAAATTCCAGCACGTATTGGATTTTCTGTAGATTTGCATGGTGATGTTGATTCTTATAAGCTTGATTTGGAAAGAGACTTCGAAATTGCTCCTGGAGATATTGTTAAAATTGAAAAACACATTGTTAAAGTGCATGTTATTAAAACTCAGGAAAGAAAGCTCACTTCAGGATTCGCCAAAGCCGGAGTCATTAAAAGGGTTTACTCAAAACCTGTTAAGTTCAATAATTTTGATTATGATTTAACAAAATATATTGTTAAAAAAACTATTAGAGATTAGAATATGAAAGTATTTATTGATTCTTACGGATGTACATTTAATAAGGCTGATGCACAAATTATGGCCGGAGTTTTGGTTGAAAATGACATAAGCATCGCCGATTCCATTGAAGAGGCAGATGTCATTATTGTAAATACTTGTTATGTTAAGCTGCCTACTGAAAATAAGGTTGTCTACAAGATTCAAAAACTCCAAGAAGAGTTTCCGGATAAAAAAATCATAGTTAGTGGGTGCATGGTCGAAATCGATCCTGAAAAATTGGATAAGATTGGACCGAATTGTTCATGGATTGGGCCTCATCAGTTAAATAAGTCTGCTGAAGTTGTCAGCGGAACTTATTGTGGTGAAGTTATTCGTGAGACAGGATTTACCAAAGAAAGTAAAGTTGGAGTTCCAAAACTAATTGATGAAAGTCTTATTCATATTATTCAAATTTGTGAAGGTTGTTTGGGAGCATGTACATTTTGCTGCACTCGTTTTGCTCGGGGACCTTTAAATAGTTATCCGATTAAAGATATTGTTGGTGAAGCAAAGGAAGCTATTGAAAATGGTGCCTGCGAAATTCAACTCACTGCACAGGATACCGCTGCCTTCGGTAAGGATAGTGGCGAAAAACTATCTGATTTAATCAAAGAAGTGGCTAATTTGGATGGAGATTTTCGTGTTCGTGTTGGAATGATGCATCCTAAAAACATTTTAAATGATGTTGATGATATAATTGATGCAATGAAACATCCTAAGGTATATAATTTTATTCATTTACCTATTCAATCAGGAAGTGATAAGGTTCTATCCGAAATGAGGCGTGGCCATACAATTGACCAATACTTGGATATTGTTTCTAGGTTTAAAAGTGAAATTCCTGATTTGACTTTGGCGGTAGATATAATTGTTGGTTATCCTACCGAAACCGATGAAGATTTTGATTTGACAGTAAAACTTCTTCAAACCGTAAAACCAAGTTTGATTCATTTGTCAAAATATCAGCATAGGAAAGGTGCAATTTCATCTTCACTTACAGAAATCCCTCGTCCTGTTATGAAGAAACGCTCTAAATTTTTATCTGAAATTAAATCAAAAATTACTGAGGATGAAAATAAAGAATTGGTGGGATCTCATCAAAATGTCTTGGTTGTTGAAAAAGGTTCCAAAGGGGGTTTTATTGCCAAAACCAATTCTTATATTCCAGTTATTGTTGATAATGTTGAGTTGGGAACTTTTGTTGATGTAAAAATAACTGAAGCTACTGCCACATATCTTAAAAGTGAATTATTGGAAGAATAATTTTTTTGTTTTATTTTCTTCTTATTTTTATATTTTTACCTATTTTTTATCCTTAATTTATGGGGATTATTGCTATTTTTTTCTAGTTTTCAAAAGGGTTTTATGATAGTGTTACTACTAAACTATGGGGTTATCTTATTCAGTTTTACCGATACCTTTATATACTATTG
>NZ_JAXJXF010000126.1:0-4176 GCF_036307625.1 Methanobrevibacter sp.
AAGAAAACGAACATTCAAGACCAAACGAGGCGTTTTAAAACGAATCTATCGCAGAGATCTCATTTGGAATGACAATCGCAAAAAGGATTTTGAAAATCAACAAAGTTTTTGAAAGAGTCAATTATGACATTGCAGAAAAAATTACAGATAAATATTGTCATGACTAATTACTACCAAAGAAGCGGTAACTATTCATCCACCTATGATTATATCTTTTTGGATAATTTGGCAAGCAGTTCATACGCTAATCTTTTCAGAAGTGATTTGAAAAACCTGAAGATCAAAACCACTAACGGTACTGAATGTCAAGTATTATACATTCCAGCTTATGGATCACAAGGTGCAGCGATACTTGCAAGAGTTCCTGTTGGTCAGATTTCTCAAACCACAAAGCTACTCTTGGACGTCCATGATACAGGAACAACCTTCTCAAGCACTTTATCAACCGGCAGTGAAGTGCTGATGTTTGATGCAAATTCTGATACATACTCACAATTTTTCATGAACTACTCAGGTTTAAGCACAAATAATGACTCAACAGATGGAGGTCATTTTCTTAGAGCCAGATTTGTTCCTAACCTTGAAGGAACCTCTCCAACTGATTTGTTTACCACATTTGCCTCAGGTCAACCATTAGCCAACAATCGTGTTGTTGTAGCCAGATTCAAATATATTAACGGTAATGTTTTTGTTAATGATAATGCAACATATCATGGTTCAACCATTGGAGGCATCATGATGCAAATTGATGGAACTCTCTCACCTGATGAGTCTAATGTAAAAGCTACTGTCAACTATTGGGGTGGAGAAAAAGATTATTGTATGTTCACTGGTGCTAAGACTTTAGTATTGGCAAGTTCATTTGACGTGTACAATCAGGGAAGTGATGAAGAGGGAAACTGGAAACAATATCATTTTCATGACCGTGTGGGAACAGGAACGTCAAATATATCAGATTATCTTGAAGGATTCAGCAGAAATAATCCAACTAAAATTTATCAATCCAATTATGCTGAAATTGAAATCTCTCCAACATTGTATGCTACAACTGATTTTGAAGATTTCAATTATGTTGATTTGAAATGGCTGATGGTATTTCCATCACCATTATTCGCAGCTAATGGAATTCCTCAAGTAACAGTAACCAAAAGAGATAAAACAGGCATTCGCTTATATAAAGGAAATCACGAATATACCAAAGCTTACAAAGGCTCCACGTTAATGTGGGATGCTAATGATGAGGACATGGACGATACTGGACTTCACATTCCAGATAAAATAATTAACCATAACTGGGATTGGGTGTTTTAAAATGATTATTGATTATGATGTAAATTCAACAATTGGGCATGGCCGTGGATATCCAACAGGCCTTGGACATACAGAGAAAATGGACGTAATAGCTTGTCTTTTAGATGAGGGCGAAAGGACATACGTTAATGATGAACATACGGCTTGGATTTGTTCCAATCAATGTGCAGTCGGAGACATGGTAACTTTAGATATGTCTTCAACAATGGAACATACTATTGTTAGAAAAGCTCAGGCAGGTGAACTGGCCTTCGGTTATCTTTTAGGTAAAGTCCAAGTCAAGACTTCGGGATTAACATTAGTTGCTGTGGCCGTATTAGGAGATGTTTTCAGATTGAAACTCAAAAGGCCAGTGGCTGAAGACATATTGCCGAATATAAGAATCTACATTGACAGTGACGGTGAATGCAATCCGGTTGAAGGCCATGACTTAAGACTGTTGTCAATCGTTAATCTTCAAAATAATGAGGATACTGATTACATTAGAGTTTATCGTCAGATGTCAGAAGTTGAAATGTATCCTGAATCTCAAAACTGTATTGATCTTGGAGATTGTAATTTTGAACAGGACGAAATAACACATGTCGTTAATATGATTGTGCCTTCAGAGTCAAACATCATGGCACAGGCAAATTATGTAAAGGATGCAGACGGTGTCACCTATTGTGAGCTTCCTGATGTAGCTATTGTCAATAACGTCCGTTTCGTATGGGAAGACAACAAACTCTACATGGAATGGGAAGGATGTGATGATGGCAAAGGCGTACATTTTATATAAAATAAATAATAAATAATATAATAAAATATATAATAAAAAATATAATATTATAATGAGGTTTATAACATGACCATAAGGAAACTGGTAGGAACTTTAGAAAACAAAGGCCCGTACATTGACCAATCAACAGGCCACTGGTTTTACTGGAACGGCACTAGATATGTTGATAGTGGCTATCCTTACGCTGTAAAACCCATTATTGAATTTAAAATCGAAAATGGAATATTATATTACTCAATTACTTGGGAGGCACAATGAAATACATAAAATATTTTGAAACAATCGAAGAATACGAATCCTGGATGAAAGTAGAAGAAAACGCTGAAGAAGTATACCAAAGCGAAGAAAAGATTTGTGTTGACGGAATAATTCTCAGCCACACATACAAAGAGGAGGAAATTTAAATGATTTACGAATTCCTGGAGCGAAACAGAAAGGACATTGACATTTTAACTTCATTTCTTGTTACAGCCATTCCAATTGTCATGCTCTATTCAGAAGCATTGGGAATTACTGAAAATACAGTTCCTTACTGCATTCTCATGATAATCTTAGGAATAGCCAGCCATTACGCAAGTAGAATTAGAGGCGAAGGAGATGTTGAAGACACCAAACAAAAAGCTAAAAGAGTATTGGGATTCCCTGAAGAAAAATAAGATTCTTTGGAGGATATTGTTATCATGAACAAAATAATTAAAAAGATTGTCATATGCAACTTTACCAAAACAATTTCAAGTGCCGTTTTAACAGCCGTAGCCATCAACATCATAATGACCAATGCAACAAAGTATGCTTTAATTGAAGGATTATTGCCGTTTACATTAGCTATTGTTATTGTTGGCCTAATCGATTTGTATGAGTATAGATGTGAGCGTGAAGACAAGATTAATTTGGATGAACTGGAAGAGCGAATAGAAAAACTGGAAGGTAATCTTGATGAAAGGTAAGATTCTAATTGCAGTTCCGACATTTGAAAACATAAAACCGCAATGCTTCAAAAGCATTTATGGCCTCACAAATCCTAAAGATTTTAATCTTTATTTCGATTATGTGAAAGGATATGACTGTGCACGTGCAAGAAACGAAATAGCAAAACTGGCAATCAAACATGACTTTGACTATGTGCTGATGGTAGATTCAGATGTTAGTGTTCCAAAGGATGCTCTTGTTAAGCTATTGGAATGTGAAACAGACATTGCTTTAGGATGGTATTTCAAGAAAAGGACAAAAACAGATGAAACAATCATATTTGATTTTGGAAAAGACTTCAATAACAAAAACATGATTTATGGGAAAACCTTGTCTGAGTTAAATGATCCGTTTGAAGTTAAAGGCGGCGGTCTTGGAATCAGCCTCGTTAATGTTAATGTCTTTAGAAAAATGGCATATCCTTATTTCAAGTATGTAATCTATGATAATGACACAATATTGTCTGAAGACTTGTATTTCTGCAGTGAAGCCAGAAAATACGGAATGAATATCAAATGCAACCCAAATGTAAAGGGTGACCACATATACGAAGTGTTAATGTAGGAAAGGTGATGTTAATGTCAAATCAAATAGTTTTATTGGAAGCAAGAAAAGAAGTCACTACATTTCTCCTGGATGATGGGGATATAACATCAAAGGAAGTAGTGACCGAAACCGGCCAGGATATCGGCTATGAATACACTGCCAAACTCTATCCTGAAGATACAGTTACAATTTCTCCAAATTCACAGATAGGAAAAGAAATGGTTAAAAAATACACCGGAGATAATGATGAGGTGCCAATAGGCATAATCGTTAATGAACCTGTAGTTATGGACAATGGCCATAGAAAAGCTAGTGTGTTAGTGTTAGGCCAATTATACAGACTTAAACTGGCAAGCAATGTTAGTGATATTGCACCTGCTGATAAAATAAAATTAGGTGATGCTGGAGCCATCAAATCTGATGAAGGTGAATTTCTAGCACTACATCCAGTAACTGATTCTGATGAATACAATTACGTTAACTGTTTTAAATTAGCCGGTGCAGGAGGTTCCGGTTCTAAAGGTGACACTGGGGATACCGGACCTGCAGGACCTAAAGGAGATACCGGAGCC
>NZ_JAXJXF010000127.1:0-34764 GCF_036307625.1 Methanobrevibacter sp.
AGGCAGGCTGTTGTTGTAATTAAAGAGATTAACAATGTTGATCATTTATGTGCATATTACACTGCTAATTGTGAAATTGATCGTGATGATTTAAAAGAGTTTTTAAAAGACAGGCTTACCAATTATATGATTCCGACTGTGTTCATGCAGCTTGATGAAATGCCGCAAACACCTAATGGAAAAACGGATACTAAAAAACTTCCGGAACCAAGAATGGACTTGAATTATGTAGCACCAAAAACAAAACTTGAACAGGAAATTTGTGCAATATTTTCATCCATATTGAATATAGAAACTGTTGGTGCAGAGGATAATTTCTTTGAAATTGGAGGAACATCTCTTATTGCATCAAAATTAATTATTGAACTGCTTAAACAAGGATATACTGTAAGATATGATGATATATTCAAGAAGAAAACTCCTAAAGCATTATCAAAATTATTGTCTGGAGAAAGCGATTCCAAAGAGGAGTTAAATATAGAAGAGGATCTTATCAAAAACTACAATTATGATGAAATCAATAAACTTCTCGAAGAAAATACCTTAGAAAACTTCTTTGATGATGAAAACCTTGAATTGGGTAATGTCCTATTGACTGGAGCTACCGGATTTTTAGGAATCCATATCCTATATGAATTCATCAAAAATGAGGAAGGAAAAATCTATTGTATGTTAAGGAAAGGCAAATTTGATTCATGTGAAGAGCGGTTAATTGATCTTATGAATTATTACTTTGATGAAGATTTCACTGACCTAATCGGAACACGTATAATCATAACCGAAGGAGACATAACTGAAATTGATGACTTTAAAAAACTTGAAGATGAACCTATTGATACAATAATCAATTCAGCGGCACTTGTAAAACACTATACTGCCGATGATTATATATTCAGGGTAAATGTCGATGGTGTAATTAATGGACTTAAGTTTGCCCAAACAAGGAATAACATAAAATATGTGCAAATATCAACAATCAGCGTGCTTTCATCATACTCTTTAAATGAAGAGGCATATCCAAATCAGGAATATTGTGAAAGAACATTATACTATGAACAGGATTTGGAAAATAAATATGTATGCAGTAAATTTTTAGCTGAAAGGTCAGTTTTACAAGCGGCGACTAAAGGACTTTCAGTAAAAATAATTAGGGTAGGAAACTTGATGAGTCGTTACTCAGATGGTATGTTCCAGAAAAACTATGATACAAATGCATTTTTAAATAACATAAAGACAATTAAAAAATTGGGGGCAATGAATCCTACGATGGCTAATGAAAAGGTTGACATGAGTCAAATTGATTATGTTGCAAAAGGAATACTTGCGTTGTGTAAGACTCCAGTTAAATCCCGAGTATTCCATTGTATGAATAATCATTTTATTTCCCATAGGGATATTGTCGATGCATTAAATACATATGGTTATGGAATTGTCGAAGTGGGTTTCGAAGAATTTAAACAGATTTACGAACATAATATTAATGAGAATATACAAGGTATTATAACTGCTGATTTTTCAATTGATGACTTTGATGAAGAGGACGATTTCGAGGAGAATGTAGAAATTGAACAGACTATTGATATTCTTCAATCATTAGGATTTGATTGGCCTAAACCAGATAAAAAGTATCTTAAACGAGTGTTCGATTATTTAAATAAATTCGATTATTTTGAATGAGGGTGAATAGTATGTCAAATGAAATTATTTCTCATAAGTTTCGGGAATTGTTGTTGCCATCATTGCTTATAGCAATGGCTTTAAACATAGCATCTGTTGTTGATGCAAGTTTTGTATCAACATTCATAGGACACGATGCACAAGCGGCTTTACAGGTTTTAGAACCTTTAGTATTATTAATCACAATATTTGAATGGTTATTTGGATTGGGGGGTCAAATTTTAGCTTTAAATAAAAAGGCGGAATTTGATGAAGATGGAAGCAATCATTATTTCACAACTGCAATGCTTTCAACAATAGTTCTGTCAATTTTGATTTTTTTGGCATGTTTTTTATTTAAAGATGCCTTAATTAATATATTGCATCCAACTCCGGGAGCACTACCTTATGTAAATGCTTATAGTGTATATTTATTCATTAGTTTCCCAATTGCAACTGTATTGGGGGTTTTATGTCAGTTTATTCGTGTTGATGGACAACCAAATTTTGCTTCAGGGGTAATTATTATTGTAAATATTATCAATATAATTTTAAATTATTTATTCCTTGGCGTTTTACATATGGGCATTGAAGGAGCATCACTTGCAATGTTGGTAGGTTATATAGTTGGAGCATTGTGTACTTTAAAATATCATTTTGATTCAAAAAGAACTTTCAGATTTGTTTTATCTAAATTGAAATTCAGGAGTTGGATAACCTCAACAATTGAAATAATTAAAATAGGTCTTCCAGGCGCAAGTATGGGTTTTTTTAATGTATTATTGGTCTATATCATGAATTTAATTGTTGGTGGAGTTTTAGGAGAATTAGGTTTGGACATATTCAATGTATGTGTGGTTGCACTCTTACTAATAAGTATTTTAATCATGGGATTCGCCGAAACATTATCTTCCATTGTTCCTATTTATTATTCGCAAAATGATTATTACAACCTGCATCATATCGTGCGAAATTCGGTTATAATAACATTGGCCTGTTCACTGATATTTACTGTATTTCTGTTAGTATATCCTGATGGATTGTTATTGTTTTTCAAACTTCATCAAATGCCTAATGATACATTAGTGGAAAATGCAATTAGGATGTACTCATTAGCATTCGTACCTATGGCATTTTCAACTATGTTGTTGTTTTATTATGAAGGAATTGAAAGAACTGTGGAATCCGGAATCATCACAATCATTTCAGAATTTTTAGGACCGTTAATGTTTACATACCTATTATATCCATACATTGGCATCAACAGTGTTTGGGTGTCTTTTCCGTTAGGTTTTGTTCTATCAATAGTTGTTGTTGCCATTTATGTAAAAATAATTCAAAGAAATGATAGCGAATATTCTGGCCTGTTTTTCATTAAAAGGGGTTTGATCGAAAAAACTAGGAATTACACTTTAGAAAGCAAAAATGATGATGTGAAATCTGAAATGTTCAATCATTTGGAGAGTTTGAATGCGGATAATTCTTCTATTGAAACATTGGGTAAGATAATAAATGCCATTTTTGATTTAAACAATGAAAAATTGCATATGGAAATATTATTGATTGACTATGGTGATAAAATAACCATCAATATGAAGGATGAAGGTAAAAGGGAAGTAAAGAAAGAAATTGAAAAATCCTTTTCGCAAGATACCATCAAAATTAGTGAGGTAATGGGATTTAATAATATAGAATATGTAATTAATATGCACTAACTAATTTTTTTAACTTTTTTAATTAAATATTTTTGGAGAGTTATTAAAAATAGATTGTGCATAAATTTCTTTAGATTTTTGGAAAACAGAGATTAAAAATAAATTATTTGGTGAGAAAAGCAAATAATATGGATATTAACTTTAATTTTGATATGGTTTATACAAGGTTTAAGATTTAAAGTGTAAAAAAATGAAATAAATTGCATAAATTTTTATTTAAATGGTTATTTTTTTATAATTACTTTCAAAAGTTATGTACAATGTTATATTTGTTAGGTTATATATTTCGGTATTTTGTTAATTTTTTTATAAGTTTCGAAAAATATTTAAAAATGTATTTGCGCAATTGAATTTTATAAATTTAGAATATGTAAATTTAACAATTTCATTAAAATTAAGAGTATATTTGAAAATAATTTAAAATATAAAATAAAAATACATTATATGATTTTAAATATAACTTGGAAAATTATTATTGGTGAAAGATGGGAATTTAGACTTAAAATTGTTAAAGAATTTGCAATCACCGTAACTGACTTCTATGGAGTTTAAATGTTATTTAAAAATATTTGTGAATAATGCATAATCTTATAATATCTTTTTTTCGTATGTATTGATTAAATAAAATTGGCATAACTAATAAATAATATTTTAATCAAAGTTATAATTATTGCAATATAGGAGGTGATACTGTGAGTAGGGAAAAAATTTTAGGGTTATTATATATACTTTTAGGTTTGCTGTTGATTATTTGTCCAGTATTTTCATCTGAATTACTTTCCATAAGTATTGGTTTTGCTTTAGCTTGTTTAGGTGTAATGGCATTAAGTAAAGGATTTGTTTTTAAAGAAGAGTTTGGTAATGCTTATTCATATTTATCCATAGCTATTGGAATTGTTTCATTGTTATTTGGAATTTTGTTTATCTTCTCTTTAAATGCTTTAACATTCCTTACATCTTTACAATTCTACATTATCGGAATTATAATGGCTGTATATGGATTAGTGGGAATGTTCTGTTTAGATGGTGGTAAAAATAAACTATATTCAATAATTATTTTGATTTTAGGTATTTTAACTATTGTCTTTGCAGCATTTTTATCATCACAACCAATTTTGATAGCCGTACTTGTTGGAGTTGCATTACTTGTAGAAGGAGTATTCCTTATAGTTGTGGGTCGCAGTAAGACATTAATTGAAAAATACGGATAAATTTTTTTTAATAGATTAAAAAAGATAATTATCGGGAAATCCCGATAATTATTTGATTTTCAAATCTCTCCTTTTTTTACAGTAATATGTTGATCAGTAGATAACTTCCCATATTATAATAAATTAAATAGATAAAACACCACACTAAGCAATAGTAAAATTTAAACAATATTTACAAAATTATGGGGTTGTAATGGCAGTATAAAAGTTTTCATAAGAAAACACATCATAAATCACTTCCACAAGTAGGACAACATTTGGATGATAATAAACCTCAAACAAAGTTGAAATCACTACTGACTAACCAATCCAGAAAATAATAATGAAATTATGAAATCTCATGTAGTAAAAAATATTTGAGTAATGATTAAATAATGTGTAATTTAATTTAACTTTTTTTCACGATATGTCCAATTTTTAAAAATAGAATTATTATGGTATTTTCATTGATGAATTGGACAGTTTGGGTAAAAAATGAAATAAATAAAGATTATATTAAAAAACTTAGGAATCCTCAACTTCTTTAAGTTGAGGTATTCCAATCTTTTTTCTTCTTTTGAAGAAGTTTGCAATCTTATTTCCTGTTAATTTTTGAATTTTTTAAGAAATATTGCTGTTGTAATGGCCGTTGCAATAACTGAGATTATGTTGGCTATCATTGAAGGCAGTCTAAATCCTTCAGGCGCTTGCAGAATATATGCAAAGGCAATTACTGTACACACGATTGCCGGTGCAAATGCAATAATGTAATGCTTTCCTTTTTTAAGTAGATAAGCACTTGCAGCATATAACATTACTGTAGCTACTATTAATTGGGACCATGCGAAATATCTCCAAATTAAACTGAAATCAACAAATGTCAATCCGAAGGATACTAAAAACAATGGTATAGCTACTTTAAGTCTTGAAACTAATTTTTCATGGTTTAGATGAAGTGAATCTGCAATTGTTATTCTTGAACTTCTAAGTGCAGTGTCTCCTGAAGTGATTGGACAGATAACAACTCCGATAATGGTTAGGACTAAACCGACAGGTCCTACCAGTACTGATGCCATTTCATATACTGCCACTGAAGGGGATGCACCATAAATTACTGCAAGTTGAGGTTGGCCATGGAAAAATGCCATTGCAATTGCCGCCCAACAAAGAGCAACCAAAGCTTCTACAATCATAGATCCAAAAAATACTGGTCTCGCATCCTTTTCATTTTCTATACCTCTTGAAACAATTGGGGCTTGGGATGCATGAAAACCGGAAATGGCTCCACAAGCAATTGTAATAAAGAGATATGGGAAAATGCTTTTGTCACTTAAATACAATCCTTGTGTTGTAAATTCTGGAATGGTGTATGCAGGATTTAAAATGACACCTGCAGTCATTATCACTGCCATAATCAATAATAATGCTCCAAAAATAGGATATATTCTTCCAATGATTTTATCAATTGGAAATACAGTAGCAATCAGGAAATAAATGAATATTATTGTTATACAGATAAGTAATGGTATTTGAGTCAAGTTACTAATTAAATCTGCAGCACCTTTTGCAAAAGTGGCTGCAACAAGAATTCCTGTGATTATAATTAGAACTGAAACAAATTTTTCAAGGCCAGATCCCAAATACTTTGAAACGATGGCTGGCATTGTAAGACCATCCTCTCTAACAGACATGAATCCTGCGAAAAAATCATGAATGCATCCAATAAAAATTGCACCTAGAGTAATCCATATAAATGCTGCCGGACCAAACAATGCACCTTGTATGGCCCCAAAAATAGGTCCCAATCCTGCAATATTTAGAAAATTAATTAAGAAATTCTTGGTTTTGGATAGGGGTATATAGTCAATTCCGTCCTGCAGTCTATATGCTGGAGTTTCACGGGTTTCATCCACACCTGCCGTTTTTCAACTATTTTTCCATAAATAAAGTATGATGCGACTAATACGATAATACAAATAATAAAACTATACATGATTTATACTTTGTCAATTTATGTATAAGAATATTTTGTATTTTAAATAAATATTAAACATTTTTTGCATTATTCACTTTTATGTGAATATTTTATTTAATTCTTTCTTCAGTTTCAAACCAGTCCTTTGATTTGGCAGGATATAATGTGAATGCCACTGATGAAATTATCAATATTAACGTAAGGACTGTCAAAACTATTAGGGAGTCTGGGGTGGTAAAAGTCAGCACTCCACCTATTCCTCCAATCCATATTGCAATTAATATCATTGGAATTATATATTTGATATGTACCAACCACCAGTTTCCTATTTGAGTGTTTTACTTCTACTGTTCATGAAGTCAATCAGTTTTTCAGCTTTGAATACCCAAGCAAATAAGAGGCATTCTACAAATACTGATAATATGGTACAAATATTGTTTACGAATATGTCTGCGATTCCAAGTATGTATCCTCCGGCTGAAGTGGCATAAATCATGGAGGCTAGACCTCCAATTATACATAGTATGGTGGTGGCCTTACGTCTTGATAATGACATTTTGTTTTGGATAGAAATTGAAAGTACTTCAAATGAGGACAGCATGCTGGTAATTCCTGCGATATAAACAGTGAAGAAAAATAATGGGCCTAAAATTAAACCTGCAGTTCCTAAAATATTGAATACTTGAGGATATGCTGCAAAAATCAGGGTTGTGCCCTGTGAAACAATTTCAGAAACTGGTGTTCCCGATTGGAGAGACATGTAACTCAATATTGAGAACACTCCTAATGCAGTGAAGTTTTCGAAAGCGGAATTCGCTATGATGACATATAATCCTGATGAAATCAAGTCAACGTCGTCTTCAGTATAGCTTGCATAGGTAAATCCTGCACCCATTCCCAAACTTAATGAAAAGAAAATTTGTCCAAATGCTGCTGCCCATATCTCAAAATGCCATAAAAGTGACCAATCAGGATTGAACAGCTCTGCAAGACCAATAGAAGCTCCAGGTAAGCTCAAAGAGAATATAACAATGATAATCATGACAACAAATAATAGGGGTACAAATATTTTAGAGATTTTACCCAAACCTTCATCCAGATTTTTGTGGGATATTAACCAAATAATAAACCATCCGACAAGCATGAAACGGCAATAAATGGTATGAAGTTAAAAATACCACTCAATGAATCAGTAGATTGCAGAAGATTGACATTTAAAAATGTATTTGGATCAGGTCCCCATCCTTTAAAAAAGCTTAAAAACATATATGTTCCATCCCAACCAATGATTGTGGAATAGTATACTGTCATTATGAATACTACAACAGGCAACATCCAGCCGTAAACTTCGAATTTAGGTTTCAGCTTGACAATTGCTTTTGTAAATGAAGATTGGTAATTATAGCCAACTCCGTATTCTAAAATTATAAATGGGATTGCTAAAACTAGGATTGCAACCAAATATGGAATATAAAAAGCTCCACACCATTTGAATAAAGTACGTATGGATATCTCCAAATGTTTCCCAATCCGACAGCAGAACCTATCATTGCAAGAATAAATGCAATATTGCTTCCCCATTTATTTTCATTTGCCATTTAATCTCATCTATTATTTAAATGTATATTATTTTAAAATATATATTTGTTTGTACAAATCTGGGTGAGTAAGATAAAATTTTGAACATGTCATTGATTTAAGATGGAAAATGAATGTAAATTTTCAATCTCAAGAAGTAAAAATCCACTGCAAAAATATCAAATCTAAACAAACGCATTGCGAATGTATGTAATTTCAAAAAATTAAATAGAAATGGAATGAAAAATGCATTTCAAAAACACAATAATTAATAATTTCTATTATCAAAAATTATATTGAAGGCGATATAATGTTTAAGTATTTTAAAAAGATTAGCCTGGGGAATTGGATATTAATCGGAATGATTTTAGGTTTTATCGTAGGTTTATTTTTAAATTTCTATGTTAACGACCCTTTTATTAAAAATACTGTATTTATTGATAATATCTTTTACTTAGGCGGTACTGGATTTATCAGACTAATGAAAATGCTGGTTGTACCGTTAGTTTTCTTCTCGATTGTTGTTGGTGTTTCATCAATTTCTGACATTAAAAAAATTGGTACAATCGGTGGGCGAACAATACTTATTTATCTTGTTACAACCGCATTGGCAATTACAATTGCACTCATTATTGGTATGTTCATTAAACCGGGGATGGGTTTAAATTTAGTTGCAACTGGACAGTCTGCTAGCGTAACAATTAACCAAACAATGTCGGATACTATTTTAAATGTGATTCCTGAAAATCCATTTACAGCTCTTGCAAATGGTGATATGTTGCCGGTAATCATATTTGCTGTTATTATTGGTATAATTTTAGCACAATTAAAAGAAGAAGTCCAATTGATAAGTGATATTTTTGACCAGTCAAATAAAATAATGATGGAAATGACTTCTTTGGTAATGAAATTTGCACCTATTGGAGTATTCTGTTTAATGGCAAAAACATTTGCGGGTCTTGGATTTGAAGGGTTGCTTCCATTGGGAAAATATGTCTTATGTGTTTTAATAGGACTGGCCGTACAGGCCTTGCTTGTTTATCCTTCATTGATGGTTGTATTTACCAGATTGAATCCGATTAGATTTTTCAAAAAATTTTTCAGCGTAATGCTGTTTGCTTTCTCAGCATCATCCTCAAATGCAACAATTCCTTTAAATATTGACAAACTGGAGGAAATGGGAGTTTCACGTGAAGTGTCATCATTTACAATTCCATTGGGTGCCACAGTCAATATGGATGGAACCGCAATCATGCAGGGTGTTGCAGTAATGTTTGCCGCTCAGGCGTATGGAATCGACTTAGGTACCTCAGCACTCATTACAGTTATATTTACGGCGGTTTTAGCATCTGTTGGAACAGCAGGAGTTCCATCCGTAGGACTTGTTACTTTAACAATGGTATTTAATTCTGTTGGATTGCCTGTGGAGGCTATTGGAATGCTGTTTGGAATAGATCATATTCTGGACATGTTTAGAACTGCAGTAAACATTGCCGGTGATGCAATTTGTACAATAATTGTTTCATTTAAAAACAAATCTATGGATGTTGATGTGTTCAATGGCAAAAAAGAGGCGGATTTGGATCGTATTGAACTTGAAGATTTGGTTGCGTAAACCTTTGCGCAACTTCCTTTTTTTTTTTAAATATGTATTACTATTTTTTAACAGTTTTTTTGTAACTCTATGGTCATATAAACAAAATTTTTGCCTAATTTTTTCAGTGTATGAAATTCTTTGTTAACATTTTTAAATGATGCAGTTTAAATTAGTATTATCAAATGTCACTATATTTTTACATTGTGGACTTTGCAGATTATTTGGCGAAATAGTAATTTATGACTTTGATTTGAACTCGTTAATAAGTTAAGGAGCGTTAAATATGAAATACACAAAACTTGGAAACTCAAATTTGAATGTAAGTCGTGTATGTATGGGTTGTATGGGATTTGGAGATCCCAAAAATGGAATGCACACTTGGACATTGCCTGAAGCTGAATCACTTGAAATAATTAAAAATGGATTGGATAATGGTATTAATTTCTATGATACTGCTATTGGATATCAAAATGGAACTTCCGAGCAATATGTTGGAAAGGCCATTAGGGAATATGCCTCAAGGGAAGATGTGGTTGTTGCAACTAAATTTTTGCCACGTTCCGAAGAGGAAATTAAAAACAATGTGTCAGGTCAGGAACATATCCACAACTTTGTCAACAAAAGCCTTGAAAATTTAGGTCTTGAATATATTGATTTGTATATTTACCATATGTGGGACTATAACACTCCATTATATGATATTTTAGAAGGATTAAGCGAGGTAATTGAAGAAGGCAAAGTAAAATATATTGGCATTTCCAACTGTTTTGCATGGCAACTTGCAAAAGCAAATTCGCTTGCCGAAAGTGAAGGTTTTTCCAAGTTCGTTTCAGTTCAGGGTCATTACAATTTGATTTTTAGAGAAGAAGAACGTGAAATGATTCCATTGTGCCAAACAGATAACATTGCAACAACACCATACAGTGCACTTGCTTCCGGAAGATTGTCTAGAATGCCGGGTCAGGAATCTAAAAGATTGAAAGAAGATTTTTATGCGGATTTAAAATATAAATCCACTGAAAAACAAGATTTTGAAATTATTAAAAGAGTTAATGAACTTGCTGGTGAATTGGATGTGTCAATGACTGAAGTATCTCTTGCATGGCTGCTTACTAAAGTCACATCTCCAGTTGTTGGCTCAACAAAGTTTCATCATGTTGAAGGTGCAGTCAATTCTGTTGATTTAAAATTATCTGGTGATGATATTAGCTATTTGGAAGAACCTTATGTGGCTCATGACCTTGTTGGGGTAATGGCGGATAATAAGGTGTCTGCTAATGATAATGAGAAAGTTTGGGCAAAACATACTAAAAATAAGATTTAAATATTGTTATTTTTTGGGGATAAAAATGGATAAAAAAACAGTTTTTTCAATTACTTTTTTCTTATTGTCATTAATTATTTTATTCATGGCTTGTGGAGACGCTCCTGAAAATATTGCCGGACCAAAATTTCAAACTCCAGCACCCAAAACTGTGGAAATTGGCGGATTAAATTTCACGTTTGCCGCAGGATATTTTGAAGATAATGACTCACAAGAAATTAATCTTGCGAATAATGTAGTGGCACATGTTGTGAATAAATCTCAAAAATCGTTTAAACAAAATGAGATATTGCTGTTGGATATTGCCGTATTGAAATTGGATGGTAAAATTGATTTAAATGATTTGAATGATGGAACTTATGAAAATAAGTCAATTAATGGTGTTGAAGGTATTTTTAAGAGTGGTGAAGCTACAACCTCTGCAGGTTGGGTTAAAAATTCCCATCCTAGATATTACTTTAATTATTTAAAAGATGATAATTTGGTAATGATTCAGTGTGACAATTTAAGGACTATTGAAGAAATGGTTTCATGAAAACAGCAATTCATCAATGATGTCCATGTCCAAATGTTCTTCAACTATTTCAGCCAGTCTGTTTAGTGAATAATCCTTTTGAGTTTCATAAGGGTCTTCACCATATTTTGCTTCAAGACCTTTTTTAACACGAATATAATTCAAAAATTCTCTTCGGAAGTTGTAATTGTGGAATATTCCATGGAAATATGTTGCAAAAGCATTTCCATTACTGGCACCATCAATTATTCCTTCATCATTGTTTCCTTGACCTTTTTTAATATTCAAAAGAGCGCTAGCGGATTTTAACTCGGTTGTTCCTTCATGAATTTCATAACCTGTAACGCTTTCACCAGCAATATTTTTAAATATTGCACCGGCAATTCCTTTAATTTCTTTGGGTATTGTTGCTTCTGATTGTGTTACGATTTTATCCGCTCTGGAAAATTTGGATTCAATATCAAGCAATCCCAAACCGTTAAGAGTACCATGTTTTGATTCACGTTTATCATCATCATGGATTACATTGCCTAAAATTTGCAGGCCTCCGCAAATTCCAACGACTGGAATTTCTTTGGATTTTTCAATTATTTTTTCGGCCAATCCACTTTCCTGAAGTGCATACATGTCCTCTGTTGAGTTACGTGTTCCTGGAATAATTATTGCATCGACATCACCAATATCGTCATTAATGCCAATCATTTTAAGTGCAACATCTTCCTCGTATTCAAACGGATCTATATCTGTGAAATTAGCTATTTTAGGCAAACGGATAACTCCGATGGAAATGTCCTTATCCTCTGCAAAAACATGGGTTGTTAATGATGCTGAGTCTTCTTCAGGCAGTTTCAAAGTTTCATCATATGGAAGAACTCCTAATACTGGTTCGCCTGTAATTTCTTCTATTCTATCAAGGCCGGGTTTTAAAATGTCTAAATTGCCTCTAAATTTGTTAATCACTGTTGCTTTTAGGCGTGACCTGTCATAATCATCGAGCAATACGTAAGTTCCTGCAATTGCTGCAAAAACTCCTCCCATTTCAATGTCTGCAATTAATATTACATTGGCATCTGCCAGATGTGCAATTTCCATATTTGCAATGTCCTGGTCTCTCATGTTGATTTCTGCAGGAGAACCGGCACCTTCAATGATTATTATATCATATTTATCAGATAATATCTCAAAACTTTCTTTAATTGCATTGAATGCTGTATCATGGTATTTGTGCTGGTAATCATAAAAATTCATGTTTCCAATTGATTTGCCCTGGATAATGACATTGGAAGTGAAATCTCCTTTTGGCTTAAGTAGTATAGGATTCATATGCACACTAGGTTCAACCATCGCAGCCTCGGCCTGCAGCATTTGAGCTATTCCAATTTCTCCATTTTCTTTTGTAGTGTATGAATTTAAGGACATGTTTTGTGATTTAAAAGGAGCTACGTTGTATCCTCTATTTTTGTATATTCTGCATAATGCTGCTACAAGCATACTTTTTCCGGCATTTGAAGATGTTCCTTGAACCATGATACATTTTGTCATGTATATGATTATTGAATTAATATTATAAATAATTTAAACTTGAAGCGAGAAAGAGTCATTTAATTTTTAATCTAATTTGTGAGATGCAAGTTTTAAGTTTTGATTTCACAGGTTAATATATAATTTATCAGGGGGTTTAATACGTCTGATTATAAAGAATATAATTTGTGAAATTAAACTTTGTTTATACATCTCTCAAATTCGATTAACAAGAAATAATTATTGTAATTATACTTGTAATATTTACTTTTAAATTACTACTATATATTAATTACCTTTAAATTAGTTATTTCAGTTTATTTTTTAAAACAGATTAATTATAATTGAATTTTTAATTTTAAATAATGAATTTTTGAAGTTAATTACAATCGATATGAATAATTAATATTGTCTATGTGTCTATTATTTTTTTGTTCATAATTGTCCAGTGATTGTTATTTTTCTAACTAAAACACAAAAATTTTTGAACCACTGTACCTGGGGAGTACAATAACTCAAAAATACAAATATTTTGGAATATAATATTATAGAATTTCTAAAATTTTAAATATTAATATAATCAAAGTATAATTTAATCAGTTAATTTCTAAATTTAACTTATTCTGGCATGGAATTATAAATAAAATGTTTAGAAGTAGTTCAATTTTCAAGATTTTTAATGATATTTTTAATAAAATTATATAAACAATTAATTTTATTCATATTTTAATTTATTTGGGGGAACATTTGATAAATGGTGAGAATATGAAATCATGGAAAATAATGTTAATGTTATTGATATTGTTAACTATCTTATCAATGGGCTGTGTTTGTGCATCCGATGAGGTTGCATCTGATAATATGGTTGGTGATGATGTTAATCTCATTGCAGTGAATGTTAATGATGTTGGTGGATGTGATGATGTAGACATTGTTGAGTTTAATGGTGCTGATGAGATTTCTGCTGAAGAAATTAGTGTTCAGCAGGGTAGCGGGCATGAAAATGAGTTAAAGGTTGCTTCAGATTCACTTGAGATTGTAAAAGAAAATGTCGAGGGGGATTCTGTTCTCGAAAAGAATAATACAATAGATTTGAATTTTCAGGTTCCTGATGTGGTTTATAAATATTTTGGTAGTGAAGAGTTATGGATGTATGCACCCAAAGATGCAAATGGTGTGATTGAGGTTCATGTTGATAATAAGTATGTTACTACTATTAATAAAGTTCAAAAAAATTATTATCCATTTGATTTCGTATATTCTAATTTAGATGAAGGTAATCATAGTATTGATTTCCGATTTAGGGGAGATAGCTTCTATAAAGATGTAAATAAAACTTATAATTTTGAAGTAAGGGCTGTTTCAATATATATTCCTGATGAAGTTATTCGGGAGGGTATTTCTTGGAATAATTGGATTAGGGTTGCTTTTCCTGATGATACCAAAGGATTTATATCAGTATTCGTAGATGGCAAGTTACGTGAAAAGTTTTCAACTGATAAATACCGCCGCAATAATATTGATGATTATCGTGACGACTATGAATTTGAAATGTATTCATATGAATATTGTTATCATGATTTATCCGATTTGCCGTTTAAGGAGTATGAAATCGAAGTAAAATTCGATGGAGATCCAAAATATAATTCTGTAAGTAAAAAAGTAAAATGCAATTCAACATATAATATGTATGTGTTTGTAGATGATGACTGTATATATGATTATCATTGGTATCATCAAGATATCTCAATCCTCATGCCTGAAGATATTAAATCAGTTCCTGTGGTAAAAATAGACGGTAAAACATATAAGGTTACGTATGATGAGGTAAGTTCAGAATTTTTAGTTAATGTGGATTCGTGTAAATTGCCTATTGGGAATCATACAGTTGTTGTAACTTATGCTGATGCTAAGTATCCTTTAAAAACATTCACCGGTTCAATTAATGTCTATGGTAAAATTTTATTGGATACTGGTTATGGTATAGAGCATGGAGATTATGAGTGGTATGTGGGTATGGATAGTATTTTCTTTTTAAAATTGCCTGCTGATGCAAAAGGTCAGCTGGTAGCATATGTTTCTGAGAATAATGATACGAATGGTACTCTAATTAAAAAAGTTAATTTTAAAAATGGATTTGCAAGTATTTCAGTGAATGATTTGATTTTAGGGAAGTATTACTTGAGTGTCAAATACAATGGTAGTGATTATAATGTTGATGATGTAAATGTGCCTGTGGAGATTTACTTAAGGTATTATTATCCAGATAGTATGAAGTATGGTGAAAATGAATATTTAACATTTAAATCAGTTAAATCTGATAATAGGTTACTTTCAGTTAAGTTGAATGGTAAATTATATGGTAAAATTCAATTAATAAATGGTCGGGGAAACATTTCATTAAATAAACTGCCGTTGGGTGAATATCTGTGTCTTGATGTGTATTCATCAGATGAATGCGTGTTTTCATCAGTTATCTCTGTTAATCCTGCCACTAAGTTAACTGGTGGAAAAAACATTAAAATGCACTACAATGACGGAACCAAATATTCTGTTAAAGTATATGATAAGTACGGAAAACTGGTGGGAAAAGGCAAAGTTGTTACATTCAAAATAGGCAATAAAAATTATAAAGCAAAAACAAATGCTAAAAGTATAGCATATCTTAAAATAATTAATAAGCCTGGAAAATATACCATTGCAGCAAATTATGATGGGGTTAAAGTCTCAAATAAGATTGTTGTAAAGCATGTTCTATCATTAAACACCGTCGAGGTTAAAAAATCCGCTAAAAAACTGGTTTTGAAGGCAACTTTAAAACAAGGCAAAAATGTGCTTAAAAATAAAAAGGTTGTTTTCAAGTTCAATGGTAAAAATTTCACCTCAAAAACCAACAAATAAGGTGTTGCAAAAGTTACCATTAAAAAAGGAGTCTTGAAAAAACTTAAGGCAGGTAAAAAAGTTAAATATCAGGCAACTTATCTTAAAGATACAGTTAAAAAAGCATCCAAAGTTAAAAAATAACTTTTTAGGAGTTTTTCAACTCCTATTTTTTAAATATTTCAATCATTGACAAAGTCTCTCCGATGGCTTCGTTTATGACTAGGGTTTCCAAATTATCGTAGGGAGTTTCACTTTTATTAATCAGCACCAATTTTTCACCATTGAAATAATATTAATATTATTTTCTTTTTTCCTAGATAATATCTTATTAATAAATTATGGTATTCTGTAAATTTATAATTAATGTCAAGATTATAAACCATCCATCAACATTAACAATTGAATTAGTTACAGCATTGTTAGACTTAATTGGAAATAATATGAAATTTGTTCGTTTAATAATATATGAACATTTTTTAAAATGTTGAAAACATTGCATAACTACTTTATGGATGATGCATAAAAATATGTATGTCTAGAGAGAAGATGTATTCAAAAATACAAATCTTTTTCTAACCTTTATTTACTAAAATAGAAACCTTTTTATATATTTAATAAACAATATTTAAATAGTATATCAAACTTAATTTTTTAATGATGAATTTATTAATAGAAGTGAGGTTATTTTATGAAATTTGAAGAACAAGAATTAATCGAAGATTCTTCTGAAGATGTGATAGTTGATGGTGAAGTAAAAGAATCAACTTCTAGTGAAGATACTCAACCGATGTTGGATTATAATAATATAAAAAGCTCACAGGATATTGATGTTCCACCTTTATTAATTGATCAAGTTATTGGCCATGAGGAGTCCATTGAGACAATTAAAAAAGCGGCAAAACAAAGGAGAAATGTTTTGTTAATAGGGGACCCTGGTGTTGGTAAATCAATGCTTGCTAAAGGAATGGCACAAATTTTACCTCATGAAACTTTACAGGATATTTTGGTTTATCCTAATATGGAAGATAACAATCATCCTTTAATAAGAACTGTTCCTGCCGGTGAAGGTAAAAAAATTGTAAAGGCAACTAAAAGTTCAGCTAAAGGACATGAAGAAAGGAAAACTATTATCACTATGTTTGCTATTGGTGGAGTATTGGTTATTGGATTTATGTATGGCAGATTATTGGAATCCATCATAGCAGCTGCATTAATTTTACTTATATCAATACAAATTAAACCTAAAACAAATAATATGTCTCCTAAATTATTGGTAAATAATGAAGAGTCAAGATTTGCACCATTTATGGATGCAACAGGAGCTCATGCAGGAGCATTATTAGGTGATGTCCGCCACGACCCATACCAATCAGGAGGTCTTGGAACTCCAGCACATGAACGTGTAGAAGCTGGAATGATTCATAAAGCTAACAAAGGAGTTTTATACATTGATGAAATTGGTACAATGTCAATGAAAACCCAACAGGAGCTTTTATCTGCAATGCAAGAAAAGCAATATTCAATCACAGGTCAAAGTGAAAACTCAAGTGGGGCAATGGTAAGGTCCCAATCTGCACCATGTGATTTTGTTCTTGTGGCATCAGGTAACCTGCAGGTTCTTGAAGGAATGCACATAGCAATGAGGTCAAGAATCAGAGGATACGGTTACGAAGTATTCATGAAAGATTATATGGAAGATACTACTGAAAACAGAGAAAAGTTAGTGCAGTTCGTTGCTCAAGAAGTTAAAAATGATGGAAGGATTCCTCACTTTGCTCCAGATGCGTTGGATGAAATAATTCTGGAAGCAAAAAGAAGGTCAGGTAAGCAAAATGCATTGACATTAAGATTAAGGGATCTTGGTGGATTAGTAAGGTCCGCTGGTGATGTAGCTATCGAAAAAGGTGCTAAACTTGTAACTTCTGAACATGTTTATGAAGCTAAGAAATTTGCTAGAACTTTAGAACAGCAAATAGCAGACAGATCCATCCTTCAGAGAAAAGATTACAGTATGGTTTCCGCTGAAGGTGGAAGAGTGGGTCTTGTTAACGGACTTGC
This sequence comes from Methanobrevibacter sp., assembly GCF_036307625.1. Classification (GTDB taxonomy): domain Archaea; phylum Methanobacteriota; class Methanobacteria; order Methanobacteriales; family Methanobacteriaceae; genus Methanocatella. Next base: position 18,012 of record NZ_JAXJXF010000127.1, read on the forward strand.
TGTAATTGGTGATAGAAGTGGAATAGTTTCTCCAATCGCTGCTGAAGCTGCACCAACACAATCTAAAAACGGTGGTCAAATCATAGCTACTGGTAAATTGGGTGAAATTGCACAGGAATCTGTACAGAATGTAAGTGCATTAATTAAAAAATACACTAACAAGGATATTTCAGATTATGATATTCATGTACAATTTATCCAGACTTATGATGGAGTTGAAGGTGACTCTGCAAGTGTAAGTATTGCAACAGCAGTTATTTCCGCAGTTGAAGAAATTCCAATTGACCAGACTGTAGCATTGACAGGTTCACTTAATGTACGTGGAGATGTAATGCCTATTGGTGGTGCTACTGCTAAAATTGAAGCGGCTGCAGAAGCTGGAATGAAAAAAGTATTGATTCCTAAATCTAACTTAAAAGATGTTATGATTGAGAAAAAATACGAAGACATGATTGAAATCATTCCAACTGAAACTTTAAGTGATGTTTTGGAAAACATTTTAATTAGCGGTTCTAAAAAGGATTCCCTAATTGAAAAAATGAAAAATATCGGTTCTAAAGTCGTTGAAAAAGTTCCACAAACAAATATCAATAATCCAACTACTAACTAGGTTGGATTAATCTTTTCTATTTTTTTTATACAAATTTTTATATATTTTTTTATTCAAAGGTTAGATTATGAGTAGTTTTAAAATTAGTGTTGCAAAATTTATTGCTAAAGTCGGAGGACCATTTTCTAAATTAGGGTCTGGAAGTGGAAAAAGTTTTGCAGGAATATTATTTACAAGAATTGCTGGTGTTGATGCCGTTTCAGAATTATCCAAGGATATGGGCATTGGTTCAATAATCCTTACAGGAACTAATGGTAAAACAACTACAACAACTCTTTTAATTAAATTACTATCATCTGATGTTCAAATAAGAAGTAGTTTTGAAAGTAATACAATAAATGCAATTGCTTCTGCATTCATTCAACAAAAAGGAGATTTGGGTGTTTTTGAATATGGTATTCGTAATATCAAATATGGAATTCCAGATACAGTTCAAAGGGTTGTTGACCCGATAGGTGTAGTTTATACCACTATCTCTCCAGAACATGCGCAGGTTGCTGGCGTTAAAAATCCTTTTGAAGATTATTACAAGGCTAAAAGATTATTGTCACAAGGGATGAAAAGGGGAGTAATCGTAACTAATGCTGATGATCCAAGGACTGCACTGCTTGGAATTGATAAGGAAAATGATGTAAAGGTTAATTATTATGGTATTGAAACTGATGATGTGGAAGATATCAATGGTAATGCGGTTGAATGTCCTAGATGCGGTGAAAAATTAAACTATTCTAAATATATATTAAATCACAGGGGAGTTTATACTTGTAGCTGCGGTTTTAAACGTCCTGAATTAAATGTAAAAGTCACAGATGTTGAATTCAATCCTGATTCATGGAAATTAACTATAGATGGAGATTTATTCAATTACACTGTTTCAAAAAATGTTAAATTTAACTTTGACATAACCGTGCCGGCATTCGGTTTTCATAACATCTATAATACATTGGCTTCAATTACAACTTATGCAACATTCACTCCTAAGGTTGAAAACATTGAATCTACTTCAAAAAGTGTATTTAACAATTTGGACATGTCATTCATTCCGCCTGGAAGATTTGAAGTTGTCGACATAGGAGGCAAATTCGTAGGTCTTGGTCAGGGAGATAATGGGGATGCTGCCAAAATCAATGCTATGTTTATGAATCAGTATGTTGATGGACCTCTTGAGTTTATTTACACAACTCCTGATGTGGATGAGGAAGAAATCTTTGATGACCATTTTGAAGTCATAAAAAGCATGAATCCTGCCCATATTATTGTTGTTCCTGGAAGAGAATCTATTGACAAGGCTCATGAATATTATGAATTAATTAAAGAAGAATATCCTGATGCCGAGTTTTATCCGTTAAGTTATAGTGAAATGGATGTTAGAATTAAAAAATTAGTTGAACTTGCCCGCAATTCTGACTATGACTATGTGATTATGACAGGTTGTGGTGAGGAACAGGCAATGTGGGAGAGAATAAAAAGAAATTTAATAGATAATTAAAGAATCTATTATCTCTTCTATTTTTTTGTAAAATTCCAAATCGCTTTTTTCTATTTCTTTAAATGATGCGTCAATGCTGCACCCGCAAAGGTCTGTACTGCCGATTATAAAATCATTTGAATCCTTTTTTATCATAATGCCGAAAATTCTTTCTTTTTCATTGGCATATTTTTCAAATTCTTCATCTGAAAGTTTAATGTTGTAGTCATTGACTGAGTAGATGTCGCATTCGTTAATGACTGGGATGAAGGTATACATTCCAGCTGCCAGAAATATGTTTTCATGCTTTAGAATTTTTAAGATTCTTTTTTCGTATGAATCGTCTTTTTCGATGCCGTATTCATTGAATTCTAAAATGTTGTTTGTCCCCATGTAGTAATTGTCATGGATGATGGTGGCTACCAAATCTTTGTCTACATAATTATCGCAGGAAGCCCTAATGTTTTTAATAGTTTCATTAATTCTCATCACAAAAAGCCTCGTATTTTTCATATATTGAAAGCATATGTTCAAGTTTATAAATTTCACAGATTCAATATATACTTTCATAATTTAGTTTGATTTTTTTGGTATATTAATTGCGGTTATTTTTAAGGTCATCATAAAATATTAAATTATATATTATTCAAATATATTAACATCTAAAATTTTAAAAATTTTTGAGGATTGAAAAAGATGATTTATTCAACTGAAATTGAGAATATGTGTCCTGTTCGCAAAGGTGCAAATCATGGACCGGCTCCAATTCCTGAAGAAGGTAAATGGGTAAAAGCAAAAGAAGTATCAGATATTTCAGGCTTTACTCATGGTATTGGCTGGTGCGCACCACAACAAGGATGCTGTAAATTAACTTTAAATGTTAAAGATGGAATAATTGAAGAAGCTCTTGTTGAAACTTTAGGATGTTCTGGAATGACACATTCTGCAGCAATGGCTGGTGAAATATTGGTTGGAAAAACTATTTTGGAAGCATTAAATACTGACCTTGTTTGTGATGCAATAAATACTGCCATGCGCGAATTATTCTTACAGATTGTTTATGGAAGAACTCAGTCTGCATTTTCAGAAGGGGGACTTCAAATTGGTGCTGGACTTGAAGATTTGGGAAAAGGTCACAGAAGCCAGGTGGGAACAATATTTTCCACAAAGGAAAAAGGACCAAGATATCTGGAACTGACTGAAGGTTACATTACTGAAATTGGCCTTGATGAAGATGATGAAATAATCGGTTATAAATATATTAACCTGGGCGTCATGTTGGATGCAATCAAAGATGGTGTTGACCCATTGGAAGCTATTGAAAAGGCAACAGGTCAATACGGAAGATTCGATGATGCTGCTAAAAAAATTGATCCGAGGAAGGAGTGATTGCAATGAGTTTATTTGAAAGTTATGAAAGAAGAATCGACCAAATCATTCCTGTTTTGGAAAAGTATGGTATTAAAGACCTTGAAGAAGCAAAACAAATTTGTCTTGATAAAGGATTTGATCCTTATGAAATCGTCAAAGGAGTTCAGCCGATCTGTTTTGAAAATGCCTGCTGGGCATATACTCTTGGAGCGGCAATTGCCGTAAAGCAAGGTTGTGTAAAGGCATCTGATGCAGCAAAAGCTATTGGTGAAGGTCTTCAGGCATTCTGTATTCCTGGAAGTGTTGCAGATGATAGAAAAGTGGGTCTTGGTCATGGTAATTTGGCTTCAATGCTTTTGAGTGATGAAAGTGAATGTTTCGCATTCCTTGCAGGTCACGAAAGTTTTGCAGCTGCGGAAGGAGCTATTGGAATTGCAAACTCTGCAAATGAAGTACGTGAAAAACCATTAAGAGTTATTTTAAATGGTCTTGGAAAGGATGCTGCATTAATCATTTCAAGAATCAATGGATTTACTTATGTTCAAACTGAATTTGATTACTTTACTGGTGAAGTTAAGGTAGTTCGAGAAAAAGCATACTCCGATGGTGAACGGTCAAAAGTAAGATGCTATGGTGCTGATGATGTAAGGGAAGGTGTAGCTATTATGCATCTGGAAGGCGTTGACGTGTCAATCACTGGTAACTCAACAAATCCGACACGTTTCCAACATCCTGTAGCAGGAACATACAAGAAAGAATGCATTGAACAAGGTAAAAAATATTTCTCCGTTGCATCTGGTGGTGGAACAGGCAGAACATTACATCCTGATAACATGGCAGCAGGTCCTGCCTCTTATGGTATGACTGATACCATGGGAAGAATGCACTCAGACGCTCAATTTGCCGGTTCTTCATCTGTACCTGCTCACGTGGAAATGATGGGACTGATTGGTATGGGTAATAACCCAATGGTTGGAGCAAGTGTTGCTGTAGCTGTTGCTGTTGAAAAAGCTATGAAAAAATAAGAGTTTATCTCTTATTTATCTTTTTTTTATATGATTTTTAAAACTGAAAATCTAATTTTAAGGCCTTGGGAAGAAGGCGATGCCGAAAGTTTATATCACTTTGCAAAAAATCCTAAAATAGGTCCAATAGCAGGTTGGCCACCACATGAAAGTATCGAACATAGTTTAACCATTATAAATACAGTTTTCAATAAAAAGGAAACTTATGCCATAACATTCAATGAAATTCCAATTGGTTGTGTTGGCCTTTTGATTCATCCTGATGGAAATCATTATTGGGGTGATGGATCAGGAGAGCTCGGATACTGGATAGCGGAAGAGTATTGGGGTAAAGGTTTAGTTGTTGAAGCTTCAAAAGCTATAATAAATCATGCTTTTGATGATTTGGATATCAACCAGATTTATGCAACATATAGGATTGAGAACACACAGTCAAAAAGAGTTTTGGAAAAGTTAGGTTTCCGGTATTATACTGAACTGGATAACGTTAACTATCTGGGTGAAACTTTTAGGGAAGTTGCAATGATTTTAGAAAAATAGTTTTATATACCTTAAAATATTAACTTTATCTAATGACTAGAATATGTAATAAATGCCAATTTGAAAATAAAGATGAATATGATTTCTGTGCTAAATGCGGTAACTCTTTAGTTGAGGGGCTTAAGCCTAAACAGGTTTATGTTTACACAGGTCAGCAACCGCAAATTAATAAGAAGGCTGTTTTTATTTCTTATCTTGTCACTATTTTTTTATCATGGGGTGGAGTGATTTTTGGTCTATTGGCTAAAAATACCTCATTGAGTGTTTTTGCCTTTTTTGGCTTTTTCATGCCGTTCTATTTGCTTCAGGCACCTGTTAAAGAGCTTAAAAAACATGGAATAATACAATTTATTATTTCTGCAGTTGGTGTAGGTTTGTCTTTTTATATTATGCTGCATTAAAAATTAAAAAAAGGGGAAATTATACAAAAATAAATCTAATATTTCCCATTAAAATTTGTATTGGTACTTGGAATATGTTCATTCCGTTTTTGCTCATTGCAGTATCCACTGCATCTCCCCTATCCATTGTTCCGGGAACATTTTCATTTCCAGCATAACCGTTGTATGCATCGTTTGCACGGATATCATCTACAATGGAATTGCCGAATATTGCCTGTGCTGCGTCATTGTTTACGCTGGCAATTATATGTGGTGTATAATTGTAGCTGTAAGTCATGATGTCACGTGCAGCTCCATATGGATCTTTTGGGTTGTCTATATGAACATTATGCAATGTTTGACCTTGAGCATTGACTGAACTTCCGGGATAAACCCAGTCATATCCTATAATGGAAAATTTGGCAGCCATATCGATACTGGCATCTTCTCCTGTATCTTCAGCAACTATAAGAATTGGGCTGAAAATTGTTGTTGCCAATAACGCAAATATTATAGCCACAATCACCAATATAATTAAAGCTATTTTTTTCATGTTTAAATTTTATAATCTCTTTAAATATTAATACTTAACTTTTTTAATTATCAAAAACATAATAATTATTAATAAAATATTTGGTGATATTGTGATTATTGGTGGTTCAGCTTCTCAGGATTTGGCAGCTCATGTTGCTCGTGAACTTGGTGAGGAAGTAAGTTATGTTGAAACTAAAAAGTTTCCGGATGGAGAAAGATATTTGAGAATAAACGGCGATATTGAAGATGAAGTGACTGTCATCCAGTCAACAGGATATCCTCAAGATGAAAATTTGATGGAATTGCTCTTTATAATTTCCACCCTTAAGGATTTGGGAGCTAAAAAAGTAAGGGCTGTCGTTCCATATATGGGATATGCAAGGCAGGAAAAACGTTTTAACCCTGGTGAATCAATTTCAGCAAAGACAATTTGTAATTTAATTCAGGCAGCAGGTGCAGATGAATTCATTACATTCAATATTCATGAGGCATGTGTTTTGAATTTCTTTGATATTCCTGCAAAAAATGTTTCAGCAATGCCTGCTATAGCCGAATACTTAAATAAGAAATATTTTAAGAAATCTGATGAAAAACCGTTAATTATTGCCCCTGATAAAGGAGCATATGGCTTTGCACAGGAAATTTCTGAAATAATTGGATGCGACTGTACTTATTTAACTAAAGTACGTTTAGGTCCGGATAAGGTAGAAACCAGAATTGTGGATGTCAGATGCGACAGTGAAAGTGACAATACTGTTAATATTGATTCTGTAAAAGGAATGCATGCAATTATTGTGGATGATATAATTGCCACTGGAGGAACAATTGTAAATGCAATAAATATCCTAAAACAGTATGGGGCATCTTCAGTAGATGTATGCTGTGTGCATCCGATTTTAACAAATAATGGTGCTACAAGAATCTATGAGGCAGGAGCTAATAAGATAATTGGTACAAACAGTTTGTCTTCAGACACATCACGTGTTTCCATTGCAAAAAGTATTGCTGATGCCTTGAGGGAATAAAATGCCAATTGATAAAGTTAAAATTAAAGAAGAGCTGGTGGATAAATCAAATAATATTTTAGCAAAATATGCTGAAAAAGATATTGTTGAAAGTGTATCAGTAATGAATATGGCTGCTAAAACAGTATTTTTAGGATCTTTAAGAATTTATAATGATGATGTTGTTTCAGACATCAAAAAAGATTTAAAAAAGGAATTGAGCGGTTATGGGGATTTAACAATAAGGGATGAAAAGGTAATTCCTTGCTGTGCTCCAAGATATGTCCATATTAGCTTTAATATTTCCATTGCAAATTAGATATCATGAAGGAATTCAAATTAAATTCTCCCTATAAACCACTGGGCGATCAACCAAAGGCAATTAATTCTTTAGCCGATGGGATTAATGAGGGAATAAAAGAACAGACTCTTTTGGGAGTGACCGGTTCAGGTAAGACATTTACAATGGCAAATGTTATTGAAAAGGTTCAAAAACCCACCCTTGTTATTTCACATAATAAAACTTTAGCAGCACAGCTATATGAAGAATTTAAGGAATTCTTTCCGGATAATGCAGTGGAGTACTTTGTTAGTTATTATGATTATTATCAGCCTGAAGCATATGTGCCAAGAACAGATACATTTATTGATAAGGAAGCTTCAATAAATGAAGATATTGATATAATGAGGCACTCTGCAACTCAATCCCTTCTTTCAAGGGATGATGTTATTGTAGTAAGTAGTGTAAGTTGTATCTATGGTATTGGTTCTCCTGAAGATTATGGTGAATTTGCTTTTGGAATAGCTGTCGGTGATGTTTATGACAGGTCTGAAATAATAGCTAAACTTATTTTTATGCAGTATGAGCGAAATGACATTGAATTTGACAGGGGTCAATTCAGAGTTAGGGGAGATGTTATAGAAATTAATCCAGTTCATGGAACTCCTCCTATTAGAATTGAACTGTTTGGTGATGAAATCGATGCCATTAGCTTAATAGATAAGGTTACAGGTAAAAAGAAGGAAAGCCTTAAAAGATACATGATTTTCCCTGCAAAGCACTTTGTAGTGGGGCAGGACAAAATGGATGTTGCACTTTCAAAAATCAGACAGGAATTAAATGATAGGCTTTTAGAATTAAACTCAATGGGAAAATTGCTCGAAGCTCAAAGATTGGAGCAGAGAACTCGTTTTGATATTGAAATGCTTCAGGAAATGGGGTACTGTCCGGGTGTAGAAAACTATTCCATGCACTTGTCCGGGCGTGAATGGGGTGAAAAACCATATTCTCTTTTAAAATATTTCCCGGATGATTTTTTAACAATCATTGATGAATCTCATGTTACAGTTCCTCAAATCAGAGGAATGTATAATGGGGACAGGGCACGTAAGGAAACCTTGGTTGAACATGGTTTCAGATTGCCTTCCGCTAAGGAAAACCGTCCATTGAGATTTGACGAGTTTGAATCTTCAGTCAATCAGATAATATATGTTTCAGCAACCCCTGGTCAATACGAACTTGCAAAATCAAGAAATGTCGTAGAGCAGATTATCAGACCAACTGGATTGGTCGACCCGGAAGTATTGATAAGGCCGGTTACAGGCCAAGTAGAGGATTTGCTTAAGGAAGTTAAATTAACTGCCGAAAAGGATGAAAGGGTATTGGTTACTACATTAACAAAAAGAATGGCTGAGGATCTGACAGACTATTATGCGAGAATCGGTGTAAAGGTAAGATATATGCACTCTGAAATCGATACCTTGGAAAGAATTGACATTGTTGATGATTTGAGAAGGGGTAAATTTGACGTGTTGGTTGGTGTAAACCTTTTAAGGGAAGGTTTGGATCTTCCTGAAGTGTCATTGGTGGCTATTTTGGATGCAGATAAGGAAGGATTTTTAAGAAATGAAACTTCTTTGATACAGACAATCGGGCGTGCAGCAAGAAATGTAAACGGCCGTGTAATAATGTATGTGGATGACATGACCGATTCGGTTAAAAATGCATATGACATTACCCTTAAAAGGCGTAAACTGCAGATGAAATATAATGAAGTTCATGGAATCACTCCAAAGTCAACTCAAAGAACTTTAAAAGAGAAACTCGCAGAAGAGGATGAAAAATACAAAGGCATTGGAGCAGATGTTAGTACAATGCCAAAAGATGAGCTTCGTTTGTTAATACGTGATTTGGAAAAGGATATGAAGGATGCAGCTGCAAGACTTGACTTTGAAAGGGCTGCTGATTTAAGAAACAAACTTTATGCTTTAAAAGGGTTCGATAAATAATCTCATTTTTTTTTTAGGGTGGTGAAATATTACTTTTCATATGCTCTTTAAAATACTTTATAAATGAGATTGTTCTAATATTATATAACTAATTTTTTTTAGGAGTGTATTATGGCTGAAGAATCTAAAAAACAGATTATCATTAAGGGTGCACGTGAGCATAATCTGCAGGATATTGATGTAAGTGTTCCCCGAGATGAATTTATTGTAATTACTGGTATTAGTGGATCAGGTAAGTCTTCATTGGCTTTTGATACAATTTATGCTGAAGGACAGCGTAGATATGTTGAGTCATTATCAGCTTATGCAAGACAATTTTTAGGGCAGATGAAAAAGCCTGAAATGGAGTCAATTGAAGGATTATCTCCTGCAATTTCAATTGACCAAAAAACAACAAGAGAAAATCCAAGATCCACTGTAGGAACAATTACTGAAATTTATGACTATTTAAGATTATTATTTGCAAGAATTGGTATTCCGCATTGTCCTAATTGTGGAAAAGAAGTTTCTCATCAAACCATTGGTCAAATAGGAGAATCAATAATTGAAGAAGGCGAAGGAATTAAAATTCAAATTTTATCTCCTATTGTAAGGGATAAGAAAGGCCAATTCAAAGATGTGCTTGATGATTTGAGAAACAAAGGTTTCGTAAGGGTTCGTGTTGATGATGAAATAAGGGATTTGGAAGAAGACATATCTCTTGCAAAAACTTACAGGCACAATATTGATGTTGTTGTAGATAGATTAAAAATCCGTAAGGATGTCGATTTTAAAAGGAGACTTGTTGACTCATTGGAGACTGCAGCTGAATTTTCAGAAGGTCTAATCACAGTATTGTTTGATGATGGTGATAAAGAATATGAAAAAAAATATTCAGAGCATTTTGCATGTGTTGATTGTGGAATAAACTTTGAAGAGCTAACTCCAAGGATGTTTTCATTCAATGCTCCGCAGGGTGCATGTCCTGAATGTAATGGTATCGGTTCTAAAATGGAAATTGACCCGGACTTAGTTGTTCCGGACAAATCATTGTCTTTAAATGAAGGTGCAATCGTACCTTGGGCAAGTTCAGCTAAACGGGAAAATTATTATTTCCAAATGCTTGATGCAGTTTCAAAACATTTTAATTTCAGCATGGACACTCCATTTGAAGAACTTGATAAGAAATATCAGGATACAATTCTTTTCGGCTGTGATGAAAAAATCCCATTCAACTTTAAAAGAAGAAATAAATCTTACATGGTGAATCGTAGATTTGAAGGTGTTGTTCCAAGAATGCAAAGATTATATTTTGAAACCAAATCAAGCTATTCAAGAAAATACCTCTCCAAATTCATGTCTGATAGGAAATGTTACGTTTGTGATGGAAAAAGATTAAGGCCTGAAGTTTTGGCCGTTACTGTTGGTGGAAAATCAATCATTGATGTTTGTGATTTGGCAATAAAAGACTCTTATCAATTTTTCCAGGATTTGGAGTTGACTGAAAGGGAAAATTTCATTGCAAAAGAAGTTTTAAAGGAAATTAAAGAGCGATTAAGCTTTTTGGTTGAAGTAGGTCTTGATTATCTGTCAATGTCAAGGTCTTCAGGTACATTGTCCGGTGGGGAAGCCCAAAGGATTCGTTTAGCCACTCAAATTGGTTCTGGTTTGGTGGGTGTATTGTACATTTTGGACGAGCCAAGTATAGGTCTTCATCAACGGGACAATATTAAACTTATTGAAGCGTTAAAAAGACTTAAAGATTTGGGAAACACTCTGGTGGTTGTTGAACACGACGAAGAAACTATTTTATCAGCAGATCATGTTGTAGACATAGGTCCTGGTGCCGGTGAGCATGGTGGTAAGGTGGTTGCTCAGGGAACTCCAGTGGAGATTATGAAGAATCCTGATTCAATTACAGGCCAATATATTTCAAGAGCTAAAAAGATTGATATTCCTAAAGATAGGCGTGAAGGAAACGGCCAATTCATTGAAATCAAAGGTGCTGCTCAAAATAACCTTAAAGACATTGATGTTGAAATCCCATTAGGTAAATTCACCTGTGTTACTGGTGTCAGCGGTTCGGGTAAAAGTAGTCTAATCAATGAAATTCTATACAAGGGAGCACATGGCAAATTGTCCAAAAAATTCATGTTTGCTGGAAAATACGATAAAATCGAAGGATTGGAAAATATTGATAAGGTAATTGCAATTGACCAAAAACCTATCGGAAGGACTCCTAGATCAAATCCTGCTACATACACTGGTGTGTTTACAGATATCCGTGATCTGTTTGCAAATACTCCAGAATCAAAGGCAAGAGGATATAAGCCTGGAAGATTCTCATTCAACGTTAAGGGCGGAAGATGTGAAGCATGTTCCGGTGATGGAATCGTTCAGATTGAAATGCACTTTTTGGCAGATGTTTATGTCCCATGTGAGGTGTGCGGAGGTAAACGATACAACGAAGAGACTTTGGATATCAGGTATAAGGGTAAAAATATTTATGAAGTCTTGGAAATGACTGTTGAAGAGGCATTGGAATTCTTTGAAAACATTCCAAAAATTACTAAAAAGCTTCAGACATTATATGATGTAGGTTTGGGTTATATGAAGATAGGTCAGCCTGCTACAACACTTTCGGGTGGTGAAGCTCAAAGGATTAAACTGGCAAAAGAGCTTTCAAGATCCAGTACTGGCAAGACATTGTACATTTTGGACGAACCTACTACAGGTCTTCATTTTGCAGATATCAAAAGATTACTGGAGGTTCTTGCTAGACTAACTGATGCAGGCAATTCTGTTGTAGTAATTGAGCATAATTTGGATGTTATCAAGACTGCAGACCATATCATTGACCTTGGTCCTGAAGGTGGAGATGGTGGTGGTGAAGTAATTGCTACTGGAACACCAGAAGAGATTGCTGAGGCTGGTACTTACACTGGTCAGTTCCTGGAACGTATGCTTGATGAGAATATTACTCCTTATGCAAAAGAACTGGTGGAAGATATAGGAAAATAATCTTTTCTTATATTATTTTTCTACTTTTTAGTTACTGTTAATTTAGTTATGAATTATTCTATTTTTCTTTTTTTTAGATAAATTATTTAATTAATTAAATCAAATATATTAATAATTATTTTAGGTGATAAATTGAGTTTTGATTTAAAGGAAGCATTTTTAATTTTTATTCGCGGTGTCCTTATGGGTTCGGCGGATATTGTTCCGGGAGTTTCTGGAGGAACAATTGCATTAATTACCGGAATTTATGGACATTTAGTGGAAGCGATAAGTAATATTAAGTTTGGATTTATAAAACCATTGCTTAAAGGAGATGGCAGAGGTTGTATTAATAGCATATTGGAAGAGGTTGATTTCAAATTCTTTATTCCATTGATTTTAGGTATTGGAATTGCTTTTTTAACATTGGCAAAAGTTGTTACCTATTGTATGGATGTTCATACTGCTTTAACTTATTCATTTTTCTTAGGTTTAATTATAGCTTCAGCAGTAATTCTATTTAAGAAATTAAATGAAATTAATTTAGTAAATATTATATTTGCCGTAATTGGTGCCGTTTTAACATACATATTTGTAAGTCTAAATCCGATGGCCGCCAATCATTCATTGATTGTATTATTCTTCTCAGGTATGATAGCTATATGTGCAATGATTTTGCCTGGTGTTTCAGGATCATTTTTATTATTGCTTTTAGGTCAATATGAATACATGTTGACAGCACTTCATGAGTTTCATTTCTCAGAAATCATTACCTTTGTTGTAGGTGCTTTGATAGGGATTCTCGGATTTTCAAAAATCTTAAATTATCTGCTTAAAAACCATGAAAACGTCACAATGGCATTTCTTATTGGTGTTATGCTTGGGTCTTTAAAGGTTCCTGCAGTGGAAATCATAGAATCTACCGGTTTAAATTTTTCAGGACTTTTCCCATGTTTGATTATTGCAGTAATTGGTTTTGCGTTAATCATTATTTTAGAGACAAAATTTGATTACATTGAGTAGGGTGTGCAAAACATAGCACCTTACTAAAAATTTTGTGGATTTTGTGCAAGTTTTTTTTTTATCACAAAATTATTTTTTTTAGCCCTTAAAAAAGAAAAAAATAAGGAAAGAATATTCCTTATGCATATAGTGTTATAATCCAATTGCATACTGTATTTTGAGTTCAATTGTTCATTTATAAAAATACGAATAATTATTGCTAAATTGAAATCAACCATTTGCTGTTGGGCACTTCGGGAACATTCCCATATTCTGATGCATTGAGTTTTACTTCTATTGGATCAATAGTTACCTTTTCATCCATCATTTATGAAGTTATATCGAATTAAAGTTATGAAAATAATTTACATTGAAAATAAAGAAAAATTAGATAGTTAAATGATAAAAATAATAAAAATTAAGAAAAAACATATACTGGCAAAGCCCTTAAATATGAATCGGTGATTGTCATTTGTATAAGTTATATATTATACAAAACATATAGATATATATCTTTTGATTAAACAATGTTTGTTTTGAAATTGGTTGGGAAAACATGACACTCGGACTTCAATTGTTTGCAATATTATTCCCAATATTTTAAACAAACTTGATAAGAAATAATCTGAAAATACATGTTTAAAATATGTGGTATTATGAAATTTAAAAAGATAATGTTTGTAACGCTCCTGTTACTTGCAGTTTTAACACTTGGTGCAGTTAGTGCGTCACAAGATATTGATGCATCTGCTCTTGAAAACAGCAATGATGATGTGATTGTTGGTGAATCTCAGGCAGGTGCCATGGTGGATGGAGGGTCAAATGAATTAAGTCAAGACAATGTGCAGGGTATTGATGATGAAAGGGAGTACGGCACCGACACCTCCATTCAAGAGGACAATTTTGGTGTTGAAATTCCAGATAATGCAAACGGCACTGTAATGGTATCATCTAAAGAACAAGAATTTTTCAACGATGAATTGAAAGATATCAATGATGAAGACACTCTGAAAAACGAGAATACTGAAGTATTCGGTGAAACATTAGCATTTAGCGGACATGACAGCTTTAACCAAAGTGAAAAATCTGCTGTCGGATTTGAAGTTTATGGCAGTGACAACATCTTGGGAAAAAGCATAGGTAATGACATAAATATTGGGGCTGGAGAAAAAGGCTTTACAATTTTGGAACTGTTGAATTTTATTGAAAAAAATTTACCTGTTATCAAAACAAATATTATTAATCCATTGCTAAACAATGAGTTGGCTTTATATATCAATGGTATAAAAGCGGCTACAATAAAATTGGTTACTGGAGAATTCAAATTCGCTGATTTTAATCAAAGTTTCCTTGATATATTGGAAGGCCTAAAACTAGGCAAATATGTTGTAACAATTAAATTAAATGATGCAATTGTGCTTTATGAGGCTTCATTCTCCACTTTAACCAAAGAGACACCAATTGATGTCAGCATGCCTTCCACTGCTTTAACTAGTCAGGATATATATCTTACACTTTCCACAAACAAAACAAAAGATAAAGAGTATGTAATCCATGGGGGATTAATTGCATTGATTGATCCTCATCTGGAACCTGGAAAATCTGAAAGTAATTTTGTCATTGACCTATGGAGCAGTAATATGAAAGACTTCTGGGTAAAAGGCGGGCGTAAAGTTAACTTAGGTCGCTTTTCAGAAGGTTCACATAAAATCATCGTTTTATACGCTATTAATTTCGAAGACAAACAAAATGAATATGACTATTTGTCCGAGATATTTACTCTAAATGTCACAAAGGATAAACCAAAAATCATTGCATCTGCTGTCACTGCAGCGTACAAATCAGGTAAAAAGCTTATAATTACATTAAAAGACCATCAAGGTCTTGTATCTGGTAAAAAAGTAACAATTAAAGTTGGAAGCATTTCAAAAACCTTGAAAACCAACAGTAAAGGTAAAGTTTCAATTGACATTTCAACTTTGGCTCCTAAGTCCTACAAGGCAACAATCAAATCTGCCGGAGACAGTGTCTATAAGGCTTCCAGTAAAAACAATGTCAAAGTGGTTGTTAAAAAAGCAAAAACCAAAATAGCTGCAAAAACAGTAAAAGCTAAAGCCAGTGCAAAAGTCAAGAATGTTGTTGCAGTAGTGAAATTCAACAGCAAAAAGCTATTGAAAGGCAAAGTAGTTACTTTGAAAATCAAAGGAAAAACCTACAAAGTCAAAACCAACAATAAAGGTAAGGTTGTCTTTAAAGTTAAAAATTTGAATAAAAAAGGCACATTTGTTGGAACAATTAAGTTTGCAGGTGATAAATATTTCAAAGGAACTTCCAAAAAGGTAAATGTGATTGTTAATTAAAGGAAGAGATTAATTTTCCTTTAATTTTCTCTTTTTTTTTATTGATTAAATTCTTAAACATTAATGCAAGGATTTTTTTTAGTTTTGCTTTGCTTTGAAGTGTTTTATATATATTTTAGCGTTTTTCAAAACTATATTTTGAAATGGTTGCTCTCAATGTTAATGTAGCATTGATTAAATAGGTTGGTGTGAAATATTTTTGATTTAATTAATCTTTTATATTGTATTTGGGTGATGTATCTATCATTGATGTCTATTATTCAACAATATCCTTTTTTTAGGAATTTGCAATAACAATTAAATATATCCGTGACAAAGATAATAACAAGATTAATACATGGTGATTATTATGGGAATTTGTCCTAGATGTGGTTCTTGGGTTGATGCAGGCGAACCTTATTGTCCTGATTGCTGTTATGATGGAAGTGGTGGAACAGATAAAGTTAATTCAATTCATGATTCTGACAGGGTCACAGTTAACGGTTTTGATTATGACAAAAGGGATGTTGAAGAGGCATTGGATGAATTGGGGTATGATTTTGATGATTTAAAATTAGGATTTGTTGATGAGGATGAACTGGAAGAAATCCTGGAGGACATGTAAGTGGTGTTAATTATGACAAAGCAATGTTTTTTCTGCAGCTATCCGAACAGTGACAGTGCAACACGATGCGTCAACTGTGGAATGGAACTAAATAAGTATTGGGATAAATCCGGCGAAAAGCCAGAGCTTATAGATAAACGAAAAAGATAACTAATTTGAGGGGATAATATGAAAATTTGTCCAAAATGCAGTTCAATACTGGCGGATAATGAGCCTTACTGTGAAAATTGCGGTTATGACCCTGCCTTTGACGGTGGCAGTTGGAAGTCTGATGACTTGGCACTGAAAGTTTCAAGGCCTCATGGTGAATATCTGTAGATATTCAATTTGAATCTGGAGATTAACTTAATTAACAATTAAATATATAATATTATCAATGCTAGTTTTAAAGAAAGTAAAAAAACAGTGGAAGCTATATCCGATAGGTTCTCCAAAAGGTGCGCTGAACCATAAAAGGGAACCTGAATTTGTTGGAAATATAAAGTTCAGGCATGAAGGAGATTCCCTTGATATCTCAAGATTTGTAGCTGATTACAACTTTAAGGATAACTCCACATTAAGCGAAAAATTGCTGCCTCCCGGAGAGG
>NZ_JAXJXF010000128.1:0-19864 GCF_036307625.1 Methanobrevibacter sp.
CTACTAAAATAGCAAACAATGTTGTATTTAGTGATAATCACAAATCTCAAAAACCTGTTCCTGTTTTAAGTGTTGCTCCTCCAGTAATGGAAGAAGAAAAGGATTTCAATTTAATAATGCTTCTTATAGCTGATGTGAATACTAATATTTTCAATTTAAATGTTTTCCAAGCTAATATTCCATTTGTAGTTGAGAATTTCAATGATGTCCATGCAAACGATATTGGGTTTGTAGTTAATAATATTAATGTTATAAATGGTGAATCTTCAAATAGTACAAGTAATTCAGCAGATCATTCTAATGTTGATGATGTGATAATTACCGATAATGGTAATGCAACTTCCGCTGCTGGTGGTAAAAATACTACTTCATCCGGTGATAATTTGGCTAATGAAGTATCTACAAAATTGTTGAATAGTAGTTCTTCTTCTAACAATGCTCCAAGTTCATCTCCAAGTAGCCCTGCTAGTTCAAGTCCTTCATCTTCAGTTTCTAGCCCATCTGCTTCTCCAAGTTCATCTCCAAGTAGCCCTGCTAGTTCAAGTCCATCTTCTTCATCTACTTCTAAACTAACATATGATGACTGTAAACAGTTAGTAGAAAAGTATTTAATAAATTTAAAGACAATGAAGATTGACAAGCATGAACAATCCGGAGACAGTTATATCTTCTATATAGTGGACAGCTCTAAAAATGATAAGAATATGGGTACAATCACTGTAGACGCTAAAACTGGTAAGCTGGACGACACTCATTTCATTAAATAATAATTTTTTATTATTTTTTCTTTTTTTATTTTTTAAAATCCATTATAAGTTATAACCATTTTTTTAATTTAAAATATTTTTTTCAGCTGGTTTTTGCCCTATTTTACATATGTTTATTAAACATTAAAACTAAATTAAAACCATAATGAAAATTTATCATTATTATTGATTTTTTTAAAAACCTCGAGGTGAATAATTTGCAAGGTTTATTAAAAGATTGGAGAAGAACAAACTATGCAAGTCAATGTGATGCTGAAATAGCAGGCAGTGACGTTACCATCATGGGTTGGGTACATGAAATCCGTGATTTCGGTGGAATCATGTTCGTCATCATTCGTGACGTGACAGGCAGAGTTCAAATAACAGCTCCAAGCAAAAAAGTAGGCGAAGAAATATTAGAAGAATTAAGAGAATTAAGAAAAGAATCCGTTGTAGCTATTAAAGGTACTGCTCAAGAAGCTCCAAAAGCACCAAATGGTGTTGAAATTTTACCAAAAGAAATCAAAATCTTAAACTTGGCTAACCAACCTTTACCAATGGATCCTACTGAAAAGGTTAAAGCAGGAATAGACACAAGATTGGATTCAAGATTTTTAGACATCAGAAAAGAAAACGTTTCTGCAATATTCAAGATTAAAGGTCAAATGTTCCATACTATCAGAGATTTCTTCTATGATAATGGATTTTATGAAATCAACACTCCTAAACTTGTAGCTTCAGCTACTGAAGGTGGAACAGAATTATTCCCAATTACTTACTTTGAAAAAGAAGCTTTCCTCGGCCAATCTCCACAATTATACAAGCAAATGATGATGGCTAGTGGAATGGATAAGGTATTTGAAATAGGTCAAATCTTCAGGGCAGAAGAGCACGATACCTTAAGACACTTGAACGAAGCCGTTTCCATCGATGCTGAAGTTTCATTTGCAGATGATGAGGACGTAATGAAAATCTTAAATGACATGCTCATAAATGTCTTAAAAGACATAAACGAAAACTGTGCAAATGAATTGGACATCTTAGGACATGAAATTGAAGTTCCTTCTGGAGACTTCCCTGTTGTAACCTATGATGAAGCAGTTGATATAGTAAACTCCAAAGATGTTGAAATGGAATGGGGAGAAGACTTGTCACGTGAAGCTGAAAAGGCATTGGGTGACACAATGGGAGGTTTCTACTTCCTGACCAGATGGCCAAGTGAAATCAAACCGTTCTATGTAATGCCTGTAGATGGTGATGAAAAGTACTCTCATGCGTTCGATTTAATGTACAATAACTTGGAATTATCCTCAGGTGCAACTCGTGTTCACCAATACGATTTACTCGTAAAACAAATTGAAGAAAGAGGATTAAATCCTGCTGGATTTGGAAGCTACTTGAAAGCATTTGAATACGGTATGCCTCCACATGCAGGTTGGGGTGTAGGTGCTGACAGGTTAACCATGGTATTAACCGGTTCAGAAAACATCCGTGAATGTGTACTCTTCCCAAGAGACAGACACAGATTAACTCCTTAAATTTTCTTTTTTTGATTAAAATGAAAGAATATGACATAGCTGTTATTGGCGGAGGGCCTGCCGGAATGATGGCTGCAATTGCGGCTAGCCGGAATTCCTCCAGTGTAATATTGCTTGAAAAGAATCCGTCTTTGGGTCGCAAACTCTTGCTTACCGGTGGCGGAAGATGCAATATCACCAACAATAAGCCAATAAAACAGCTGTTGAATTCTTTTAACAATAAAAATTTCCTAAAACACTCTTTTTATACATTTACAAATGAAGATTTGTTTTCTCTTTTTGATTTTGAGTTTATCCAGGAGGATAACAATCGTGTTTTTCCAAAAAGCGAAAAGTCAGGCGATGTCTTAGATGGACTCATTAAAAAGTTGGATAAAGTAGTTATAAGTTATAACTTTGATGTAAAAAGTATAACTGAAGACTTTATTATTAATGATAAGATAAAAGCAGATAAGATTATAATCGCTACAGGCGGCGTAACCTATCCGCAGACCGGTTGCAGCATAAAAAATTACTCCCTGACTTCACAGCCATTGACAGACATCAAATATGGACTTTCGCCGTTAATTACCGAAATGGATTTGTCAGACATTGCCGGTGTAACCTTGAGTGATGTGGTTATAAGTTATAAGAAAAGTCGGGCAAGGGGAAATGTTCTCTTTTCACATGTCGGTTTGACAGGTCCGGGAATTATAAACTTAAGCAATGAAATATCTGAAGGTATAAGTTATAACCTATTGGAGAATGATCCGGAAGTGGACCTGGAGATAGCTATTGATTTATGCCCCGAATATGGCCGTGAAGATCTTTTTGACAGATTCACATCAGATTTCCAGTCCAAGGGAAAGACAATGCTTAAGAATTATCTGAAGTTGTTTTTAACAAACAGTTTCATTGATTTCTTCTTGTGTGAAATTAATTTGGATGGTGAAACTCAATTATCCAGAATCAACAAGAAAAGCAAAAACAGACTGGTTGAAAACCTGAAACGATTTTCATTTAAGATTATGGGATTTAATGATAATCTGGCTAAAGTGACTGTCGGCGGTGTTGATTTAAAGTATATCAATCCAAAAACGATGGAATCAACATTGACTCGTAATCTGTACTTTGCAGGTGAAGTTTTGGATGTTCATGGTCCGACCGGGGGCTATAATCTGAAGATTGCCTTTTCGACAGGGTATCTGGCAGGTTTGTCAGCTAGTGAAAAATAATTGGTGTACTATTATCATTAAAAAGCATAAAATTTATATATCTTGTTTTTCTCAAAGCAATTTTATGCAATGGCTTCAACAAGCTTTAAATAATTTTTAAATCATATTTACTATTCATGCATATTAAAAATATTAAAAATAATTATTATATTGTGAAATTAGATGAAACTCAGGATTTAAATAGTTTTTCATGTGGATTAGACGATATGGATGACTTTTTAAAAAATGATGCTTTCGACCAGCAGAGTAAAAACTTAAATGTCACATACCTTGCTAAGTATCAAGACGATATTGTAGGATTTTTCTCTTTGCTTTCTGATATTATCAAATTGAAAGATATTGAATGTGAATATGATTTTCCATATGGTACTTGTCCTGCAATTAAAATAGGTAGATTTGCTGTAAATGAGAAATATAATTCATTAGGATTGGGTACTGTACTTTTAGACAATGTTTGTTATCAGATTAAGAGGATTTCTGACATAGTTGGGGTTCGATTCATTACTGTTGATGCATATTGCAATGTTCGTGATTTTTATTATAAAAATGAGTTTAATCATCTCAAAGTTCAAAAAGAGAATAAATTAAGACGTGCTTCTAAAAGGAATCCTAATTTAACAATTCCATTATATAAAGATTTAAAAAGGATATAAAAACTTGAAAATTTATATAATAATGTAACTAATAATTAATATAATATAAGAGGTTGTTAAAATGGCAAAAGCAATAGCACCAACACCAACATTAAAAGGAAAAGACACCAAAAGCTTTTTAAAAGAAATGAAAAGGCCAAATAATAAAAAAGAAAATCAAATCAAACAAAGAATCAGAAACAGCAGACATGTTGATTTCTTTTAAATTTTTAAAATAATTACTTAAGTTTCATACACATTTGAGATAGTTATTGATTTAAGTTAGATTTTTATCTGTCTATTATATAAAACATCAGATAATCATTGATATATTCATGATTTTAGACTTAATCGGTACTTTGTAGGTGAAGTTTTGGATGTTCATGATCCGACAGGGTATCTGGCAGGTTTGTCAGCTAGTGAAAAATAATTGGTGTACTATTTTTAGACATTAACGATTTCAATTTTCAATTTTAAAGATAATTTCACTTTTCGATATAGATATCCCATTTTCAATTGACATCAAAAGTTACAATGCTTACTGTTAATGTCTAAAATGGTTGATATTACCATATGTTGCATGTTAAACTAGTTAAATAATTCATCATATTTTGCTTTAAATCATTACTTCAATCACTTGGTTTTTCTCTTTTTTTTCAAGGTCTATCATTCCCACATTTTAAAGGCAATTTCACACAATTAAAGCATTATTGAGATGTAATTTTCAATTAATAAAGATTTTATGGATTTTAAAAAAATAATCATTTTTTTTTAAAAACACAATATTTAACATATATATAATTTAAAAATTATCTTATGACAGACAAAATGTTCATGGGTGCATCAACTAAGCAAGGTATGGATATCGCTACAAAGAGTAGGGAAATTATCCGTGGCCTTATTGGAGATGATGTCAAAGATTTAAATCCTGCTGAAAGAGACATTGTTGAGAGGATTGTTCACTCCACAGCTGATCCGGAATATGCAAAATTGGTAAAGATTAGTCCCGATTTTGTAGATGTAGCTATGGATTCCCTGAGAAATAAAGAAACCATTTTAACTGATATCAACATGGTCAAATATGGTATTACAAGATATGAAGGGGATGTTGAGTGTTATATCAGAAATGAGGAAGTAATAAAAATTGCAAAGGAAAATCAAATCACAAGGGCTGCGGCGGCTATGAGATATGCGGCAGCTAATGATTTTGAAGGCATTGTTGTTTCTGGTAATGCTCCAACCGCTGTTTTTGAAGCTATGGATTTATATCAAAAGGGTGAAATGAATCTTAAAGCTATTGTTGGAGTTCCTGTAGGTTTTGTGGGAGCTGCTGATTCTAAAGAAGCTTTAAGTAATTCAAATATTCCGAATATTATAGTCGAAGGCCCTAAAGGCGGCACTCCTATTGCTGTAGCATGTGTAAATTCGTTAATTCAACATTTGTAGTGTGATAAAATGTATTCTGAAGAACTGTTCAATGAATCTAAAAATTATTTTCCTGGTGGAGTAAATTCTCCTGTACGTGCTTTTAAGCCGTATCCGTTTTTCGTTAAAAGCGCTGGCGGATGTAAGATAACAGATGTGGATGAAAAAACATACATTGATTATTGTTTGGCATATGGTCCTTTGATTTTAGGACATGCAAATCCAAAAGTCGTAAGGGAAGTTTCAAATCAATTGACTATCGGAAGTGCCTATGGTGCTCCGACTGAAAATGAAATCAAACTTGCAAAAGAGGTAGTTTCCAGAATTCCTTCCGCTGAAATGGTAAGATTTTGTAATAGTGGAACTGAAGCTACAATGAGTGCAATTAGGCTTGCAAGAGGTTTCACAAAAAGGGATAAAATAGTTAAATTTGAAGGAGCATATCATGGTGCTCATGATTACGTTTTAGTTAAAGGCGGGTCCGGTGCTGCAACATTACCTGACTCTCCGGGGATACCTGCCGATACTACCAAAAATACTTTGTCTGTTCCATTCAATGATGAGGAAGCTTTAACTGATTTGATTGAAAAAGAAGGAGAAAATATTGCCTGTATTATCATGGAGGTTGTAATGGGCAATGTCGGTTGTATAGAACCAAAACCAGGATTTTTGGAGTTTATAAGAAAAATAACTCAGGAAAATGGAATTGTATTAATATTTGATGAGGTAATCACTGGTTTTAGAGCTTCAAAAGGTGGGGCTCAAGAATATTATGGTGTTACTCCCGATTTAACAACATTGGGTAAGATTGTTGGTGGAGGCCTTCCAATGGGTGCATTCTGCGGTAAAAAAGAAATAATGGAATTGATTGCACCTCAAGGACCAGTTTACCAAGCTGGAACCTTTTCCGGAAATCCTATTTCTGTTCAGGCCGGACTCTCTACCATGTCCCAGTTAGATGACAAGTTTTATAAGGATTTGGAAAGTAAAGGGAACTTCCTCAGAAGTGAAATCAGAGCAACAGTTGATGAAAGAGGATTGGAGATTCAGCCTGTTGGTTTGGCTTCAATGTTACAAATTTATTTCAATGAAAATGATGTTTATAACTATGAAGATGCTAAGGCATCCGATAGTGACAGATTTTTAGTGTACTTTAGAGAACTGTTGAAGGAAGGTGTTTTCATACCTCCTAGCCAATTTGAATGTAATTTCATTTCAAGTGCTCATACTATGGAGGATTTAGAAAAAACTTCTCAGGCCATTGACAGTGCACTAAGGGTGGCATTTAAATAAAAAAAGGTGTTATTGTGACAGATTGGAAAGAAATCGCATCATATGCAGTAATATTGATAATTGTTTTAATTGCTGCACAACATTTAAATGTTGTTGTTTCAGGAAGTATGGAACCAGCATTTTACAGGGGAGATATTGTAATGGTTCAAAAGGCAAATTTCCTCGGCATACAAGAGTTCAATGTTAATGACATCCAGAAAGGTGATGTTGTAGTTTATGATGCAAAATGGTATAATCAACCGGTAATTCATAGAGTTATTGATATTGTAAATGTTAATGGAAGTACAATGTATCTGATTAAGGGGGATAATAATAATGCTCCAGATCCGTATTATGTATCGCCAGACCAAATTGAATCGAAGGTTGTATCATTTGGTGACAATTTAGTTGTAATTCCAAAAATCGGTTATCTTTCCCTTTGGTTAAGGGGTTTATGATTATTATAAGGTGAGTTAATGTATTTTGAGATAGAAAAACAAGCTATTGATGCCATCAATAAGGCATTAGATCAGTATGATGAAGAAATTGACAGAAATTTTAAATTAGAATTTCCGCCTAATCCTGATTTAGGGGATTTGGCAAGTACCATTGCATTTGCGCTTACTAAAAAATTGAGAACTTCACCTCCTGAAGTTGCTGCAGATTTGGTTGAAAAAATTGAAGTTCCGGAAATTTTCACTAAGGTTCAAAATTTCGGACCTTATGTTAACTTTTTCATTGACTATTCCAAATTTTCAAAGTTATTGTTGGAAAAAGTCGATGAAAACTATGGTCAACTTCCGGAATATGGTGAAAAGATTGTATTGGAACACACTTCAGCTAATCCTAACGGTCCTTTACATATTGGACATATCAGAAATTCAATTTTCGGAGATTCCCTTGCAAGATTGTTAAAATTAGCCGGAAGGGATGTAGTAACCCAATACTATGTAAATGATATGGGAAGACAGATTGCCATCATCGTATGCGGCATAACCGAGTGTGGCCTTAAAATTGAAGACTACGAAGGCGATAAGCTTGACCACAAAATCGGAAAATTGTACTTCGATGCAAACAAGGCTGTAGAAGAAGATGAAGCATTAAACGCTAAAGTCGATGAATTGATTCAAAAATACGAAGAAGGCGAAGATGAAGAGTTAAACAAAATCTTTGAAGATGTCGTTTCAAAATGTATCAGTGGAATGAAGGAATCACTTTTAAGGATGAACATTGTCCATGATGACTTCGTATGGGAAGGTCAGTTTGTAAGAAATGGCGAAGTTGATGATTTGGTTAATTATATTCAAAGGGAAGGTTTCACTCGTGAAAATGATGTTTTGTACATTGACTTGACAGACTTCAACATTGAAAAAGAGTTCGTTTTAAGAAGATCCAACGGTACTTCACTGTACTCCACAAGGGATTTGGCTTATCACAAATATAAAGCTACTTTAGGTGATACTGTTCTTGATATTTTAGGTTCAGACCATAAATTGGCTGCAAAACAAATTAAAGTGATATTTGAAGAGATATTCAGACAAACACCTCCTGAAGTAATATTTTATGAATTCATTACTCTTCCTGAAGGGTCAATGTCAACAAGAAAAGGCAAATTCGTTTCTGTTGATGAATTGATTGATGAAGCAGTCTTAAGGGCACATGATGAAATCAAATCAAGAAACCCTGATTTGTCTGAAGAAGAAATCGCACCAATGGCTGAAGAGATAGGTATCGGTGCTGTAAGATTCTTCATTGCCAAATTGTCTCCTGAAAAACACTTGACATTTAAATGGGATGAGGCGTTAAGCTTTGAGAGAGGTTGTGCATCCATTCAATATGCACATGCAAGAGCATGTAAATTGCTTGCAAAATCCGGTAAGGATATTGACGCTTTAGAAGTTGCAGATGATTGGGTTCCTGATGAAGCAGAGCAGGACCTTGTAAGACAAATCGCCAAGTTCCCGCAAGTTGTTGAAGACTGTGCCAATAAAAAGAGAGTTCACAACATTACTCAATACTGTCAGGATTTAGCCGGTTCATTCAATAAATTCTATAAAACAGAACAGGTTATTGGTTCAGATGTAGAGGATACAAGACTGATTTTGGTTGACAGGGCTAAAACAACTATTAAAAACGCTTTAGATATTTTAGGTGTCAGTGCACCTGAAAAAATGTAGATGAGTGTTTAACTCATCTTTAACTTTCTTTTTTTTTAATCCACATAGTGGATGTAATCTTCTTTTCTAGTTAACGGTTCCGGTGCGTCCATATCGGGATATCCTAAAACTACATGACCTATTCCTTCATAAGTTTCCGGAATTCCCCATTCTTTTAGTAATTCTTTTCCTTTCTCAGATGCAAATTCTTCACGTGCTCTGTGAATCCAGCATGATCCAACACCAACTGCATGGGCTGCATTGACCAGAACTGCCAATACGCTGGAGCCGTCTTCAACGTATGTTGGACGTTCGCTGTCGGCCAGTACAATCAGCAATGTTTTTGCACCATAGAAGGGGTCCATGTCCTCTGGAACATCTATTGGGAAATAGCTTCTGTTCCATGCTGAAAATTCTTTGATGGTTTCTGGATTTTGAATTACAACAATTTTAGGTGATTGCAGGCCTTGTCCTGTTGGGGCATAGGTTCCGGCTTCTAAGATTGTTTTTAACTCTTCGTCGGTGATTTGTTCGTCTTTGAATTTTCTGATGCTTCTTCTTGTTTTTAGGTTTTCGATAGTTTCGTTCATATTAAATCCTCGCAGATTTTTATCAATGTAGTTTTAAAGATAGTATAATCTTCATCATTTAAATTACTTTTAATGTTTTCATCCCATTTGTCATCATAATCCATTACTTTTCGAGCGGTTTTAGCTCCTTTTTTAGTTATTTTTATAATCTTTTTTCTTTTATCAGGTATTCTTTCGATAAAACCTTTTTCTTCTAGTTTTTTAAGGTTTCTTGTTATTGTACTTTCGTTCAAATGAAATTTTTCAGCTAATTGCTCCTGAATTATTCCCTCATTTTCGTAAATTGTTATTAAAATGGGTTGAAGACCAAAACTCAAATCCTCATTTTTCACTTTTTCGTTTAAGTATTTGGCATGTTCCCTGTAAAGTATCGATATTAATGTGGATGTTGGAATTGTTTCATCAAACGGCATTGTCTCTACCTCGGATTAACTTGTTGATGTATAACTCGATGCATGCATAACATATCAATGACCCTATTCCACCTCCCAGAAGCATTCCGCAGTATATTCCGAACTCTCCCATGTTGAAGGTAAATCCTAGAAGGTATGCAAATATTAACACTAATATGAATTCTCTGAATGTTGTCAATACAAATGATATTGTTCCTTTTCCAACTCCTTGGAATACATTGCCTGCACTGGCTCCAAATGGAACATATAAAATAAAAAAGCACATTATCTGCAAGAAACTTGCAATTAATGGAGCTAAATCTGCGCTGCTTTGTGAATATGAGAAGATAATAGCTATTTGATTTGCAAATACATATAATACAATGCACACAATTATTGATGCAATTAATGCCATCTTTACAGCATATCTTGCTGTCACTCTTAAGTTTTCATATTTCTTTGCCCCGTATGCAACTCCGGCGACGGATATAGCTGCAGTTCCAATTCCTATTGCTGGAAGCATTCCGATATTTACTATTCTCCATCCGGCTGTATAAACTGCTACTGATGTGGGTCCGGATACTATTGTAAGCATATAATTGACGAATATTGTTAAAACGGACAGTACCAGTTGTTCCAAACTTGCAGGTATGCCTACAACCAAAATATCCTTGTACATTTTAAGGTCATTATGGAAGTCTTTAAAGTTATATGAGAGATATGTATCTTTTTTGACAAAAATCCAGTATAACATAAGGCACAAGCTTATAAGGGGTCCTAATACTGTTGCTATTGCTGCCCCTTTAATTCCCATTCCCAAAGTGTATATTAATATAGGATCTAAAATCATGTTGATTATTGCAGCAACAGCTATTGGGATTGTTGCACGTTTGATATCTCCTTCTGCTCTAAATGCACCTCCTACAATTGGAGGCATTAAAAGAGCGAATGTACATGAAAATATGATGAATCCGTAGTCCATGGCATAGTCTATTACGCTACTTGCTCCCATAAGTTTGAGCACCGGTTCCATTGTAATAACAAATATGATTGAAATGATTATTGACACGATTGCACTTAGAATAAGGTTGTGTATCGCAGCATTATTTGCCGAGGATTTATTTTCCGCCCCAATGAATCTTGAAATCACTGAATTACCACCGGCTCCGAGTCCGTTTCCAAATCCAACTATAATCATGAATAGGGGTGTTATGTATCCTAATGCAGCAAGGGGTTCTGCACCAAGTCCGGCTACCCAAATACTGTCGATAATGCTGTTTGCAAATATTAAAAACATACTTGCAATAATTGGCAGGGATAATTTGTTTATTGCCTTTTTAGGGTCTCCGGTTATCATTTCAATATTTTCATTTTTTTCCATAATCTGCCTCATTCTTGCATATGCAATTATATATTTATGATGGATGTATTTAAATGTGGTGTTGAAAGTTTTTAAAAAAAGAAAAAAGAGAAATGGTTTATTCTAAACCATTTTCAGTAACAATAGGTTGGTTTTTAACGAGGTCCCACATGCTCATACCGTCAGATTGTCCTCCTCTGATTATACCGTTGTCATCATACCAAACATTGAACTCTTCATCATAGTATAAGTTAGGACCAGGTCCTTCAGAAAGGCTTGAACCGGATGAGGAACTTGATGATGAAGTTTTCTCGTTATATTTTACAGTACTTGCAGTGGAATTTCCAGATACCTTTTCGGTTCCTGAAGAGGTTCCTTGTTCAATAGTTATAGTTTGATTTGCACGGCATCCGTTGTATTTATCGTTACCGCCATAGGTCACGGTAACTTCATGGTCACCAGCAGCTTCATTGTTTAATACAAGTCCTCCTTTACCGTTATTGTCGGTTTTAATTGAAAAGTTTTGTTTTTGACCATTATCGTCAAAAGTAATGTTAATTGATTGATCTGCAATTGCTTTTCCTTGAGCATCTTTAAGTTCAAATTGTACTATGTCTCCATTTTTTAAGTGGGAATTAGTTAAGAAGTTTATTTGAGTATTCTGTTTATTAGCATCTGCAGCAGCTGATGTTTGTGCGAATGCAACTCCTCCAGCAACAGCAATGATGATAATAGCTAAAATTGCAATAATTATATTTCTATTCATTTTAATATCACCTATATTTACATTATTATATGCAATATATTAAATTTTCTAGGCCATGAACTATTTTGAAGTTTAATGAAGTATAAGTAATGTTAATTCTGTTATATATTGAAACATTTTAAATATTTTTAGTTACATATTTTAAACTAATAGGAGACTAGATTATGAAGGTTTTAGTTGTTGGAACTGGTGCTCGTGAACATGCTATCGCTGATGCCTTAAAGGATGATGTGGAATTATATTGTTACATGAGTAAAATTAACCCTGGTATGTCCAAAATCGCTAAATTTAAACAAGGCGATGAAGGAGAAGTTGAAAAAGTAGCTGAATATGCAGTTGAAAATGACATTGATATTGCATTTATCGGTCCTGAAGCTCCTCTTGGAAAAGGAATCGTGGATGAGCTTCAAAAAAATGGAATCAATTGTGTTGGACCGACACAAAGTGCAGCTAGAATTGAAACTGATAAGTCATTTATGAGAAAACTCTTTGAAGACTATGAAATTGAAGGGTCACTCGTTTACAAAGTATTTGATAATTCTGATGATGTTTCCGCATTTTTAGATGAATTCGACCGTGATGTTGTAGTAAAACCAGTTGGATTGACTGGAGGTAAAGGAGTTAAAATTGTAGGTGACCACCTTAAAGACAATGAAGAAGCAAAAGAATATTCCTGTGAAGTCATTGATAATGCAATGGGTGGATTTGCTCAAGTAATTATTGAAGAAAGATTGATTGGTGAAGAATTTACTATTCAGGCATTTTGTGATGGGGAACACTTAGCTCCAATGCCTGCAGCACAAGATCATCCTCATGCATTTGAAGGAGATGTCGGTGCAATCACTGGAGGAATGGGGTCTTACTCTGATGTCGGAGGATTATTACCATTCTTAAGCCAAGAAGATTATGATGCTGCCGTTGAAATTATGCAAGAAACCTTAAAAGCTATTGCTGAGGAAGCAGAACCATACAAAGGAATCCTATATGGTCAATTCATGTTAACTGCTGACGGACCAAAACTCATTGAATACAATGCAAGATTCGGAGACCCTGAAGCAATGAATGTATTGCCACTTTTAAAAACTCCATTGGTCGATGTTTGTCAAGCTGTTGTTGATGGTACTTTGGATAAGGTAGAATTTGAAGATAAGGCTAGTGTGTGCAAATATATTGTACCTGATGGATATCCAGAAACTCAATATGCTGGAGAACTGATTGAAGTTGATGAGAAAGCTATTGAAGAAATGGGTGCCAAAGTATTCTATGCAGCGGTTTCCCAGGAAGATGATGGAATTCATTTGTCCGGTTCAAGAGCATTGGGTATTGTAGCTAGTGGCAAATCAATAGAAGAAGCTGAAAAAGTAGCTGAAAAAGCATGTGAATTTGTTAAAGGTAATGTTTACCACAGAAGAGATGTAGGTACTCAAGAGCTTGTTAACAAACGTGTTGAACATATGAAAGAAATTTTAAACTAAATTTCTTTTCACTCTTTTTTTTTGGATTTGGTGATATTATCAAAGATGATGAATATGAAGAAGTTCATGACTATGAAAGTTTAAAAAAGTATTTTAATTCTGAGCTTAATAAAATAGCAGAAGAGTTAGATGAGGAAGATGTTGAAAAAATAAAAAATTTTAAAGCTCATTTTAAGGAAAAATACTCAAATAATCCTTCTGTTGAAAAAAAAGTGGAGGATATGAAATCTGGCTTTTTTCAAAATTTTAAACAGTCTTTTGAAAGAAGCATGGATATTGACCCTGGAAGATTGTTGGGTTTGACTGATGGTATTTTCGGTATGGTAATGACTCTTCTTGTTTTTGGTTTGGCCTTGCCTGAAGTTATGCTGGTAACAGATGGGCAATTTTTAGCTTTTTTAGAATCAATTGCTCTTAATTTCGGCTTAACTGTCGTTGCTTTTATTCTAGTCGGTTCTTTTTGGATTTATCATCATGAATTTATAAAGGTTAATTCATTAAATCTGCCTTATTTATGGATTAATATATTTTATTTAGCTTGTATATCTTTTATTCCATTTTCATCATCTTTGATGGGTATATATTCAAGGTTTTTATTTGCTGATATGTTATTTGGAATAAATATATTCGTGACAATCATATTCTTTTTAATCATGTATCAGTATGCATATAGTAAGGGATTTTTAGAGAATAATCCTTCAAAAACTGAAAAGAGATATGTTTTCAAAACATTCAGTTATATTATGATTCTTACTATTGCTGTAACTATTCTGAATTACAATTTTTCAGAGGATTTCATGTATCTGTTCTTGTTTGTTCCGGTAATTTCTACATTGAGAGACATTAATTTTAAAATGAACTCATAGAAACATTTAATATACATAAGTAAAATATATTTATTTTTGTTAAGTTTAATTAGGGGAATTATATAATGGGTAATTTAGTATCAATATGTGATATCAAAGATGATGTTCAGCATATTCTTGATTTGGCTATTAAAATTAAAGCAGGTGAAACAGAAGACAATCCTCTTGAGGGTAAAACATTAGCAATGATTTTCCAGAAATCATCCACAAGAACCAGAATTTCTTTTGATGTTGGAATGTATCAGTTAGGTGGAAGAGCAATCTTTTTATCATCTAGTGATTTACAGATGGGAAGAGGAGAACCGATTTATGACACTGCTAAAGTTTTAAGCCGTTTTGTTGATGGAATCATGATTAGAGCTATTGAACATTCTGATGTTGTAGAATTGGCACAGCATTCTGATGTACCTGTTATAAGTGGATTAACAAATGTAGAACACCCTTGCCAAGCTTTTGCTGATGTTTTAACAATCAAAGAGCATTTTGGAACTCTTGAAAATAAGAAAATTTGCTTTGTTGGTGATGGAAATAATGTATGTAATTCCCTTTTATTGATTGCCCCTATTTTAGGAATGGACATGTCTGTTGCTTGCCCTAAAGGTTATGAACCTAACGAACATATTTTAAAAATTGCAAAAACGTATGCTAAAGAACATAATACTGAAATTACTGTTAGTGAGGATATAAATGTTGCATTGGATAATGTTGATGTAGTTTATACTGATGTTTGGGTAAGTATGGGTGATGAAACTGAAGAAATTCAAAGAAAAAAAGATCTGTCTGCTTATCAAGTGGATCTTGACCTGATGGACATGGCTAATGAGGGTGCTATTTTTATGCATTGTTTGCCAGCAGTCAGAGGTCAGGAAGTTACTGTACCTGTTATAGATGGTCCCCATTCCGTTATATTTGATCAGGCCGAAAACAGATTACATGCTCAAAAGGCTATCTTATATCATTTTTTAAAAGATGAATAACTGCTGTAAAACAGTGGTTAATACTTTTTTTATATTATTGATTCGATAATCCATTTGATTACTATTTTTAAAAAGATTATTAATCCTAATCCACCAATTAATCCTGTTATGAATCTTAATGTGTTGTTGCTTTCTCTAAATTTGAATAGTTGAGTAAAACCATCAATTGCAGTTGGAATCAAAAGAATCACTGAAATAATTAACAGATTAAAACTGTAATCAATTTCATAAAAATAATCGTATATCAGAAAAATGGCCAAGCCAGTATAAAATCCGGTGCATCTGGCACACACTGGAAACTGATGACCTTTGATGAAAAAGCTTCTCTCAGGCTTTCTATGGCATATTAGGTTTTTATAATTCATTTTTATCTTTTTAATAATTTAAATTTGGATAATTATATATATTCTTGTATACATAAGTTAGTGTATAATATATAAAAAGGTTATTACAATGAGAGGCGGAGAAGCGATAATTGAATCCCTTAAAAATATGGGGGTTAAAACAATATTTGGTTATCCTGGCGGACAAACCATACCATTTTATGACATGTTATATGATGCAGATATAGATCATATATTGGTTAGACATGAACAGGCAGCATCTCACGCAGCAGATGGTTTTGCAAGGGCTTCCGGTGAAGTGGGAGTGTGTTTGGCAACTTCCGGCCCCGGTGCAACCAATCTTGTAACTGGTATTGGGACTGCTTTTATGGATTCATCTCCTATTGTGGCCATTACAGGTCAGGTTCCTACTCATTTAATTGGAAATGATGCATTTCAGGAAGCGGATATTATAGGAATTACAATGCCTATTGTTAAGCATAGTTTCCAACCAAAAGACCCAGATTTAATACCTTCCATGATTAAAACTAGTTTTGAAATTGCTTCAACTGGAAGACCTGGGCCTGTTTTGATAGATGTTCCAAAGGAAGTTCAGGAAGGTGAATTAACCAGATTTGATGATACTCTAATTGACACACCGGGCTATAATCCAACAGTTAAAGGTAATTTAAGACAAGTCAAAAAAGCTTGCGATTTAATTAAGGAAGCTAAAAAGCCAATGATTTTAGCAGGCGCCGGTGTAATTATTTCTAATGCATGCTGTGAATTAAAACAATTGGCAAAAACTATCAATGCTCCTGTAATGACTTCACTTTTAGGAAAAGGAGCTTTTGATGAAACTGATGATTTGGCATTGGGCATGCTTGGTATGCATGGAAGAAAGGTTTCCAATGATTACATTAACGAATCCGATT
This sequence comes from Methanobrevibacter sp., assembly GCF_036307625.1. Classification (GTDB taxonomy): domain Archaea; phylum Methanobacteriota; class Methanobacteria; order Methanobacteriales; family Methanobacteriaceae; genus Methanocatella. The sequence goes on from NZ_JAXJXF010000128.1 coordinate 16,668, forward strand.
TATTGATTGCTATCGGTATAAGATTTTCAGATAGGACAACTGGCAGACTGGACAGCTTTGCACCGGATACAAAAATTATTCACATAGATATAGATCCAGCAGAAATAGGTAAAAATGTTGATGTGGATCTGCCTATTGTAGGGGATGCCCGCAATGTTTTATCTTCATTAAATAAAGTTTTAAATGATTACCACCCATCAAAAGAAGTAAATGATTGGACAGACATGATTAAAGCAAAAAAACTAGAATTACTTCCTCGCGTTACATATGATGATGTTCCACTTAAACCTCAACGCGTTATAAAAGAAATTTCAGAAGTTTTAACTCCTGAATCTATCTTAACAACTGATGTAGGTCAAAATCAAATGTGGGCGGCACATTTCTATAATACACAAAAACCACGTAAATTCATATCATCTGGTGGTCTTGGAACTATGGGATTCGGATTCCCATCAGCTATTGGTGCAAAAGTAGCATGTCCTGATAATCCGGTAGTATCTATCAATGGTGACGGTGGATTTTTAATGGTTTGTCAAGAATTAGCTACAGTTCGAGAATATGACATTCCTGTTATTGCAGTTGTTTTGGAAAATAGGACCTTAGGAATGGTATATCAATGGCAAAGCTTATTATATGATAAAAGACATTCTCAAACATTGCTTGGAAACAGTCCCGACTTTGTAAAACTTGCAGAAAGTTTTGGTGTTAATGCACAAAGAGTAACAAAGCCTGGAGAGACTAAAGAAGCTTTAACCAAAGCAATTAAAGATAATGAACCAATCTTAATAGATGTTGTAATTGACTCTGAAGAGGCCTTGCCTATGCTTCCTCCTGGAGCTGGAATTAATGAAATGATTGGAGAATATAAACTTGAAAGGGATGTGATTTAAATGGATACAGAATATCACGTTATTTCCACATTGGTTGAAGATAAACCAGGGGTTTTGCAAAAAGTGGCTGGAATGTTTAATAGAAGGGGATTCAACATTGACAGTATAACTGTTGGTAAATCAGAAGTAGAAGGACAATCCCGTATGGTAATTACTGTTCATGCAGATGAAAAAGGACTTGAACAGGTTACAAAGCAATTAAATAAATTTATTGATGTTATCAAGATTAAAGATATTACTAAATCTGCTGTTAAAAGGGAATTGTGTCTTGTTAAGGTCGCTGTTCCTAATGCTAAAGCAAGAGCAGAAATAATGCAGTATACAAATATTTTCAGAGCACATATTTTAGATGTTTCGGAACAAACATTGATGGTTGAGCTTACTGGAGATAAGGAAAAGATTAATGCATTCATATCTTTAGTAGAAAATTATGGAATTAAAAGAATAGCCCGTACTGGCCTTACAGCTATGTCAAGGGGAGTATAAAAATGACTATATTAGAAAACGTATTAAAAGACAACAAGGAATTTGTAGAAAACTTTGAAGGCGAAGAAATGTCTCACCATGCGGCTAAGAAATTAGCTATATTAACCTGTATGGACTGCAGACTAATCGACTTTTTTGAACCGGCACTCGGTCTTAAAAGAGGAGATGCAAAAATCGTTAGAAACGCAGGAAACTCCATTGTAGGTGAAGATGCAATCAGATCTATTGGTGCAGCTTTATACAACCTCGGTGCTGAAGAAGTCATGGTTGTAGGTCACACAGAATGTGGTATGGCTGGTGCTGATGCTGAAGCTTTAAAAGAAAAAATGCTCGCTCGCGGTATCAAAGAGGAAGATATTGCTAAATACGATTTGGCTGAATGGATTGGTGGATTCGAATCTGAAGAAGAAAACGTTAAAAACGTTTGTGAAAAAATCAAAAACCACCCATTAATACCTGATGTACCGGTACACGGTCTTATCATCGATATCGTAACAGGTGAGTTAAAAGTTTTAGTAGATGGTTATTAATTCCCATCTATTTTTTTATTTTTATTAAGCTTTTTTTAGATATGCTGTAGTTTTTATTTCCGGATGAAATTACAACTTTGTGTTTTCCTGTTTTTAGGTTTTTGGTGTTTATTTTAGCTATTCCTTTTTTATTTGTTTTAACTGTGTATGTTTTGAATTTTTTACCGGTAAATACTTTTATTTTAACTTTAACGTTAGAAAGCATTCTTTTTGTTTCTTTATTTTTGATTGTAACTTTGAAATATTTTGATTTTTTGAATTTATTGGTTACTTGTGGAGCTTTAACGATTGTTCTGGCTTTATCAATCTTAATTGATGTTGTTTTCATGATTTCTTTTTCGACAATAACCTGGATTTTATGAACTCCTGCATCAAGTTTTGTAGGAATTTCAAAAATCACATCTCCATCGGAACCTGCTGGTTCACGATATGTTTTGTAGTTTTTACCTGTAAATACTTTAAAAATGACAGTCCTGTCTGATAAATCACCAGTATGGTTACCTACCATTTTTATTTCTAAAAAGCTATTGATTTTTGAATATCTGTTGAATTTAAAGTCTTTAATTAATTTTATATCTGTAATTTTAGGATTTACAGTTAAATTCACTTGTATGGAGTATCTTTTACTGTTAAAAAGGAATTCATCATCAAAATAGTATACGTTAAGGCTTAATTCTCCAATAGTGTTAAGGGTGTATTTAGCATTCCCATTTTTATCTGTAAAGACAAAACTTGTATATTGCTCATTTGGATTTTCGATAAATAGTTTAACATCGGATACTGGATTTCCAAAACAATCTTTAACGTTGAAAGTAATGCTGTCATTTATGTAATAGGTAATATTTTTATTAAATGATACTCTGTAGAGTGTATCAAAATTAATGTCTTTGTTGTTGATTTCGTATTTTCCGGTATTGTTTATCAGATATGAGTTTTCGATGATGTTGCTTGTATTCGCTATAGAATTCATGTATATTATAATTGTATTGGATAGATTTCCGTCGTTGTAAAAGTTGGAATTGTTTATATTTAAATTTGAGATATGGGATTCAATTGTTGTTTTATAGAAATTTGAGTTATTTGATTTGATATTAGTTTCTGTTGCTTTTATCTTGGAGTTTTCAGCAGTTGAATTTTCAATTATAAAGATAGATTCATCAGAATAAATGTTCGGTGTAAATTCAAAAGTGGAGTTATTGATTAGGGTATTTTTTAAAATCACTTCACTTCCTTTGTTGTAATATCCTCCTTGAAACATAAGTTCGGAGTTATTTAAAATTGCCTGTTCAAA
>NZ_JAXJXF010000129.1:0-12040 GCF_036307625.1 Methanobrevibacter sp.
TGTATGTTGTGAAGCTTATAAAGACATACTGAACTGCTTGAAGGGCATGCATAAATCATATAGTCAAGCTCTTCAAGAGTTATTTTTTTGTTGATGATGAATGCAAACATGTTTGCAACATTTTCAGCGTCAGCAGCATAAATTTCAGCACCGACAATGTTTAAATCATTATCAACAATGACTTTAGCTTCTGCTGTTGTATCGTTTTTAAGCTCCAGTGAATAGGATTTACCATATCTTATTGTATGGACCTCATATTCATCGCTTTTTTCTGCAACATATGCTGGAACTCCAACGGTAGCTATTCTAGGTATTGTATATGCAACTGCCGGAACGACAGGGTAAGTAATCTCATCGGCTTCACCCAACAATTCTTTTGCAAGATATTTGGAGTGATGTATTGCGACGGTTACAAGTTTTGCAATTCCAGTATCTGCAACATCTCCTGAAGCGTAGATATTTGGAACGTCGGTTTGCAGATGCCCATTTACCTTAATTCCGTTTTTAGTGTATGTCAAACCAACGTTTTCAAGTCCGATTTCATCGACATTAGCTTCTCTTCCCATTGCTGCTATAACATAGTCACCAGTGATGCTAAGTCCACTTTCACAGTTTACGGTAAATGCATTTTCATATGCCTTGTTGTCTATCTTTGCATCGGGATCTCTTAAATCATCATCACTATTCAGACCCCTTTCAACATTCAAAATTCTTTCTTCAGGATTGTCTATGATTACGTTTTCATCCTTAAGGACTTCTGTAACCTGTTCGTTGAAATGGAATCGGATATTTTTCTGCTTTAAAATTTCAATGACCTTCTGGACATATGGCTGGTGGAAGTATTTAAGAGCCATATTACCACGGATAATCACATCAGCAGTCATGCCCGCTTCTGCAAGAATTGATGCGAATTCCATACCGACAAAACCTGCACCTATAATGATGGCATGTTTTGGAAGTTCTGCAATGTCTAAAAAGTCAGTGCTGTCATGCAGATATTCCTTTCCTTTGATATCAGGAATGACCGGTTTTAAACCTGTAGCTATTACGATTTTATCTGTTGTGAATGTCTCATCGCCGACTTTTACTGTATGTTCATCAACAATGATTCCCTTTCCATGGGCTACATCAAGGTCATATTCCTTGAATTTTCCGTCCAAAAATGGAGCCATGTTTGCAATACGTTTCTGTTTGAATTTCATTAAAGCCGGCCAATCGACTTCAAAGTTTCCGGATTTTCCAACACCTTCAAAATTGTCCGTTAATGCTTTGATTTCAAAAGGAGCATCAAGCAGAGCTTTTGAATTACAGCCCCTATTTGCACATGTCCCACCATAAAGGCTTTCTTCGATAATTAAAATTTTAAGTCCCGCTTTTCTTAAAAACCTGCCTCCCTGCCAGGCCGCATTTCCACTTCCTATATAAATGACATCATAATCCATGTTTTAACCTCATTGTTAAAAGTTAGTATCCAATAATATAAATTTTTATCCATGAACCCTTAAAATCCAATAAATTAATGATTTGATGTAGATAACAAAGAAATATAATTTAAAATTATTAAGCAACCATCAAAATATTAAATGTAAGCAACCATATTTTGACGGTTATGATAAAAGACACAATTTAATGAAACGAATTTTAAAGTACAATAGCTAAAAGTTTAATAGCTCCTATGAAATTAAACTAAAAAGTGAATTTTAGACTTGTCGAGATCACTTTCATCATGAGCTTGTGGAATATCATCACTGTATCCCAAAGCCAACATCCCCACAATCCGGTAATGAGAATCTATCTTCAAGATATCCCTTACAACCTCCTCTGAATCTTTTCCGTCTTTGGATCTCAAATGAGTTTGAACCCAGCAGCTTCCAATATCCAATTCGGTTGCCATCAAATGCATATATGTTAAAGCGATTGATGAATCTTCAATCCATGTGTCTGCAACCATACTGTCTGCAATAACAACTATGACTTTATTTGCGCCAGCAATCAAGCCTGCACCCATATCCTTACATTCAGACAATTCCTTCAATGTTTCTTTTCTTTCTACGACCATGAAATTACATGGTTTTCTGTTCATGGATGTTGGGGCTAAAAGTGCTGAGTGAAGAATTAAATCCAAATCATCTTTTGATATATCTTCGTCCCTAAATTTTCGAGTACTCCTTCTTTTGAACATTAAATCTATAAGTGACATGGTTAAAAATTGTAGTTAATACTAAAAAAAGTTTTGTTTGCACCACAATATTTAAATCATATTAAGAGATAACCAAAATATTAAGAAAAACTTAAATGTTTGATAAAAATGAAAAGCAACAACGATTATCTCGACATTGACCCCAATCAAAAAGATGGCTCTGACAACACAAGACAGACCACATTTAAAATTTCAAAAACATTGAAAGTTGATAATTTAATTTCCAATGAAAAATATGATGATGCATTATCTGAAATAAATAGAATTCTCAAGACAGATGCCAACTACTCAAACTGGAATTTGAAAGCCATTATTTTGGCCAAACTAAAAAGATACGAAGAATCCGTTGAATGTTTTGACAAGGCATTATCATTAAATCCCTCAGATGAAATTAAGCTCAACAAGGCAAATTCAATATACAATTGGGCCAAAGTAACATTCTTTCCGGAAGGAAATTATGAAAAGGCACTTAGATTAATCGACGATGCATTGAACATTATTCCAGACAGTGAAGACCCATCCGAATTTTATTTTTTAAAAGCTGAAATTCTGGAGGCATTAAATGACCTTGCAGAATCCCAAAAGGCATATTTGATTGCCTACAAAGAGTTCGATAAGCTCAAGGAATTGGAAAATCAGATTGAATACCTGAACAATACTTCCGATACGTTAATCATCATTACAGGCAGTTACTTTTATAATTTTACACCCGAAAAGGACATCATGATCAATCTGGTGAAACAGGATGACAATGAACATGACCCTGATGCAATTGCAGTGATGTTGAATGATGAACTTATCGGATATGTGGCAAACAGTCCATATACATTAATCGATGAGGTCAAAAGCGCCAGCGACATTAAAAAATTGATAAATGACAATCAGAATGCAAAAATATTGTTTAATTATCTTGGAGAATATACAATTGCCAAATTAGTCTGAATCATCTTTTCTAAGACGCTCGATTTCCTCTTCCAATTCGTCGACTTTTTCACCAAGTTCATAAAGACTATTTTCCATTTCCTTAAATCTCAACTCTTCATAGCTGATTTCTTTTTTATTTATCTTTCCTTCACGGACAATCATTAAAAACAATACCATACCAGTAACTGATGCAAATAACATCAATGGATAAATATCAGAAACAAAAGGGAAAGAAATGTCCGCCGGTGTTAACACTACAATCATCAGCATCTCAAAACCTGTGAAAAGAAACATCAATAGCACTGCTGGAACATTATTAAGGAATTTTCTGCCGTTCAACTCATATATCAAACTTCCGATAATACCTGCAACCACTGTTGTCACAGCACATGGAAATGCAGTGACTCCACCTTGGATATATCTAAATCCTCCTGAAATTATTGCAGAGGGTATTCCTACAACCGGCCCTCCGAACAGGCCTCCAATCATGATAATCAAACACCTTACATTTGCAGGAGTATCTCCGACATAAACATGGTATTTTGAGGCAATGCACCCTAAAGCAGTGAAAATAACCAAACATATCAACTGGTTCCTGCGGGTAATTTTTCCGTTAAGAATATCTTTAAATGATTTTATTTTTGTTGCAATCAATGTAAAAATAATCATTATTGACAATATCTTAAACATTTCAATATACGGAGCGAAAAAAGTTTCAGTATTTGTACTTTTATTAAAATATGAAATGACTATACTCAGAATACCAAAAAGGAGCAAATAGCTAACTTCATAAATCGAACTGTTCCCAAATTTCCTGAATTGAGGAAGTCTTGTAGATATAAAACCCAAAATTATGATTGCAGAAATTATGGTTGCAATGTTGCTGACTGACCTAATGGATATATGAAAATCATAAGTAGTGAAAAAATACTGTATCATGAATACATAAAGGACGATATTTAAAATAAACAAAACCAAAAAGATGGCATTAATCTTTACATTATTTATTACCAACTTATGCCTATCCATTCAAACCATCCCACTTAAAAAAAAGTTATTATATAACTATTGAATTTAATAATTATTAAAATTAGCGAAATGTTTAAAAAAATAACTTACATATTATCATTTTTAATGACTATATGCAATTAATGTAAACACATCATTCATGAGTATTTTCATTTAGAATATCTATTATTTTAGCCAAATCAAAAGGATATTCCAAAAATCCATCAGAACTGCTTTTATTTAATATAACTGTTGCCCTAATTGATTTTTCATCTTTTTTCATAATCCAACACCACCAAATCTTTCATCAATTTCATATAAATCAATTATGACTTCCGCCAATTTATCAAAATCATGGCTGTCCAGTGCCTTTGAAGCTCTTTTGGACAGTTTTTCAAAAAGTTTTTCATTACTGGAATAAATCCCTTCAGTTTTTAGATTGAAAAAACAGGAAATTATAACTTCAGCCCTGTTTAACTTCACATACATTTCCATCAGCATGTCATAAATCTCTTCAAGCCTTTTGAAGTCTCCGGTTTGCTTAACCTCTTCTAATTGCAATTCCAGCCAATCAACATCAAACAAGTCAAGTTGTTTTACGATACTGATTTTATTTTCAACATTTTTCAGAAGAATTAAAAAGTTTAAATTTGCGATTTCATCATCTATAATATTTTTTAGATAGCTGATGAATATTGAAGCCAGATTAAGTCCACGTTCATCAATCTGAACCAAATCAATCAATCGGTCAATATAATCCAATATTTCAATTGACTCAAATGAATAGGAATAATCATTTAAGTAATCTATTGAACTGACCAGTGAATTGTATTGGCTTATTATGTCTTCCCTTACCAGAGTGTCATCTGATATCAAAAAGGACTTGTCAAAAAATTCAATATGCATTTCATTGTTATGGATTATATTCGGGGACTTTTCATCAAGCTCAACTAATGAACCGTTTTTATAGAGATTGATATTATAATTGCCCTTTTTAATTTTCGCTTTAAATTTACCATCGATGTCGAGTTGAATTTTTCCTGTCGAATAAATTTCGTTGGCGAATTCTATATCATATCCCAGAAATGAGAGTTTATCATCAATTGAAAATACCCTTCCCCCAATATTTTCATCGTCAATATCCAATATTAAAGAAAATGGATAAGATGCAATGTCCATTTCAGGAGTTTTTAAAAATCCTGCATAAATTGACGCCCCTCTTGCAACAACAGTCAGAGGATCGATACTGAACTCCAAGGGAATATTCAAATTTTCGCTAATTGATTTTTGTACAATCGGACTTATGCAGGAACCTCCCACCAGAATAACTTTATCAATATCATGATGTCCAACAGAATGCCTGTTTAACAGATTTTGCACCGAATTAAAAGTAGGTTCAATCATGGATTCAATGATTTTTTCAAGGACATCTCTTGTTAAAGTGCAACTGAAATCGTAACTGGTGAAAAGGTCATTTATGAATATGTCTGTCAAACTAGATTTTGACAATTCTTTTTTGGAATTTTCCGCCACAATTTTAAGTTTGGAAAAAATTTGTTTGTATTTCGGATTGCTGTCGTTGAAATTCTCCAAATTCAAATCCCCAACAATTTTTGGAACGAACACTCGGTTTACAATAGCCCAATCAATTGCATTTCCTCCAAAATCATCCAATCTAAAACTGTCAACAATTTCAATATTTCCCGAATTGTTGCTGATTAAAGAAAGAGTAAAAGTTCCGCCTCCCAAATCATAAATAATCCAATATCCATCGCTAAAAGATGCCAAATCATATGCAATAGCTACGGCAGCATGTTCCATCAATAGGCTATGTGACCTGAATCCGGCAATATCTGCAGCATCGTTTATGGCTTTTGTCTTTATGTAATTTGAATTTGCAGGAACACAGATAACAGCATGAGTCATATCAGTGCGAAATTGCTCAAAGGCAGATATTCTCAAATCTTTCAGGATTTCTGCAGACAGCTCTTCGGGCTGCATCACCCGTGAGGCATCCTGAAAGTTGAACGGAATGGAAAAACCCATATTATGCTTGAATTCAGATACTGCATTTTTATTGTCAACCAATATCGCATCCCTTGCGTCGGCTCCTACATGAATGTTGTTTTCCTTATCAATCAAGACAGCAGATGGAGTGAAATCATCCCCCGTCCTATAATTTTTAATGATTATCGGATTTCCGCCATTGTAATATGAAAGAACAGAATCCGTTGTTCCCAAATCAATGGCATAATCGACGGTATCACCATTTGATTTCTCCAGCTTAAGTTCTGAATTTATATTCTGTTTCCACAATGATAACTTGTATTCATATTTTCGCCTAATGTCAGAATCCAAAACTACTGCAAATTCCATCAAATTTGATGCATTAGTCAAATTGTTTAATTTGATTAGGTTTAATGATTTTGCTACAATTTCTTCTGTAGAAAACGTTTTTAAGATGTTGATTATCGCAGAATATATTGAATTGACACGGCTGTTTGAATCCATCAGCTCTTCAAGTGAAAAGACTGCTTTAACCAAATTTCCATCTTCGGACAAGTTAATGAATATTTTCCACAAGTCAATATAATGTGCATATTTATGTTTGATTGATGGATTGTATGCAATAGCTTCGTTTAACAAATCACATGCCAATCGATAATTTTTACCCCTTAAATTTACAGTGAATGCCTTTGAAACCAATTTTACATCAGGATATTCTGATTTCCACATCCTCAACGTTTCACCATAAATTTCACGAACATCATAATTCTTTAAAACTTCACTTTCCAATATTTCAATAGCTTCATCCAGCCCATTTTCTTTTTTAGCAATTAAAAAAGCATTTCTAAGTGAATCGTTAATCAAACAATCTGAATAGTCATCATCCATGTTGTTTTGAATTTTGTTTTCTGTTTTTTGAGGCAGCTGGTTAATGGCTATTTCCACATCATTCAACAATTCTGATGCGTTGTGATATCTCTTGTGAGGGTCCATATTCAGGCATTTCATTACAATGCCGTCCAGTGCTTTTGGAACATTTTTATTATAATGACTAGGAGGCTTTATTTGATTTTGCCACGGTTTTAAATCATACACCTCTTCATCACTGAACCTTTCAATGTCATATGGAAATTTGTTGGTCAAAAGCTGATAAAAAATAACTCCCACAGCATAAATATCAGTCATGGTTGAAACTACCTTTTTGAAGCATTCCGGAGCCATGTATGGTCTTGTACCCACTATGTCAATGTCAGAAATCTTGGTTGTCACCTCTTTTGAAAACCCGAAATCAGAAATTTTAACGATTATATCACCGTTTGCATCATAACTCAGCAGTATGTTATTAAGCTTAAGGTCCCTGTGAATGATTGGAGGATTCGAAAGGTGCAGAGTATTTAAACCCATCAGAATCTGTCTCATCAAATTCAATGTGCGGTCAATGGGCATCGATAAATTGGAATCAATGAATGAATTCAGGTACTGTTCCAAATCTCCGCCCTGCACATATTCCATTACAAAAAAAGCCAAATCCCGATTGTCCTTAGTGTTCGAGGCAGACATTATTCCAGCATCATATATGCTTATAATGTTTTCATGTCTCAATTTAGTTGCAAGCATTACTTCCTTAAAAACCGATTTGACATTGGTTGTTGGACTTATTGGTTCCTTGATGATTTTCATCGCACGAAGGTCATCCAGATAATTATGATTTACCAGATACACCTTGGCAAATGATCCTTCACCTAAAAATTTTTTTACATCATATTGACCATTGAAAAAATCGTCAACAAGATTTTTAATCTCTTCCAAATCCAACAACATCACCAATGCCTAATATGAACAGTATATAACGGCTCCGCCGTTTCCCCTTGATAATTTTATAAATGAATTGTTTCTAATTGGTGTAGGCTTTCCTACAATAATTTCATCATCCCTGACGAATGTTCCATTGGAGCTTCCTTCATCCAGAATACACCATTTGCCATCCCTATTGAACAATTTTAAATGAGGTTTTGAAACATTGGAGACAGTTTCATATTCATTATCCAAAAGGATTGCTGGAGAATCGAAATCATCTTTAGTGAAGTTACTTTTTCGCCCAATAAGAATTGTTTCACCTTTGGCAACCTTAAATGTTTTACCTCTATCCGGACCGTTGAATATTGTTAATATGCAATGTGAATCATCACCAGAATTCAGATTGCTTTCATGTAAATCAAAGAATGATAAAACTTCATCAGAAAAAAAGCTAATCTCTAAAAATAAATCCAGAAATGCGGTATTTTTCAACAGATACCCATTCACATTTCTTCGGCCGATTTTATTGGCAACTTCTTTTTTTACAGGGACTTCTTCAATCAAATCTGATTCAACAAGCTGTTTCAAATGCTGACCCAACATTTGGACAGTAATGGAAATATTATATTTATTCAAAAGAAATGAGTTTAATTCACGAGAATACAAAGGTTCCTTCTTATTGTCCCTTAGAATTTCCAAAATTGAAAATCTAACTTTATTGTTGATTGCAGCCAATTTTTTTGAGATTATGTCACAATCAAATGAATCGAGCATTACAGTGTTAGTTGTTTCTGAGTCATCCATATCAAATTCTCCAATCAAGTTTACTAATACAATATAATTTATAATAAACTCACTATTTAATAATTTCCTATTTAATATGAATGTTACATTAATTTAACAAGACAAGAATAAATATTTTTTAAATTTAATATGAAAATTAAGCTTAATATAAAATTTTAACTTTATATTGTTGTTTAAAAAAATTGAAAAATAAATTTCAAAAATCCTATCAAATTGTTCCACTTATGACCCTTGGTTCAACATCAAGCAGTTTAGGGAATTTCACAATTCAAAAACTTTAATTATTTTAAAATCAATAGTAAATCTGATAGTATGGAAATTACAGCAAAACAGATGAAAAAATCAATAAAAAGAATATATAAAAGACTTGATGAAGTTTCACCAGTTGATTTCGATTGCGGAACATTGTGCGGTGAGGTCTGTTGTGTTTATGATGCCGATGAATCACATGCTGAAGAACTTGTGTTATACCTTTTGCCAGGTGAAGAGCTAATGTATGAAAACAGCGATGAATTTGAACTCTATTATATGGATTCATCCGAAATAAAATATCCTCATTCATGGAAAGACAGCATTTATCTTGTAAAATGCAAAAATCCTCCCAAATGCGACAGGTCAATCAGACCCATCCAATGCAGAACATTTCCATTGGTCCCCCACATATCCAAAAACGGTGAGTTTCATCTTGTTTTGGACGAAACTGAATTTCCATACATATGTCCGATAATACGTGACCACATTAAATTGAATGAGGATTTCATTAATGTTACATATGAAATATGGAAAAAACTGATTACTAACCCCCTGGTCTATGACCTGGTAGATATGGATTCCAAAGACAGGGACAAAAGAACCACCAGCTACAAAATAGTCATTTAAATATTATTACACACATACTATTACCATGCCTAAAAAAATTATCATAATGATTTTAGCATTTTTCATACTGATGAACACTGCAAGTGCCATGGACAGCTCCAATTGGACAAAAGCCAATGTGGGATATGAGGAATTCAAGATTCCTCCAAAATATGAAAATCCCTATTCAAGCGATTTCAACATGTATGAATATGACGAGGACATTGACGTTTTCACTATCAGATATGTCAATCCAAGAATAATGGACTTATACTGGTACTTTTTGGAGCACAACAGCTATGCAAAAAAGGTAAACATTGGAGGTCATGACGCAATTCATTTCAGAACTTATGACCGCCATGATGAGGCAAACAATTCCAAACTTTGGTTTTCTGCAGGAGACGAATTCTACTATATTGCATGGAGAGGAAACGAAATAACACCTGAAATCAAAGAGGTTGTAAAAAGTGCAAATCAGTCAAACTACAATAAGAGCGAATTTTATAGCATATTAAATAGCGAATATGATACATACAAGGTTGTAGATGCAATTCAATCTCAAAGATATGATGCTCCTCAAAGGGATAATGGGCATCACTCATTTGTTTCATTCGGAAGCAATGGAGTCAACTTTGGAATTATGACATGAACCATTTATAATTTCCAGCCTATTTCATCCAAGTTATTTTCTTTTAAAAAATCATTTGTCAGTTTAAAATGATTTGAACCAAAAAAGCCACGCCTCGCTGAAAATGGGGAAGGGTGAGATGTTACTAAAACCAGATGGTTGGGATTTGTAATCAATTCCTTTTTCTTTTCCGCCTGTTTTCCCCAAAGCAGGAATACGATAGGCTGAGTTTGGCTGTTAAGCAATTTTATCACATTGTCCGTGAATGTTTGCCATCCGCATTTGCTATGGGAATTGGCTTTGCCTTCCTCTACCGTCAATACTGTATTGAGCAGAAACACTCCCTGTCTTGCCCATGATTCCAAACATCCGGACTCAGGAATTGGATAACCATATTCTGTATTGATTTCCTTAAAAATATTTTTTAAAGACCTTGGAATAGGTCTGCCGTCAGGTGTGGAAAATGCAAGCCCGTGGGCTTGTCCCTTTTCATGGTATGGATCCTGACCTAAAATAACCACCTTGACATTATTCAATGGTGTTAACTTGAATGCATTGAATATTTCATCAAATGGAGGATATATTGTCTTGGTTTCATATTCTTTTTTTACAAAATCGTTAATATTTGAAAAATAATCCTTTTCAAATTCATCCTTCAGTGCTGTATCCCAATCGTTTCCTATCATAAAAATCAATCTTTTCCATCATAATTTTTAGGCATACCAAAAAATTTATATAGTATTTCCTACAACTTTAATTATAGTGATAAAAATTTAGGTTTACCTAAACTTTAATTTTTCATTACTAACTCCGATTGTATTAAATTAGTTAAACTATTTTTCTGATTTAATAAAGCATATAACTACTCTCACGAAATTAGATATGATTATTCATATTTAATTTCACACCCAAATAACTATTTTTCACGTACTAATTTACCTGACATATGTTCAATTGTTATTTCAAATACCTCAGTCCTATCAAGCATTCTATTGATTTCGCTTACTGTTTCTTCATGAGTTGGGAAAAATTTATCCCCCAAATATGTTAATTTATCAATTTTTTCATCCTTATCCGTTAAAATCCTAATTTTTCCAAAGACAATAACGCTTTTGAAGGTATACCACCAGTCACCATCCTTTCTAAAGCCCTTATCCATCACACAGTAAGATACCTTGTCACATCTTTTGACTGCATCATTCTTATGGCCCTCCATTGCTCCATGAAAGTAGATTTTTCCATCAACATATACATGGCTCATTGGAAGCGCATAAGGATAGTCATCATCTCCCAAAAGAGCCAGGACTCCCCTAGGCTCATTGGTGAGTATTTCCATACATTCCTCTTTTGATAACTCCTGCTTGTGCCTTCTCATTTTACGAAACATGATATCATCTTTAACCCAAAATAGCTGACATTAACTAATTTCTTTCAATCTTTTCATCAGATCACTTTTACTTGACCCTTCAACATTTAGAACAGCCTTTTTTAGAATATCAATTTCACCGCCAACGTTTCCCTGTTTTTTGTATATATCAGCTATCCCAACATATGCATCAACATTATCAGGCATAATCACCAAAACTTTCTTGAATAATTCAACTGCCTTATCGTCAGGTGAAGATTTAGCTTCATTTAACAATTCTGAAACATCTTTCATTTGACTTTCTAAATTCTTATTGGATTTTTTAGACTCATTTGAATCAATTTTGTCCAATTTGTTGAAAATCTCATCAGCATCATCACTGCTGAATTTAGAACCTACCTTACGAGTTTTTTCTTCCATATTTTAACTATGTCCGATTAGCTAATAA
>NZ_JAXJXF010000130.1:0-3647 GCF_036307625.1 Methanobrevibacter sp.
ATAAGAAATACAATAAACTTCAAAAACCTAATATTATGTTCCATAATTTCCATCATACTCTCAGTATTTATTTCATTAATCTTTTGTTACATATTAGGAAGAATACCTGGAGATTATTATCCACTCGGATTCATAATAAGTTTGGTTATAACCATAGGAATATTTGGATCATTTAAAGATATAATAAATGGAGGATTATTGGGTATCATTACTGGACTTGTATTGGGATTATTAGCCAATTACATTGTGGAGCTTTCAAGCGGATTTGCTTTCAGCTATGAAATGCTTTTCGGATATTCTGCAGTAATATTCACAATATTCGGACTAATAATGGGAATAATTGCAACCGGTTTAAGAAAAAATGTTGTAAAATTAATCGATGTTGAAAAAATTTTGAAATAGCTATTAAATAGCTATTCTTTAAACTTTTTTTTATCCAATTTTTTAACCACTTTTGCCGGAACACCAACGGCAACCTCATAGTCGCCAACGTCTTTTGTAACTATCGCACCTGCACCGACAATCGCATATTTACCTATTGTGACACCTGGAAGAATACTTGCTCCCGCACCAATCCATGCTCCCTTTTTGATGTGAATCGGCTTGCAAAGCAAGACTTTTCTGTTATATTCATCATGATTATTGGAAAGCAGCTGAACATTGGCGGCAAGCATTACATCATCATCAATTGTAATTCCGCCACGTGCCATTGCAAGACAGTTGGAATTGATGAAAACATTGTTTCCAATTTTCAGTTTATCCAGTGCCGCACCGGACAAAGGCGCCTGAACCATTGAATTTTCACCAATGTTATCGCCGAAAAGCTCCTTTAATATTTCTCCATATTCAGGAGTCATCGGCATTGTATGATTAAGCTTAAAAAGAATTTCATTCATTTTAAAAGCTTCTTGCAGTTCTTCTTCAGAAAGTTTATCCATATCAACTCGTTCAAAATCCATAAAATCACCATTTAAACTACTTCAACTTTATAAATGTTGAGGATTATTACTTAACAGGCTATATACTCTAATGAGTATAGAATTAACGTGCTATCCCCCTCGTCCTGAAGGTTCAGACAGATTCAATTAATTCTTTCTAAACATTGTTATCGTTGAAAAAGTAATTTAATTTTGTCATTATCATTTATTATTTTTTTGTTATTTTGTTATTTAAATTTCATCAAAGAGCATTTGAGGTAATGCCCATTTTTGTGCAATTCCTTCACGACTTAAAAGAAGTCGTGGTATTCTTGCATTTTAAGATAAAATATATCATACCTGTAATATTTAATAATTATATTCTATTTCAAATATAAAGTTATAATTCAACTTAAATAATGATTTTTCCATGAAATAAATAAGTATTTAATATATTAAAAACATAAAATCTGATATCAATAAAATAAAAACTTTTAAGTTGATTATAAATCAATTTTTCAAGAAAACATCAATATCTCACGGATAAAACAATGGAGGCAAAATATGGAGAGAAAATCATATCACGACTTTGAACTAATTTCAAGCGAAAAGGAAATTAATAATTTCATATCTCGCAATAAAAATACACTGAAAATCCTTAAGGCATTAAAACCGCAATTGAATAAGCATTTTCCCAATTATAATTATTCATTAGAGCTTTGTGAAAAATTAGGTTGGACAACAGAAACAAAATTACTACTAAATATAGAAGTTAGTGAAAAAATGTTTTTTAATGGAATGTTAAAGGATTTTAATGATATTTACAAAGAAATAGAACCATTACTTGAAAATATCGAAAATACAGTGGTGTTGTTTCCAGTGATAAGAAACAAAGAATTTGAAAAGATGGATAACAATTCTGCCATAAATCTAATTGCACGAACAGCATACTTCAACAATTACAATGATGGAATACTTCAACGCGAAGTAAGTTTTAGAGAAATCCCCAAATCCCAACAGGAAAAGGAAATAATTGAATATTGCAAAACACATGAAAATCCTAATATATCAGACATTGTTTATGACCTGCAATTGCAGCTTTTTGATGTGGATGACATATTAACAGAACGGAAGAAAAAGGGATTGAAATGAAGGTTAAATATTAGGTGATTAGATGGGAACTTATGTTAAGGAGATAAAATTAAAGGAGAAAGGATACATTGTGAAGCAAGAAAAATTAGCAATCCAATTCCAATTCCAAAAAGTGGTCGTCACAAAACGCAACAAATAATTATACGAAATAATGCAGAATGTGTGATTAAAAAAGAATCAAAACATAATAAATAAAAAGAAAGTTTATAAGAATTATGACTTATAAACTTATTTCAATCTTGTTTTAAATGAATTTGCATGAGCAAAGAAACCTTCATATTCAGCAATAGGAACAGAGGTTTTTGACAATTCCTCCAATCCCTCTTTTGTTAGTCTTTGAACAGTTGGCTTTTTAATGAAGGCTTCTGTTGAAAGACCGGAATACATTTTAGCTCCGCCACCGGTAGGCAAAACATGGTTTGTTCCAGAACCGTAATCACCTGCTGCAACCGGTGAGTATGCACCTAAAAATATTGATCCCGCATTGTTTATGTGTGATAATGTTTCATCATCGTCTTTTGTGAATATGATTAAATGTTCGGGAGCGTATTCATTTGTAACATAAATTGCCTCCTCCATTGTGTTAGTGATAATAATTTTTCCACTTTTTGACAATGATTCCTCAATAATTTCACGCCTTGGAGCTTCTGCAGTTAATTTGGCCACAAATTCATTAGTTTTTATAGCCAAATCCTTTGAATCAGTGACTAAAAAACATGACGCATTTGGATCGTGTTCTGCCTGTGCCAATATGTCAGTTGCCAGAAACTCAGGATTTGCACTTTCATCAGCCAATATCAAGACTTCAGAAGGACCTGCAGGAAACTCGATATCTACTTGACCATACACTAATTTCTTTGCTGCAGTCACGAATATATTTCCAGGACCTACAATTTTTTCTACACGAGGTATTGACTGGGTACCATATGCAAGTCCTGCAATCGCTTGTGCCCCACCTACCTTGTAAATTTCATCAGCACCTGCAATATCTGCCGCAACCAAAATTGCATCTAAAATTTTGCCATCCTTTTGAGGAGGAGTCACACAGACAACTTTTTCAACCCCTGCAATCTTTGCAGGTATTACTGTCATCAATATTGATGAAGGGTAAGCTGCCCTTCCACCAGGTATATAACAGCCAGCAGAGTTGATAGGTCTTACAATTTGACCTGCAACAATACCTGGAGTAACTTCCATTTCCCATTCCTTAGGGATTTGTTTTTTATGAAATTTTTCAATATTTGATGCGGCTTGTTTTAGTGCAGCAAGCAATGAATCATCCAGAGTATCATAAGCCTCTTCAATTTCATCTTTGGATACTTTCAAATTTTCTATTGTAACACCGTCAAACTTTTCAGTATATTCCCTAATAGCATCGTCCTTATTCAATCTAACGTTGTTTAAAATGTCAGAAACTATATCCAAGACCTTGTTTACATCTTCTTCTGACCTTTTGATTGTTTCAGCCAAATCAATTTCATTATAATTCAATATATCCATTTTAACCCTACCTTAAAATAGCACCGGTATCTGCAGAGTGAACTAATTTCTGATAGATTGCCAACCATCCGTCAACAT
>NZ_JAXJXF010000131.1:0-10901 GCF_036307625.1 Methanobrevibacter sp.
TCTCTCAATTGTTCTGCAAAGTATTCTTTAATTTCATCAAGAGAATTGTTAACATAATCCAATTCATAAATCCTATCTTCTTGATTTTTAATTAAAATATCCTTTTCATCAAGCTGTTTTTTCAAGAGATTGATCTCATCTTCTGCTTTAAATTTAATAACAGAAACTTCTTTTTCCTTTTCTACAATGTCTTTTTCGAGTTCTTTTATCCTCAATGGAGTATTATCATTTGCTTTTTCTACTTCGAGCTTTGTTAAATCTAATTTAAGCCGATTAAGCTCCAATAGGCAAGACCGAATTAAAGATTGTAAGGTATCTTTTTCAGCATCAATTCCTATTTCCATTCTATCCCTTAGTTAAAATTTTTATCCCAATACCGATTTCAAATTACAACTATTAATTAATTTGAAAATTTCGATATATTGTACAATATAATTCCTTGATATAAAATATTAATTTTATACTATTTAAATTAAACCCTTAAAATAACCTAAAAATAAAATTAAAAACAATAAGAAACAAGAAGGAAAAAACAAAAAATATTAAAAAAAATAATAAGAATAAATGAATAAAATCATAGGATTTTATCATTAATCAATTCAGCATTTAATATAGATGCTCCAGCAGCACCACGAATGGTATTATGACCTACAAGAACATATTTGAAACTATTATCAAATACTTGGTCTTTTCTTAATCTACCCACACTAACAGCCATACCATTTCCGGCACCTCTGTCCATTCTAGGTTGTGGTCTGTTTTCTTCTTCTCTAATAATCACAGGATTTGCAGGAGCAGAAAATAAATTAAGTTCTTGTGGTAAACCTTTGAAATTTGCCATACTATCTTTAACATCAGCAATGTCAAAGTCATCATCCAACTCGATAAATACTGCTTCAGTATGACCATCAATTACTGCTACCCTATGACATGATGCGCTTAATTTGAAATCTGCACGAACCACATCATTACCATCGTAGGAACCTAACAGATAGAGTGATTCGCTTTCCATTTTCTCTTCTTCACCACCAATATAAGGAACAAGATTATCCACAATAGCCATTGATGGAACACCATTGTAACCTGCACCAGATACAGCCTGCATGGTTGAAACCCTAACAGAATTCACATTAAAATTGTCTACGATAGGTTTTAATGTTAAAGCCAATGCAATAGTTGAACAATTAGGATTGGTAACAATGAATCCATCCCAGTCATTTTCCTTTTGCTGAGCATCAATCATGTCTAAACATTGAGGATTGACTTCAGGAATCACCAATGGAATATTTTTCTTCATCCTATGAGCACTAGCATTACTTGCAACAACATAATCTTTAGCAAATTCCTTTTCAACTTTTAATGCAAAATCAGCAGGAAGAGAAGAGAATACAATATCAACATCATTATCCATTGCATCAGGATTAGTTTCTGTAACTATAATATCCCTAACAGATTCAGGCATTTCATCATCCATATACCAGGTGGTTGCATCTTCATATCTTTTACCTGCAGATCTGGAAGAAGCTGCCAATGCAGTAATTTCAAAATCCGGATGATCTGCTAACAATTGAATAAATCTCTGACCAACCATTCCAGTTGCACCAAGAACACCAACATTCACCATATAAATCACCTATTCTAAACCTAAAACATCATTCATACTACT
This sequence comes from Methanobrevibacter sp., assembly GCF_036307625.1. GTDB lineage: Archaea > Methanobacteriota > Methanobacteria > Methanobacteriales > Methanobacteriaceae > Methanocatella. Next base: position 1,667 of record NZ_JAXJXF010000131.1, read on the forward strand.
TACAACACCTTTTTCAGCGGAAGGAACATATCTGATTGCCCTAATTACACCAGCTATGAAAACTTCCCTAGTGTGAGCTTGATGTTTAACTTCCAATCTTTCACCATCACCGACAAACATTACAGTATGGTCACCGACAATGTCTCCACCACGGACTGCATGAATACCAATTTCCTCTTTAGTTCTTTTACCAACTAAACCGTGTCTTCCGTAGACTCCCACTTCTTCAGGGTCACGGTCAAGTGCTTCTGCAATCACTTCAAATGCTGTAACTGCAGTTCCGGATGGTGCATCCTGTTTCTGATTGTGGTGTGCTTCAATAATTTCAATATCAAAATCATATAACAATGGAGCCAATTTCTTTAAAGTATTGAAAAATACATTTACTCCAATTGCCATATTTGATGAAATAACAGCTGAAACATTATTTTCCTTAATATTCTTAATATTCTCATTCATTTGCTCTTCAGTAAATCCAGTTGTACCAACTACAACTGAAACTCCACAGGAAGTAGCTCTTTTAACAGTATCAACAGCTGCATGAGCAATAGTAAAATCAACAAGAACATCTGCACCAGATGCTTTTAAAGTTTCTTCTAATTTTTCAGAGCCGACAATTTTCACTCCAATTTCACCGATTCCAGCTTGAATACCAGCATCTTTTCCATCAAGAGGAGAATTAGGTATTTCAATAGCTGCAACAACTTCCATATCATCTTGTTCTGAAATTTTTCTAATAATACCGGAGCCCATTCTTCCTGCAGCTCCAGTTACTGCTACTTTAATCATGATAAAACCTTCTTAAATCAAATCTGAATCTTTTAATGCTTTTTTAAGTATTTCTAAGTTTTCATCTTTCATTCCAGTCAACGGCAGTCTTAATGGACCTGAAGGAAGACCCATAAGATTCATAGCTGTTTTTACAGGTACCGGATTACTTTCTACGAAAAGAGCCCTAATCAATTCGACCATTTCATAATGAAGTTCCATAGCTCTTCCATAATCATCATTCAAGACACTGTCAACCATCAAAACCATTCTTCTTGCATCAATATTAGCAGAGGCGCTGATAACACCAGTTCCACCAACTGCCAAGATAGGTAAAGTCAATGAATCCTCACCTGAAAGGATATTGAAATCATCTTCAAGACCTTCATGTTGAAGTGCTCTATAAATGTCTGACACTTTATCGACACTGCCACTGGCCTCTTTAATAGCATCAAGATTATCAATTTTAGCCAATTCAACAATAGTTGAAACATCCATATTAACTCCAGTACGGGATGGGACATTATAAGCAATGATAGGAATGTCTGTATTTTCAGCAACATACCTGTAATGTTCCACCAATGAGTGTTGCTGTGGTTTATTATAATAAGGAGTAATCAATAATGCGGCATCTGCACCGGCATCTTCAGCATATTTAGTAAGAGCAGTAGCTTCATAAGTGGAATTACTTCCAGTTCCAGCAACTGTAGCTACCCTACCATCAACTTCATCAACCAATATATCTATGATTTTTTGGTGTTCGTCATGATTGATGGTAGCGGATTCACCGGTGGTTCCAGCCCCCACCAAACCGTTTACACCTTGGTCTATTAGATAATTAATATTAGATCTAAAGCCTTCTTCATCTATCTGTTCGTCCTTATCAAAAGGAGTTACCATTGCAACATAAGTACCTTCAAAATTCATTCTATAACCTCACTAATTAATTTGCATGCTTTTTCACCGTTTACCCAATCTACAAATAAAACAATTGCAGTTTGAGAGGATATGATTTCAACAATATTAATATCATTCATTCTTAATGGTTCGGTAATTTTTGAAATAATTCCAGATTGTTCGATTATATCAGGACCTGCAAATGTAATCATTGCAGTATCCCTTCCTAAAGACAATGAACTTAAAACATCGGTTTCTATTACGAACTGATGCAATATATGGTATGCTTTATTTGAATCAGATTTGTTAACAAAAGCAGACATTGAATTTTGAGCCGCAGAAATACCAAAAATATTGATATTTTCATTGGCAAGACATCCGCTTAAACCTGCAAATAAACCAGGTTTATTAAGCATTTCTTCACCAACAACAGCAATAAGAGAAATAGGATTTTTATAAAGAGTTACTCCCCTTAACAAGTCACCATCAAAAGGACCTACAATACGAGTACCTTTTGAAGATAAATCACCATGTTCAAAATTTATAATTTTTGCACTTATAAGAGGATCTTTATATAATAATGCATTAGGATGTAAAACTTGAGCACCATGAGTAGCCAAATCCCTCATTTCCTCAACGGATATCTCATCCAATAATTTAGCGGATTCAATTTTATTAGGATCAGTTGACATTACTCCATCTACATCAGTAACTATTATTACTTCTCTTGCTTCCAAACAATGTCCAATTAAAAATGCAGTGACATCACTACCACCCCTTCCCAAGGTGGTGATTTCACCCAGAGGACCTTTTCCTAAAAATCCACAGATAACAGGTATGATGCCCTGATTGAGAAGAGTCCTGAGCCCTTCCATTTTTATATCAGTAGCCTTAAAATTAATTTTAGCTTCTAAAGAATTGGAATCAGTTATTACTGGCCATAATTCATGATAAGGATCTATGAATTCTGATTTTACACCCAAAGATTCAATAGTTGCGGAAAATACCCTGGAGCTAGTCAATTCACCCATAGCCATAATTTCCGCCTTTTGCCTATTGGTCAAACCTTCCCCAATAGCTTCGTTAGATAATCCAATAAGGTCATCAGTGGACTTGTTAACAGCTGAAACAACAACTATTATCTGATTGCCTTTCATATATTCATTTACAACGGACTGTGCCGCTTTTTTAATTCTGGAACCATTACCAACCGAGGTTCCTCCAAATTTTGCTACTAGTAAATCCATAAGTTCACCTATTTCTTAAAAAGTTCATTGAATTTCTACAATATACATTTATATTTTTATATGAACATATTAATAAACTTTGTAAACATGTATAAAATTAAAAAATATAAAAGTTCAAAATAAATTAAAAAAAAGATTAATAAAAAAAGAGTAAGAAATTTGAACAAACTTATTCTTGAGTTTGTTCTAATCTGACAAGTCTGGTTACATATCCAGCAATTTTATTTCTTAAATGTTTAGTACTTACAGTGGAGTATTCTTGTACTAATTTTTTGTTTTCTTCAAAATCAGTAGTGAAAACACCTTTATGAGTTTCAATAAGTTCTTTTGCTAAACGTTTAACAAATGAAGTTCTAATATTTCCCATCAACATTCCTCCTTAAAATTTTATTTTGCTCAATTTTACTTAATTTAGTCAGCATATCAATGATTTGATCAATAATATCCGCATCAAGACCCTTTTCTTCAGATAATTTCCTAATCTTTTTATGTATTGCTTTTTCCCGAGATTCATCATAAATGGGAATGCCTAAAAAATCTTTAGCAAGGACAATATCCTTTGCAAGAGAAGTTCTCTGAGAAATTAAGTCCATCAACTCATTATCAATTTCATCAATGTGATTTCTAGACTTTTCAAGAAGTATTTCAGCTTCTTCTTTATTATTAAAGGATTTTATTTTATCTTCAGTCAAAAAATCACCATTTTTGATAATAATGATAATAATATAATTTATTATTATCATAGTATATAAACTATATGATTAATAGAAAATTAGTAAAAATGAAATCAAATTTAAATTTCAATACATCCATCATTGTCTACTTTAGTTCTGATGACATTTCCTTCATATTTGCTCCATGCTTCCTCAACATCATCAATGCAATCATTATTAACTACAGCAACAAAAGAAGATCCAGTTCCGGACAGTCCAGAAGCAACTGCACCCACTTCCAAGGCATCAATTGCAATCGCAGAATCAAATCCCAAAGTTGCAGAATAAATCAAACCATTTAAGGTAAGGGCCTTAAAGTATTCTTTTTGTTTTGCAAATCCAAAAGCAGTTTCAACAAGGGGAGCCAACAATTTCATCCTTTCAGGATTGGAATCACCAGATTTTGAATAAAAATTAGGCATGTAAACCAAAATTGGATAATCTTCCATTTTTTCCTTAATGATAAACTGTCTATTCCTATTATCCGTTACAACAGCACCACCAAAATAAGATGCAGTCGCATCATCAAAAGAACCAGTGATTGTGACTCCAGCATCTAGAGATGCATCAATAGCCATATTTATAATTTCCAAATCGTTAAGAGGTTTTAAATCAAATTCATCACAGATAACCAAAGAAGTAGCTTTAACAATAGCATTTGATGAAGCGCTACTACTAGAAAGACCAGATGCCATCGGCAATTTGGATTTGGTTTTTATATCAATCCCAAATTCTCCTTTATCAATATTATAATGATTGAAAACCTTTTCAACACACAGTTCCATCAGGGAAGTGTCAGCACCCACATCATTGGAGCAATTAATGGAATCATGCAAGGGTTTAGCTTCACATATGATGTCCAAGCCTATGCCAAATGCCGAACCAAAGCCTGTTGCAATTGCATTGATTATTGTTGCTGAACCCGGAGATCTGACTATTTTTTTCATTCGTAAACCTCATCGTAAGGAATTGTAATGGTTGAAAAGTCCATTGCCCTATTACGTGCATTTAAAGATAACAGATATCTGAAATCGTTATCATTAATCATTTTATCAATGGCACGAGCAATAGACGATACCTTTTTTGGATCAACCAATAATCCAACATTATCAGTTATTATTTCAGTAATTCCACCAACATCACTACCGATAACTGGCTTTCCACATGCCAATGCTTCAATTAAAACCAATCCAAAACTTTCAGAAAATGAAGGCAAAATTAAAACATCACAGCTGGGAATAATGTTTTCAACATCATTTCTAGCCCCAGTGAATATTACATCATGTATATTTTCATCCTCAACCTTCTTTTTAAGTTTCTTAAATAAAGGACCATCACCAACAACAACCAAATAATAATCACTGCTGGCAATCTTTTTAGCTTCTAAAATGGAATCAACATTTTTCCTTTTGATTAAATTTCCCACAAAAAGAACAACAGGCTTGTCATCTAATTTGTATTCCTTTTTGAATGAATTATTTTCAGTATTTGAAAACTTATTAACATCCACTGAATTCCAGGACAATCTAGTCTTATCTGCAATACCTGAAACTCCAGTAGCAATAATTTCATGTCTTAAAGCATTACTTACTGCTAAAACAACATCAGCACCTTTCAACACTTTTTTGATTGTTGATCTCATTAATGGCTGTTTTTTATATACTTCAAACATGTCAGATCCGTGAGCAGTAACATATGTCTTTATTCCCTTTTCATTTCCCACTTCAACAGCAGCAGCACCTGCAGGGAATAAATAATGTCCATGTATAATATCAATATTTTCCCGCTCAACAAGCTCTTCCAATGCTTTTTTAGCATTCTTTTTAAACATCAAACCTCGAACACCAGGAATATTAAGTCCTCTGGTACCAATAACATGTATTCCATCAATATCCTTAATGTCTTTATGAGGATAAGTAATCACATAAACTTCATGACCCTGTCTGACAAGTTCCTTAGACAGCGTATGAATATGAACACCAACACCACCAACATGAGGTGGAAACTGACCAACCATAGCTATTTTCATAAAAAAATTAACTCCATTAATTAATAATATTATTTATTAAAATTATTGCATAAATAATTAATTAAATTAAAAAATATTAAAAAAAAGTCCGATTAATGTCTTATTCGAAAGAAATAATTCATATAATATTAGTATAAGCCATTAAAAAATTCATTTGATTGTTTAAATTTAAAAGCAACTCCAAAGAGTATAATATTATAAATAATACCAAATCATATTAAATAAAAGCTAAAAATGGAAACTAAAAACTTTTTTTATCAGAAAAAATAGAAAAACAAATATATAATGTAAATACACTAATAATTATGAAAGCAAGTGAATTACTTGAAGAAATAAAAGAAAACTTAAAAGACTATCCCATAGAATACCTCAAAAACAAAGTAACAGACGATAGATACAAAGACCCGTTAACAAAACAGCTTGCCAAATACAATTCCGAAACATGGGACGAAATTTTTGCCCTGAATATCTCTGAAGACTATGAGATTAAAGATGGAGTTGTCGAAAATATCAAAAAAGATATAGATTTTTATTTTAATACTTATGCCGGAGGAGATGAAGAAACAAGAGAATTTACCAAATACATTTCACTCTATTTGGCATTGATGGCTAAAAGACCCCTGCATCCAGTTGGAGACAATCCATCAAAAGATCAAGTCTTTTTTGAAAACGGTGAATATAAATGCAAAACCAGAATCATGAGCATCAAAGATGAAAATTCATTGTGCCGTTATTGTGTCTGTAAAAACGCAGGCTATTCGTTTGGATTCTAATTTGAAAAATTTAAGTGATTTTAATGATGTCCGATGAGTATTTAGAGATGTGTAATGATTTAACAAATCTTATCTCAAATGAAGAAAACATATCCGGAAATTCTGTTTTTGAAATATTGAAAAAATATTCATCAAACATTTCAGTATTTGATATGATGACATTCAGTTCCCAAGTGATTGAAGAAAACAAATACGTTCAGGAAAATTATAGAGAAGACAGTCAAAAATCATATATTGAATCTTTTTTATATCGGGTGAAAGATATTCCAAAAGATACATCAGATTACAGTAAAAATATTGACAAACAATCATTAGATGGTGCAATTACAACTTTAAAAGTGAACCATACAGAGGATACCACTAAAAACAAAAACCTATTGATTTTTTACATAGCATCAGTATATGCCACATTTCTTTTAGAAGAACCTATCCATCCTGTTGGAACTCCATTTCCAGGGTCTCTAAAAGTCGAACAGGAAAATGGGAAATTCTACTGTCCTGTAAGGGATGCGAATATCGATACTCCAAATGCAGTTTGTAACATCTGCCTTGCTGAGCAATTAGAATTCTAATTGATGATATTCATATTGCTGTTCAGATAATTACCTTCCATATCAACCAGAATTACATTCAAATCCAAATCAAAACGTTGCATGCATCTATCTCGAATAGCTTCAGCAATACTATTTGAAACTTCAACCGAAATGTCTAGTTCATTTAAAATATCCATCATATCATCAGTGGTTTTGGAATCAAATAATCTTTTAAGGTCATTTTTATTAACACCACACAGAGCTGCATGAGTAACCATTATTTCTCGCCTGCCATCAGCTACGGCATGTTTGGTATCGAATATTCCTCCTGCAACCTTGATTAGTTTACCCATATGTCCGAAATATGTGAATTTGGTAATTCCTCTTTTTTCAGCTTCTTCAAACATGAATCCCACATAATTTCCGGTTTGAATTATCTGTTCGGCAGTAACTCCCAATTGTTTTAATGCTAATTTTTCACCAATATTTCCCGGAACAAAAACCAAATCACCTACATCAGATGCCAAAGCCACATCCAATTGTGTGACAATGGAATTTTTATAGGCTTCACTTGACATTGATCTTGCAATGCCTGTTGTTCCAAGAATGGATATTCCACCAACAATTCCCAATTTGGGATTCATGGTTTTTTTAGCTATTTTTTCACCTTCGGGAATTGAAATGGTAACTTTGGCAATCTTATCCTTAGGAACCTTATCCTTTAAATTATTAACAATCATTTTTCGAGGAACAGGATTAATCGCATAATCGCCAACAGGAACTTGAAGACCAGGTTTTGTAATTATACCCACACCTTCACCGCCTGTTATGATGACATTATCAGATTCACCATTTTTGTCCAAAAGTTCCACAGTAGCAACAATGGCCAAATCTACGGTGACATCAGGGTCATTGTAAGGATTTTTATGAGCAACGGCATAAGCTTTAAAAGAAGATAATTGTTTACACTCATCAATAATGATATCCAATGTTTTTTTAGGAGTCTCTACTTTAACACATGCAATGTCTTGAGATTCCAAAAGCATATCCAATGCCGCTGAAGAACAAGCAGTAGCTACAGTACCTGTTGTAACTCCAGTATAATTCTCATTAGTCATTTTAAACAAAAAAAGAAATAAAAAAAGAACGAATCTATAAAGATTCAAGTTTTTCAATTAAATCAGCATCACTAGGTGCGCCAACAAAAGCAACTTCACCATCAATGACAATAGTAGGAACTGCCATGATTTGATAATTAATAGCTTTTTGTCTGTTTTCTTCACTTTCATCTATTTTTATAACTTCCACATCAATTGCATCGCCCATTTTATCTTTTGCAACTTGAGCAGCATCAATTGCTGCGGGGCAATGCGGACAAGAGTTTGTTGAAAATACTTCTACTTTTATTGCCATCATATAGTCTCCATTAATTAAGTTTATTTAAACCTAATTTATAATAACTGATATATAACTGTTACCACCCACATTACATTTCAAATGCTCTACAAATAGTTATTTATTATATAAAAAAATAAAATTTAAATGATTAAAATGGAAAATTTACCGACTGATATAAAAAAAATAATTAATAGCGCATATCCCTATATTGAAGAATTCAATCCTGCACAAAAAGCAGTGATTGAATCAGGATATTTAGATGACAAATCAAACTACATAATCTGTATTCCAACAGCAAGCGGAAAAACTGTTTTGGGAGTATTGCCTGCCCTCAAAACAATACGTGACGGAGGAAAAGCCGTTTATGCAGCACCTCTCTTATCAATACAGAATGAAAAAGTGAAAGAATTCAAAGCATTTGAAGAACATGGAATCAGGGTAGGCAAACATCCATCTAGCGCAGATTTATCAGTTATGGTTTTTGAATCATTCGATGCACTTACACGATTTTCCTGGGATGCATTGCGTGACGTGGACACATTAATCATTGACGAATTTCACATGATTGGAGAATTTTCCAGAGGCCCTACACTTGAAGCTGCAATTACAAGAGCAAAAATTATCAATCCAGGCATGAGAATCATTGCACTTTCAGCCACATTGAGAAATATTGAGGAAATAGAAGGCTGGCTTGAAGGAACATGCGTAGAACATGACTATAGACCAGTTCCATTACATAAAGAAGTATTGGATGCTGAAATGTTCAATACAAAAAACAAAAATGATGTTGTTGTGAAAGTGATTGAAAAGGCGATTGAAGATAAATCACAGGCATTGGCATTTGTATCCACAAGAAGATTTACTGAAAGTTTAGCAA
>NZ_JAXJXF010000132.1:0-20711 GCF_036307625.1 Methanobrevibacter sp.
ATATTAACCCTTTGAAAATAAATTTTCCAATAATTATCACATATGTTAAAAAAATTATAATAAATCATTAAAAATATAATAAAGAAACTATATGAATTATTAAAAAAATAAACAAAAAACTAATTATCCATTAAATCCAACTAAACAAATTTATTAAAAAATAATTAAAATTACATAAAATTTATATATTTTAGAATTTATAATGATTATACATGATAAATATATGGAGGAAAATTTAATGATTGAAATTCGTTTTCATGGAAGAGGTGGACAAGGTTCTGTAACAGCTGCTGAAATCTTGGCTAAAGCAGCATTTAAAGACGGAAAATATGTTCAAGCTTTCCCATTTTTTGGAGTTGAACGTAGGGGAGCTCCAGTTATGGCTTTCACCAGAATTGATGACAAGCCAATCGATTTGAGATACCAAATCTATAATCCAGACTATGTATTAGTTTTAGACGATGGATTATTGAATGTAGTAGATGTATTTTCAGGAATTAAAGACAATACTGAAGTAATAATCAATACTGTTGATTTTGAAGGCAGTGGCGAACATACAGTATACAGTATTGATGCAACTGGAATCGCATTAGACATGTTAGGACGTAACATTGTAAACACAATCATCCTAGGATATTTTGCTAAAAAAACCAATGTAGTAAGTATTGAATCACTTGTTGAAGTGATTAGAGAAACCTTCCCTGGAAAAATTGGAGAACTAAATGCGGAAGCTACTCAAAAAGCTTACGAAATGGGATAAAAAGGTGAGAAAATGGTAAATATAGGCTGTGTAATTACAACACCCGGAAGTAGTAAAAATAACAAAACTGGAAGCTGGAGAACTTTCAAACCTATTTTAGATAAAGAAAAATGTATTGACTGTGATAATTGCATCGTATTCTGTCCAGATTCTAGTGTAAACAAACAACATGATATTGATTACGATTACTGTAAAGGATGTGGAATTTGTGCGCATGAGTGCCCATCCGATGCAATCGAAATGGTAAAAGAATAGAGAGAGTGATTTAATGATAAGAGAAGTAATGACCGCAAACAAAGCAGTTGCAGAAGCTGCAAGATTGGCTAAGCCACAAGTTATTCCTGTTTATCCAATTACTCCACAAACTACAATTTCAGAATATTTAGCACAATATGTTGCTGATCAAAAAATCGATGCTAAATATGTTAAAGTAGAATCCGAACACAGTGCAATAAGTGCTGCTGTCGGAGCAAGTGCTACAGGAGTAAGAGTATTTACAGCAACATCTTCACAAGGACTAATGTTAATGCATGAAATATTATTTGCAGCAGCAGGTATGAGAACACCTTTCGTTTTAGCTGATGCAAACCGGGCAATTTCTGCACCATTAAACATTTGGAATGATCAACAAGATTCCATCGCTCAAAGAGATGCAGGATGGTTGCAAATTTATGTTGAAAACGCTCAAGAAGCATTAGACACTACTTTAATGGCTTACAAGATTTCTGAAAATCCTAAAGTATTACTCCCATCAATGGTATGTTTAGACGGATTCATTTTAACCCATACCGTCGAACCTGTAGAAATTCCGGACCAAGAACCGGTAGATGAATTTTTACCTCCATACAATGCTGAACATGCATACCTTGATCCGAAAGACCCAATGTCCATTGGTAACCTAGCAGACCCAGATTACTATCTTGAAGCAAGACATGACATGCAAGTCGCAATGGAAAACTCACTTGAAGTAATTCAACAAACCTGTGATGAATTTGCAGAAATATTCGGAAGAAAATATGGACTTGTTGAACCATACAAAACAGAAGATGCAGACATCATATTTGTTGCAATGGGATCACTTTGCAGTACCATTAGAGTGATTGTTGACCAATTAAGAGAAAAAGGCGAAAAAGTCGGTTTGCTTAAAATTAGAGCTTACAGACCTTTCCCAGTAGAAGCAATTGATGAAGCTGTTAAAAATTGTGAAAAATTAGCAGTAATTGATAAAAACGTAACATTCGGTATCGGTGGAGCATTATACACCGACATTAAAGCAAAAATACACAAAGATGCTTACGGATTTATTGCTGGTTTAGGTGGAAGAGACATTACACCTGATGCAATTTTAGAAGTTTACGAAAAAACTAAAAATGTGCCTGAAAAAGAAGTCACATGGATTGGACTTAAGGAGGAATAGATATGGTAGACATACCTGATAAAAATTTATTAGCACCAGGACACAGAGGTTGTGCTGGTTGTGGAGCATCTATTGCAGTTAAATTGGCTTTAAATGCATTAGGAGAAAATACTGTAGCTATTTCTGCTACTGGTTGTCTTGAAGTTATGACAACTCCTTACCCAGAAACTGCTTGGGAAGTTCCATTCATTCACGTTGCATTTGAAAACTCCGGTGCTGTAGCATCCGGTGTAGAAAGTGCATTAAGAATCCAAGGAAAAGACGATGTTAATGTTATCGCTTTCGGTGGTGACGGAGGAACTGTAGACATCGGTTTACAATCCCTTTCCGGAGCTATGGAAAGAGGACATAACATGACCTACATCTGTTATGATAATGAAGCATATATGAACACAGGTATCCAAAGAAGTGGGGCAACCCCATTCGGTGCAACCACAACCACATCCCCTATGGGAAGCGCAAGTTTTGGTGAAGACAAACCTAAGAAAAACATGCCTATGATTATGGCAGCACATGGAATACCATATGTGGCTACAGCATCAATAGCTTTCCCAGAAGATTACGTTAAAAAAGTTAAAAAAGCTGCTGAAACCAAAGGACCAGCTTACATACACTTGCAACAACCATGTACTACCGGTTGGGGATTCTCTTCTGAAAAAACAATTGAAATGGGTAGACTAGCTGTGGAAACTGGATCTTGGATTTTATATGAAATCGTGGACGGCAAGTTCGAAATCACTTACAGGCCAGAAGAACGCAAACCTGTAAAAGAATACTTAGGACCGCAAAAAAGATTCAGACACTTGGATGACGAACTCATTGCGAAAATACAAAAATACGTTGATGCAGAGTGTGACGAATTAGGTTTATAGGAGGCTAAACAATGGAAAAAATTTCTGTAAATAGCAATTTATGTGATGGATGTATGAATTGTGAAAATATGTGTGCATCTGTCCACAGTGCTAGTAGAATAAAAATTATAGAACATCATTCTTTATATTATTCCATTGTATGTCAACATTGTGAAAATGCACCATGTATCAAAATCTGTCCAACCGATGCAATTGACGACAACGGCGTCGATACTGAAAAATGTATAGGTTGTGGATTATGTGTAATGGTTTGTCCATTCGGTGCAATGACATTCCAAGCAAGTATTGCTGAGAAATGTGACCTCTGTGCTGACAGAGAAGAAGGACCTGCATGTATTAAAGCATGTACCAAAAGAGCCATTTCTATCGTTGATCCTGCTAAAGTCAAATCTAAAAATCAGGAAAAATTCTTGTCCAAAATGGCAGGATTATATGAACCCGAAGGTAAGAAAAGTGGCTTTGTCCATGTAATTACAAGTCAAGCAAGAGCAAGACTTGTTTTAGACGAATAAAATAGAATTATGTTAAATTCAGGAAATTGTACAGATTGTACAACCTGTGGAAGTTGTCAACAAACACCAAATGTTGACACTCCCAACTTATTTTGTATGAATTGCCAACCATCAGAAGCTCCATGCATTGAAGCATGCAAACAGGATGCCGTTGAAGTTCTGGGCGGAGCCATCACAATAAATGGCGAAAAATGCAATAGATGTGGAGACTGCGTTGAAGTTTGCCCAATCAATGTAATTAAAATTTAAATATCTTGAAATCAAAAAATAAGATTATAAAATTTACAAGGGTTTTATTTTGATTTCCAAAGATACCATTAAAGATACTGTTTATGAACTTTACAAAAAGGCAGTCATTGTTCTAGGTGAAGATGTTAAAAAATCACTTGAAGATGCACTTAAAATTGAAGAACATGAGCTTGCAAGGTTAAATATTGAAGCGATTTTAAAAAATATTGAACTTGCAGAAGAAAAAGGCATTCCAATGTGCCAAGATACAGGTCTGCCTGTGATTTTTGTCAAATTAGGAAATGTTGAAGTTGAAGACCTGCGCGGAGGAATTGAAGAGGGGATTAAAAAAGCCACAAAAGAAATCCCAATCAGACCTAACATCGTAGACCCGCTAACCCGTGAAAATACCAACATCAATGTGGGAGATTACATCCCACCCATTGACATTGAACTGATTGATGCAGACTATATAGAAATTACAATATTGCCAAAAGGATTCGGTTCAGAAAACAACAATGCATTAAAAATGGCACTTCCTGCAGAAGGAATCGAAGGAGTAAAAGAATTTGTCGTGGAATCCGTCCTGAAAGCAAAAGGAAAACCATGTCCACCAACTGTCATTGGAGTTGGAATAGGCGGAACTTCAGATTTATGTCTGAAACTTGGTAAAAAGGCATTGCTTGGAAAAATAGGTGAAAGAAATCCGGATCCTCAATTAGCCAAACTGGAAGAGGAAATTTTAGAAGAAATCAATGCGTCTGGAATTGGGCCAATGGGACTTGGTGGAAAGACCACCGCATTAGATGTAAAAATTTTAAAAGCACACACCCACACTGCAGGCTTGCCTGTTGGAGTATGCGTACAATGCTGGGCAGATAGACATGCCACAACAAAAATATATGATAACTAGATTGGTTTAATCCAATCACCTTTTTTTAAATAATTTATCTGAAAGACCTTGGAGTGGTGGACCTAGGAATATTTTCATGGAATTCAATGGAAACATCCATTATTTCAACAGAAATGTCCCCCATCCTTTCAAATGCTTTGATAACTCTGAATAAATAAATAAAATAATTTGAACGCTCTTTTTCATCAAATGAATTCTCAGCCATTTGAGTGGCAATCAGATTAATAGCTTTAGATTGAAGAATATGAATTGAATCCTCCAACTCCATTAAATCCCCTTTTAATTCAGTTTTGCCTTCAATGAATGATTTCATAGCCAAACGAATCATTTTTTGAGCGGTCTTATACATTTTCTTTAATTTCTTAAGGATATTATCATCAATCCTATACACATCATTGATTACGAATTTTGCAATATGGCCACAATAATCTCCGATTCTTTCCAAATCATATGCAACTTCATTATAAAGCATTGATTTTGAAAATTCTGAATGCTTATTGATGCTGACTATGGTTTCAACAGAGGTTCTGATTTTTTCAACCATATTGTTGGTGGCAAAATCCATTTCCAAAGCATGATTGGCCTTTTCCGCATCATATTCCAAAACTGCAGTGAATGACTCTTCAAGCTGAGAATGAACATGCCTTGCCATGTTGGCCAGCATATCATTCACCAGGACATTTCCTGAACTTTCTTTAGGGCTAACGTAATCGCTTAATGATTCGGCAATCTTTTCATATCCCTTTATGTCAATAACATATGCCCTTTTGATAGTGCCATCTTTAATTAATGGCTGCAATAATTGAGTAACATATCTGCGAGTTATCCCTAGTTTTTCTGCAATTTCATCCTGAGTGGAGGGATTTTCATATAAAATCAAATCCAATATATCCTTCAGGGTTTTGTCTTTTTTACTCATATTACCTCTTACTTTTTATATTCATCCAGCAAATCATTGGATTCAAATTGGATATTTTTAGAAGACTTGTTAATCTTATGACCTTTCTCAACAGGCTCCGGTTTGACATCCTGCTGAGGCTTTGAAGCTTTTTCATTTGATAAATTTTTAGAGAACTTGCTGTTTCTGTGATGTTTATGAGTTGCCTTATTTTGATATTGGGATTTGGAATGGGCAACCCTTCTGTAGTTTGAATCACCATATTGAGGTTTTCTCCTAACATGTATAACTTTTCTATCAGAATATCCTTCATCCTGTTGGCGATAAAACTTATTTTTTTCAACGAATCCTTTTACATCCTCTTCTGAAACAGATTCACCGGAATGGTCTGAATTCCAGGCGGAACTTAAAATCCTCACTATTACAGTCACCAGCAATATGAATGCAATAACTGCAATAGGGAAATCGAATACTTCGAATATAGGGTGGTAGAGATTAGTGACGGGATTTCCAAAATCCACGAATCCTCTAGCTAAAAATATTATACCTACAATAGCTATAATCACACCATGAACTTTTTTAACGTTTTCAGGCTTTAAGAATAACGGATAGACACTGATAATTATTAAAGCCAAACCCAGAATCCTGTACAAATTATTATCAGCAAAATCCTGAAGTGAAAGATAAACATTTAAGAAAGTTCCAGGCAATATTCCCCACTCTGCCAGGAATGAACATATCAACAACAATTGGATCAATGCTATTACTATCAATGGAAATACATATGCAACATCCCATTCAAATTCATGTTTGATAGACACATTGGACACCGGTTTTTCTAACGCTTCGGAAAGCATATTATATAACACTGATGAAATAACAGAGCCTATAACGGTACCTGCAACCCCTAAAACAGATGTTAAAATTGCAACAAAAGCTGAAATAAAACCAACCAATATTATTTTTGAATAATTCATTACTTCCACCTCACATATATTACATATTCAAAGACATTAATTATATCTTAAATAGATATATTTTTCAAAGTATTTAAACTATTGTTAATCTACCATGCATCATTTTAAAAATATCATCTTTTATCGTTTTAAGAGAATATCACTTGCCAAAATCATTAATAACAACATAGTGACCATTTCCATTCGGATATTGATAATTATGTGATTAATTCAATTCGGAATGTCATCAAGGCCTGCATAAAATAATCGATTCAAAAAAAAAATGTTAAAATTATAAAAAAATAGCCTAAAGCCTTAGGGGGGATTCGAACCCCCGACTTCTACCTTACCAAGGTAGCGCTCTACCACCTGAGCCACTAAGGCATAATCGAGAATGAAAAAAATCTTAAAAAGTATAAATAGTGCAAGGGAAGGGATTCGAACCCTCGAAGGCCTATACCAGAGGATCTTAAGTCCTCCCCCTTTGGCCGCTCGGGCACCCTTGCATACAATATTGATATTTAATTTTGTAGTATATAAATGTTGCGATTTTTTTACATAAATTCAAAAAATAACACAAACTACACATTAATATTATCTAACAAAGTATATAAATATTAAGTTAATCAAACCCTTATATAATAAAGTTTTTTTAAATTCAAATAAAATGGTGTATTAATTGCAAATTGATATGGAAGAATGCGGAATTTGTGAAGATTGTATTGACGTTTGTATGGAAGAAGCTATTACAAAAAAAGCATATAAAGTCATTATTGACAATGAAAAATGCGATTCCTGTGGCGAATGCGTAGATGTTTGTCCAGTTGGCGCAATTTACGAAGATTAAACAGGTTTTAAATATGAAAGAAATTCTCAAAAAGTTTTCATTAGTCGACTACATAATCATCATATTAGTGATATGTGCAGTAGTTTTCGCCTTCATACACATCACTTCAGATGATTCATCACACATACAAAAAACTGCTTTCGATGCATCAACCATAAACAAAATACCTGACACATACTTCCCAAATTACATGGCCGGAAATGTAATGAAAGCAACCGTAAAGGGCACTAATGCAACAAACGGCGAAGAAGTAAATATCAACGGTACCATAAAATGGGTAGAGGACAACGGAGGAACAAACATCAAAGTATTAATTGATTCTGAAAACAAGCCATATTTGCTTGGATTATACAAAAGTATTCCTGAAGCAGATATTTACATCAAAACACTATCCATTGAAACAAATGGTACAAAATATGAGAATCTAGTTGAATTTAACGTGAAACCGATGAATATATCATCATTAAATGATATGGTAAGTAAAATCCCAAACGGCACAGATTATGAAATTTCAACAGAAATATCAACAAAAACAATTGATTCCACCAAAATGCAAGAAATTTCAAATGTTTTAAATAGTAAAGATAAACGAGAATCAATTAAATGTCAAGATCCCGGCACAAATACAAAACTAAAAATCATCAAATCAACTAACGACAACATAAAGGATGCTAATTCAGTTTTAGGTAATTTCAATGGAATTACAAAAGACATAACAATTAGGGTTTATAATTGCAGCGACAGCCAAATGAATGCAATTAAAAACAGCTATGACGTGTTGAATATTAAAAACTTTTAAGTTGGTAAAATATGAGCCTAATCTACTCTAAATTTACTTCAATTGTAAATAGAATCAGTTATGAATTCCACAAATCACTTCTGTTTACAATAATTTTTTCCATTTTATCATTCATAGAACAACAATGGCTCAAAAGTTATTTTAAAAAGTTCTACCCAAGCGAAAATTTCCTAAACTTTTTAAACAGAAACAACATCATAAAAAATCACATATTTAATCCGCTGATTGTGATTTTGCTGTTTTCAATATTCCTATTATTGTCACTGAATACCGTAACAACCAGCCTGGCAATTACACTAGCTATAGGATTTGCCGCATTCATTATTGGATCAGCCGTGCTTCCAAAATTTTTACTCAACAACAATACAAAAGCAGCAATAGAATTTAAACGGGACGACATTTACTCACTTGGATTTTGTTTAATGTTGGTAAGCATAGCATTTTTCTTTTTGAGCATCGCTTCTGTTGGAGGAATTCCAATTCTAAAGCCTTCAATTAGATATCTACTCAAACCAGCATTTACAATGCCTGTTTTTTTAATCATTCCCTCAACCTGCTTAATTGCAAGTGCATACCTTAAAGATTTTCAGATGAACAAACTTACTCGCCCACAGGTGAGATTCAGATTCCTATTACTGCTGGCGATTGACTGTGCATTATTATTAACTCTAGGGTATAGGACACCACTACTTGCATCATTTCTTATAATAATAATCATAGGTTACTTTGGAAATATTGTTTCTCCATGGGAAGTTGTTGTCGGAGGATTAATTGGTGTATGTGCAATCATAGGAATTGGTTATTTTAGATCAGTTAAGGAGTTCAGCATAACAACTGCAACAAACCCATTGAGCACACTCCAAAACAGGGCGGACTTCACACTGCATGTTTTAAACTTGCTTGATTTTCTTGGAGGAGATTTCGGTTTAACACACGGTAAATTATTGGCCAGTGCAATTCCAGGAAGCGAACTGGGACCAAGAATGACTGTAGGAAAGCTAATTGCCTGGAGAAGTGAAGTTACAATAACACCCACACTCATAGGACAGATGGTAATCGATTTTGGAAAAGTGGGTGTTGCAGTGGAAATGTGCATTTTAGGTTTCATTTTAGGAATAGGATTTAAAATTATTCAAAAAACCAAAGACTTCTTTTATATTGGCCTTTATAGTTTACTTTTAACATATGCAATTTTAGGCATTGAAACCGGAATTTTAGACATTCAAGTAATCGTATACTTTTTAATAGCCATTTTAATTTATGCAATTTACTTAGTAAAAGTAAAAAATTAATTGCTTTTTTTGGATTCCAGTATTACAAAAAACTATAGATAATACTAATTTGTATTACTTTAATAACATTTATATATGCAATATCCTTATAAATATTATACATCAAGTGAAAATAGTAATTATTACGCATTAAATTTAAAAAAAATACATTAAACTTGATATTTTAGGAAAATACTAAATTAAAAAAGAGATAAGTAATACAGCATATATAAAATGAAAACAAAAAAGTATTACTTTTTGAAATATGGAGGAATGAAAATTGCATATACCTGACGGATTTATTCCTATTTCACAATGTCTAATATATTATGTGATTCTAATAGTTGCATTGTATTTCTCTGTGAAATGGGCAAGAAACAACTTGGATGAAAAACGTATCCCTCTTTTAGCTGTATTGGCTGCCGGTATCTTTGCAATCATGTCCATGAACATGCCAATCCCATTCGGTACAAGTGGACACATGGTTGGAGGAGCATTAGTGGCAATCGTATTCCTTGCGCCTGAAGCTGCAGTATTAGTATTTACAGTTGTATTATTAATACAAGCATTAATCTTCGGAGACGGAGGAATCACTGCATTAGGAGCCAACGTATTAAATATGGCAATTATTGGAGGATTTGTAGGACTTTACACATTTAAAGGATTGCAAGGAATGATTGGAAAATACGCAGCAGCAGGTATCGGCGCCTGGTTAGCAACAGTTATTGCAGCACTTGCCTGTGCTATCGAAATGGGAATTGCTGGAACCTTCCCAATGAACATTGGTATTCCATCAATGGTACTTTACCATGTCTTTATTGGAATAATCGAAGCAGTATTAACCGTAATTGTTCTTGTGGCTTTAGATAAATTCAGACCAGATTTACTCGCATGGAACAAAAAAGATGTGACTGAAGGAGATGCATAATATGGATAAAAAAGACATGACATTAATTGGAATTGCAGTCCTAATCTGTGTTGTCATTTGTGTTCTCTCACCATACATCGCATCTGGCGACCCAGACGGATTGGAAAAATCAGCGGAAGACGCCGGACTTGACGAAAACTTCACAGTAGAAGAAGTCAACGGTGTTCCAGAAGCAGCCCTCCCAGATTATGCATTTGCAAACGATCCTGAAAACCAAGCATTGCAAGTCGTGGCCCTGATAATAGGCGTACTTGTAACATTGGTAGTAGGATATGTTGTTGCAGAAGTTGTAAAACGTAGAAATTAATTCAATTAATTTCTACTATCCCTTTTTTTAAATAATAATTGAAATTGATTAAAATTAACATAAGCAAATAATAATATATTACGAATTTTTAATATTATAATAGTGAATTGATATGGCAGACATAACACAGATAATAAGATTCGATGATTTGGCTTCACAGGACAGCCCCATACATAATTTAGAAGGCAGGATTAAATTAATCTCAACAATTTTTATAATCGTTGTTTGTGTTGTCTCCAACGAAATTTTCATACCAATAATTTTAGAAGTCTTTCTACTCATTATTCTTAAAATTGCCAAGCTTTCATACAAAGATTCATTCAAACGTTTACTGATGCTGCTTCCGTTTGGTGGCGCAGTAATTATTTTTCAACCGTTCATCCAACCGGGAAACGTTATCTGGAGCTATTCATGGTTGAACATAACTGACGTGGGACTCAATTGGGGAATTCTATTGCTGGTCAGATTAATCGTGACCCTGACAGCAGTAATCATCTACTCATCAACAACACCACTTCAAGAAATGGCTAGTTCATTCAGGAAATTAAAAATGCCAAGGGATTTGGCAATGATATTATCCATCATGGTTAGATTCCTATTTTTATTTGTTGATGAGCTTGCTGCAATACGCAAAAGTCAAAAATCAAGGAATTTCAACATCCATTCCAAAAACGTACCCTACAAATGGAGAGTTAAACAAGTCGGATATACGGTAGGAATGATGTTTCTGAAGGCATATGAACAGGGAGAAAGAGTTCACAAAAGTATGATAAGTCGTGGATTTTCAGATACCTCAGAAATGTTCAATGAAAAAAAATCCCCTGAAAAAAGCGATTATATGTTCCTGATTTCAATAATAATTTTAGTAATCATATTAGAAATCATATTATTCAAATTCGGTGGTCAATTAGGTTACTTTGGTCAAAATTTATCAATTAATTAGAGGTTTAAAATGACAGACATCCATTTAGAAACAAAAGACTTATGTTTTACTTACCATGACGGTACCCAAGCTTTAAAGAATGTAAATATTCAAGTCAAAAAGGGGGAGAAAATAGCTATTATAGGACCAAATGGTGCAGGCAAATCTACATTATTTTCCCATTTCAACGGTTTGACAGAGCCTACCTCAGGACATGTTGAAATAGACGGCAAAAAAATCATATTTGAAAGAGATGAACTACTTAAAGTAAGGCAAAAAGTGGGGATAGTGTTTCAAGATCCAAATGACCAGCTTTTTGCACCAACCGTGAAAGAGGATGTTGCCTTTGGACCAATGAATCTGGGGCTTGAGTATGATGAAGTTAAAAAAAGAATCGAAGAAGCACTTGAAATGGTTGGAATGAGAGGGTTTGAAGATAAAACACCTCACCACCTAAGTGGAGGCCAGCAGAAAAGAGTAGCCATTGCAGGCATTGTAGCCATGAGACCAGACATAATGATTTTGGACGAACCCACAGCAGGCCTTGACCCGGAAGGTGTTGATAAGGTATTAGCCATCCTGAACAAGCTCAATAGTGAAGGAATGAGCATTGTAATTTCATCACACGACATAGAAATGGTAAACGAATTTGCAGATAAAATCTTTGTTTTATACAACGGAGAAATAATAGCTGAAGGAAACAACCATCAAATATTTTCCGATAAGGAATTATTAAAAAAAGCTCATCTAAAAGCGCCAGTGACAACTGAAATATTATATAAATTAAAAGAAAACGGATTGAATGTTGACACTGAAAAATTGAGCATTGAAGAAACAGTAAAAGAAATATTAAAAGCTAAAAATATTTAATTTGTAGCTTTTTTTCTATTTTTAAATTTATTTTTAAGTTTGACAATGAATTCAAACTCTTCCTCAAGTTCAGGATAATTGCCGAATCCACAATTAGGACAGTGAACCTGATTGCAGTTATCATGTTTACCGCAACTGACGCAACCCCTGTTTTCTAAAGCGTTTTCATCAAACTCGAAACCGCACATACGACATTTCATAATAACACCGTTAAAAAAAGAATTAAAAAAATAAATAAAAAACATTGAAGTTATTCAACTTCAATATTTTTAGCTTCTTCTTTACGAAGACAAACATCGTAACCTTTAATAGTCATTTCAATAGGATCTCCCAAAGAAGCTACTTGTTTAACATGAATTTGAGCTCCCCTTACAAAACCCATACCTAATAAATGTCTTCTTAAATCTACGTCACCGGTATCGTGATATTTAACTAAGGTTACTGTTTCACCAGGTTTTACATCACTTAATGTTTTCATAATATCACCATTACAATAAAATAAATTTTTAGGTATACAAAACTTTGTACAACATAGTATATAAAGATTTAGTCATAACTAAAAAATTAAAAAAATAATGATAATTAGTAAACTAATTACCATCACATATGTTTATCCAAATCCAGCCAATAAACCAACATTGTAAATTAATAAAGATACGATGTATGCAGTTACTAAAGTAATACATGCCATGGTTAAAGGCCATTTCCAACTGTTGGTTTCCTGTTTGATTGCACCGAGAGATGCAAAACAAGGCACATACAATAAACAAAATGCCATGAACGAATATGCAGATAAAGGAGTAAATGCATCATGAACTAACTCTGTTACACCTTCTTCATCATCTTCTTCAAGTCCGCCTAAAGTAGCGAATGTTGATACAACCACTTCTTTAGCAACCAAACCAGTAAGGATTGCGATACCAGCTTGCCATGTTCCGAAACCTAATGGAGCAAATATAGGTGCAATTGCAGTACCAATCATACCTAATACACATTCTTGGGATCCGTATTCTACACCCATAGGCAAGTAACTTAAAATCCAAATAACAATAGCTGCACCTAAAATGATGGTACCTGCTTTTCTTAAAAATCCTTTGGTTTTATCCCAGGTATGCAACAATACACCTTTTACAGATGGAACTTTATAAGTTGGAAGTTCCATAACAAATGGTGCAGATAAACCTTTAAACATAGTTCTTTTGAGTATTCCTGCAACGATAAGTGCCACAACAATACCTAATAAATAGATAGACAACAATATTAAACCTTGATTTGCAGTAAAGAATGCTGCAATGAAGATTGAGTAGATTGGCAATCTGGCAGTACAAGACATGAAAGGAATAAGCATCATGGAAAGTAAACGGTCAGATTCGTTTTCCATTGTTCTTGTTGCCATTACAGCAGGCACTCCACAACCGAATCCCAAAATCATAGGGATAAAAGCTTTACCGTGAAGACCGACTAAAGAGTGCATGATTTTATCCAATGTGAAAGCAGCCCTTGCCAAGTATCCGCTGTCTTCCAAGATACTTAAGAACAAGAACATGAGAATAATTTGCGGTAAGAACACAAGTACTCCACCTACACCACCAATGAGTCCGTCTTGGAGGAATGAACCTAACATTTCGTTTCCAACTGCTTCGGCCAAGTATTCACCAAGTGCACAAAATCCAGCATCAATTAAATCAACGAACGGAGTTGCAATTGTGAATGTTAACTGGAACAATAAGTACATTATAATAATAAAAATTGGGATAGCTAAAATCCTATTGGTAACAATTCTATCAATCTTATCTGTTGTTGTTTCTTTTTCGACAGCTGGCCTTTTAACGGCTTCAGCCATCAAACCGTCAATAAATGAATATCTTGCATTTGCAATAACTTCTTCAGCACCTTCCTGATAAACATCGTGAAGGTGGCTTGCCACCTTATCCACTTCAACCATAATCTGAGAACTTTTACTGGATTGTTGAACCTTCTCTATTACGATTGAATCTTTTTCCAAGAGTTTAATTGCAGTCCAAATTGAAGGAACATCGAGCAAACTGCTGTCCTGTTCTATTAATTGCTGAATTGATGCCAAATGTCCTTTAATTTCATTACCATAGGACAATTTTTCACTTGAATCTATCGGGTTTTTTGAAGCCTTTTCCACAGTTGTCAACAATTCTTCAAAACCGTCTTTGGTTTTTGCATTGATTTCTATAACTGGGAAACCTAAAAGTTCACTCATCAACTTAATATCTATTATATGATCTTTTTTCTTTGCAAAATCATTCATGTTGAGAGCCATTACCAAATTAGCCCCCAATTCCATCATTTGGACTGTAAGATATAAATTACGTTCTAAATTAGCAGCATCAACTACATTAACAATAACATCAGAGTCATCATCCACAATGAAATCACGAGAAACAATCTCTTCCATTGAATGAGCACTTAATGCATAGTTACCCGGCAAGTCGACAACATCATAATCATAGCCACCATGTGAAAAGTGACCTTCTGCCCGTTCAACAGTTTTTCCAGGCCAGTTACCTACATGTTGGCGCATACCAGTTAATTGATTGAATACAGTAGTTTTACCCACGTTGGGGTTTCCTGCTAATCCTACAATTAATTCTGTCATTAACCATTCTCCCTTTTATTTAACATCAATAGATGACATTTTAACAAAAACATCACCCATTTACTAAAAAAAATTATTTTCTAGTTTAAGTCTAGACCCGAATATTAAAAAATTAGGTTAACCTAAACATAGTTTACTATTGATTTTTATTCTATATAAATATTTAGGAATACCAAAATAATAAAAATTTAGGTATGCCTAAAAAATCGAAACCTTTATATACCACCATGACCAACATTTTAAACAAGTGATGTAATTTAGGCACACCTAAATTTTTGCCTAAACATTGCTTTAAAACAAAACATATTATTAGTCAAGTAATAATACAATCTCCAAAAATATAGAATAGAATATTGAATTAGCTTTCTCTCAATTTTCTAATTTAATATTCATGGAAAATTACTGCCAAATTTTCCACAAAAACACGATTGGTGTTTAAACTCCTCCATATATTTAAACACCAATTACATCTCTTTTTAAAAAAAAAATTTCAATATCCTTCACCGTCATACGTTGAAGGATCATCATAAATCTCCTCATCCCAGTAATTATCCTCTATATAATCATCCATTTTTTGGTTTAAACCCCAATTATGATTATCATAATAATTATAGGCATCAAAACTAGGGCTGGATGTTGGTACATTAACGTCCTGAGATGAAACAGCGGAACTGTACTTTTTATCCCCATCGAATTTTACCTGCACATTATACCATCCCGCATCATATTTTATACGAAGAAACTTGGTATATGACTTATATTTCCATTCATAATGGCCATTGGAATCAGTGATCGTATAATTGATTTTTCCATTGGTATGGATTTCTCTGCCACGGTCATCAACAAGCTTAATTAAAATAACGCCCTTACCGTTAAGCCATTTGTCAGTGGATATTTTTACATTAACGTTTTCTTTTGCAAACGCAGGACTTGTAAGCAACACAAAGCCAACACAGACAATTGCAAAAATGATGATGATTTTTTTGTTCATAATTGCACCCCATAGTTTGTTGTGTATAATATGTTACAAATACTATTTAAATCTTAATTATTATAATATTAATTAGTAAGGAGCCATTATTATGATAGAATATGACGAAATTATTAAAGATTCTCCATTTTTAGTAAACCACGTGATTTCATTGATGAAAACCCATGACTTTTACATGAATAAACACATCAAAAGCGAAACGGAGATACTTCCAAGCCAATATTACATGCTGCTGTTTTTATATTATGAAATGGGCACAAACCAATCCGACATTGCAAAGGCATGCCTAATGGACAGAAGCGGAGTTTCAAGAGCATTTAAAGATTTTGAGGAAAAAGGATTGATCACAAGAGAAATTGACGAATGCAACAAAAGAGCATATAAAATCACCTTAACAAAAAAGGGAATTGAAACATCCGAATTTCTAATAGAAAAAGAAAAAGAATGGGACAATATGATTTGTGAAGAATTGGATATCCCCCGCAAAGATTTGCTGAAACTTCTAACCAGAGTATCGCTAAAGTCCCTTGAATTCAACAGGAATCAATTCTAATCGATTTTCGATTCAAAATAAATAACTGTCATAATATGCCCCTATCTTTTAAAACATTAACCATTTCTGGAATTTCAATGCCCACTATTTTTTGTCAACTGTTTGAATACATGCAAAACCACAACAATTCTTCAATTGAATAACTATTTCCAAACAACTTTAATTTTTCAAAACAAAGCAAATATTACTTAATTACTTCAACAAAGTATAAATTAAAGTTAGAACAATTAATAGCTATGATTGAATTAGTAATAGCTTGTTTTATAGGCATATTGATTGGAACAACAACAGGAATGATACCTGGAATACATGTTAACACTGCCGGAGCAATTTTGTTCGCATCTTCAAGTTTTCTTTTGACAATCCTCTCACCGGAATTTCTTTGCGTTTTGATGGTTGCAATGTCAATAGCCCATGCCCTGATTGAATTTGTACCTTCAATGCTTTTGGGAGTGCCGCAGGAGGGAACCGCAACATCAATACTTCCAGGACACAGAATGGTTCTGCATGGAAGATCAAAAGAAGTCATAAGAATTGTTTCAGTCGGAGGATTTGGAGCAATCATAGTTACAATATTGATGATGCCAATCTTTGCAGTTGCACTTCCGATAATGCATGATTTGACAAAGCCATTTACATGGATTATCCTGCTTGTTGCATCCGTTTATTTGACTTACAACATGACAAATTCCATGAGGGATTTTTTATGGTCACTTCTTCTTTTCATCCTTTCAGGAATCTTGGGCTGGATTATCTTTCAAACCCCAATTTCATCAGGAGTGTCCCTAATGTGCACATTTTCAGGCCTTTTTGGAATAAGCACAATATTATTCAGCCTGAATGATTCATCAACAATACCTCATCAGAACAAATTTTATGAGCTTAATCTGGATTTGGGGAAATATAAAAGCATTTTTGCAGGCGGAATAACCGGAGCCATACTTGGCTTTCTTCCGGGATTCGGACCTGCACAGGGAACCGTGATAGCGCAGGCTGCAAGCGGCACAAATGACAATGACGATGATGACACAGTTAACTTTTTACTTGCAACTTCAGGACTGAACGTTTCGGATTGTCTTTTTTCATTGATTGCAATCTATATCATCGGAAATCCCCGAAGCGGAATTGCCGTTTACATGTCTTATCTAATCTCTGAGATGACACTGAACCATTTGATGATTTTTATTTTCGCATCCCTGATAGCAGTGTCTGTTTCATTGGTATTGTCTTTAAAATTAGGAGATTCATTTTCCAGACTGATGGGAGGTGTTGATTACAAGAAATTATCCATTGGAGTGATATTGCTTCAGATATTGATATTATACATCTTCATTTTTTATTATCAGGCTCCGGTTTTTTATATGACTCTGGCTTTGATTACTTCAACAGCCATGGGAATGCTTCCCCATTACATTGGAGTTGGAAAATCCCATCTTATGGGAATACTGATTATTCCAGCCATCGTCATTTATATGCAGATGTTTATTTAGGTGATAACATGGAAAAAAAAACATTATTAAAAGAATATGAAGAGTTTTTGTGGACAATTATTTAAAACAAACAAAATATGATATCATCGCCAAAACGGATAAATCATCCAAAACTCATGTTTAAAACGTCCGAATCATGAAATGATTTCATGAAGTTATCACTAAAATTTTCTAAGTTTTCTTTTAATGAAACCAATATTTTCCAAATTAATGTTTTGAACATTACTATTTTAAATAAGTATTTAATCAACCATCCCCCTCAATTTTAACATTACAAAAACATTTTTATATTCATCAAAAACAAAATTTTTAAACAGAAAAGGAGTTAAAAAAACATGAAATACAAAAGTATAATATTGATTCTTTCTATTTTTATCCTATTCAGCATTGCCAGTGTAAGCGCTGGAGAAGTTGACGATAAAGTAATGATGAGTGATGAAAATCAAGAAATAGAATCAACATCTATAGAAAAGGATTTGAAAACAACGGATGACAACCAAGTACTAAGCAAAACAAATGATGATGAAATACAAAGTGTAAAAGATACTTAAATTATTGGCGAGGATATTGATCCAAATACAAATGCCACATTTGATGATTTGAAAAAAGAGATTGGTGAAGGAGGAAATATCACACTGAAACATAAATTCTATAATTATGATGGCACAGGTCAAGAACTAGAATTTATTAATCTATGTGTTCCCAACAGTGTTATTGACGGTAACGGTGCTGCCATTGACATGAAAGGATCAGATACCCAAGTATTCCATATAACTAATAACAATATAACAGTTAAAAATCTGACAATTAAAAATGCATGTCGTGACACAACCGGTCTTGCTTTTTATATTACTGGTAATGATGCTAAATTTTTCGATTGTAATTTCATTGATAACAATGGACAGTGGAAGGGTTTAATTTACTTTGAAGATTATAACAATGGTGTTGTGACAAATTGTACTTTTATCAATAACCAAGGAGACCAAAACAGTTGGGGTGGTGCAATTTTCAATGAAAATGGTAATGTTACTGTGACAAATTGTTATTTTAGTGGAAATTATGCTGGGGAAGGTTCTGATATTTATTCAGAAGCCTATTCAGTTACTGCAGACACATGTATCTTCAAAGATTCAGACACAACCGTCAATACGCAGATTGTTCCCCCTACATTGAATGTGGATGATTTCATAACACTCAATAATTCCGGTGAAAAATTAACATTTGACTTGAGAACAAATAGTGGCATGTCTGTCAACAATGGAAATATATCAATAAGCGTATACGATAACAATGACACTTTAATCGGAGAATACAGCTGCTTAAGCGGTGAAGGATGGACTGTTGATTTGCCGGTCGGCACATATTATGCCATTTTCAATACTGAATATGCTGGATTTGAAGCAATCAACAGAACCATAACAGTAATTCCAAACACAGAATACTATATTAATGTAACCCCAGTGACAACCAGCAACAAGATAGTTAACCTCACTGCAAAATCAAACATACCAACCGACATTATAGGTGGCAAATTAGTGTTTATCCTACCAAACGGTGATGAACTCAACGGAACATATGATTCCAAGGACACATGGTGGGTAATGCACACATTTGAAGATTACAAAACTTATGAAATCAATGCAACATATACCAATTTTAAAAAGACAACTGTCAACAGCGCAACCATAAACATTAGAAAAACCAATTCAACTATTTATCTTGATGATATCGTTCTAGATTACCCTGAATCCAAACTTGTTGCCGTACCAACTGAAGGTGCAACAAGCATCACCGCCAAGATTGATGATAAATCCATTAGTGTTGTTGATAATTTTACAATTCAAATTTCAGATTTGGATGCTGGAAACTACACTTTAGCAGTGACAACAATACCTGATGAAACCCACATCTCCGTAACTAAAACAGTGACAATTACTGTTAATAAGGCATCAGTGAAAATTGTTGCAAGTGATTTGGAACTAAACTTAGATGACAAATCCAAAGTCAATTATGCATTGGAACCTGAAGAAGCTACTGGACGAATTTATTTTGAAAGCGATAACCCCGAGGTTGCCAATGTCGCATCTGACGGAAACATCACCGCACTTTCAGCAGGCACAGCAAACATCACAATCACATTCGACGGAAATAAAAACTACGAAAAAAGCAACAAAACCATAAAAATCACAGTAAACAAAATCAACTCAACCATAAACATTGACGACCAAACATTAGATTACGGGAATTCCCTAAACATCACTGCAGATACAACAGGCACTAAAGGAATTACCGCAAAACTAGATGGCAAAGATGCCAAAGTTGACGGATACACAATAGAAATTCCAGTATTAGATGCAGGCAGCTACACATTAACAGTTACCACAATTGCCGATGACAATCACAATCCAGTTACAAAAACAGCAAAAATCACAGTAAACAAAATCAACTCAACCATAAACATTGACGACCAAACATTAGATTACGGAAATTCCCTAAACATCACTGCAGATACAACAGGCACTAAAGGAATTACCGCAAAACTAGATGG
>NZ_JAXJXF010000133.1:0-7041 GCF_036307625.1 Methanobrevibacter sp.
ACAGTATATGTTCCAGAACTTAATTGTTTTGAACTGAGATCATATGTCCTTGAATAAGCAGAACTGGTACTGTAATACTCTTGAGAAATCTTTTGATTACCATTTGAATCATAAACCCTCAAATAATAATCATATTTATAATAATACTTAGAAGCAGGAGAAATACTCATAGAAATAGATCCACCGGACCCATAATGAACAGTAGTATCATAAACAACCACATTATAATCAGAATAGGATGGACAAGAAGATTTAACAGTTAATGTAGCAGTGTCCATCACCTTACTGTCAGCATAATTTACAATCTTAACAGTATATGTTCCAGAACTTAATTGTTTTGAACTGAGATCATATGTCCTTGAATAAGCAGAACTGGTACTGTAATACTCTTGAGAAATCTTTTGATTACCATTTGAATCATAAACCTTCAAATGATAATAATACTTATAATTACTCTTAGATGAAGGAGAAATACTCATAGAAATAGACCCGCCAGAACCATAATAAACAGTAGTATCATAAACAGACACACTATAATCAGAATAGGACGGATAATAAGAAGATTTAACAGTTAATGTAGCAGTGTCCATCACTTTACTGTCAGCATAATTTACAATCTTAACAGTATATGTACCCGGACTATATGTTCCAGAGTTAAAAGTATAGCTTATAGAACTTGTTGAATAACTGCTATAATAATTATAGTTGTATTTTTGATTTCCATTTGAATCGTAAATTCTTAAATAAAAATTATATTTGTAATAATTGCTATAAGTACATGGATTAATGTTTATTTTAATGGTTCCGCTGTTTGCATAATTGACAGTAGTATCATAAACAGACACACTGTAATATGAAGAATATGGTGATGATACTGATAAAATATTTTCCCCATTATCCCGAGAAAGATTATTCTGTGATTCAGCGATTCCCAAAATCTCATGATTATCTACACTATTTTCTTTATCGTTTTTCAAATCATTTACATCTACAACATTTTCATTATCCAAAGCAATAACTTCAGTTGCATCCTCTATGTCAACAACATCCGTAGCATTTTCAGCTGCACTTACTTGTGCAATTGCAAGAACACTCACAAACAATATTGCCAACATTATAATCTTTTTATTAAGCAAAGCTTTTTCCTCCAAAATTTTTCTGTTGGTATAACAATTTCCTTAATTGTATTATATTTATACACAATATTGTATTAATTTGTTATGGTCATGTAAATTTTAATTTTAAAGGCAAATATTCACCAACCAATGAAAAAAAGATTTGTTGCAGTTGAAGTTTCACCCACCTTAAAAAAGTATTATTTCATTCCATGTACTGAAACATAATTCCAAATGTCAATACCAAAATGATGATTTTACGTGATTCATCATAGTCTTTACTAAAAAAAGCAAACTTCCCCATCTGAAAGTAGAAATATGTTCCTACTTAATATAGGAGTTCAAACAAATAATATATGTGTCAAAATTGATAATAAATTTAACAGTATAGGAGATGTATCAAATGAACAACAAACATATGATTATAATAGGATTAATCATAATAATTGTTATTTTATGCATTGGAATTGCATATACCATGTTTGGACAACAAACAGAATACATTACACTTAACATTGTTGAAAACGGAACAACCATGGAAATACCAAAGGACATGAAAGTCAAATCCATCAATAACGACAGCGGAATAGTGGTTCTTGAAAATGAAAATACCATTGTCATAACATTCAACACAATCAACAAAAGCATTCCACAAATAATGGGATTTGCAAACATCAAAACACCAATCTTTGGAAATGAATATTTCGGAAATGTTTCCATAAACGACCCAACCGTAGCAGGTTGCAGTTTAAAGGGAGAATGCAATGCAGTATACATAGGAAACAACCAGACCCACGACAACATAATTGTGATAAGCAAAAACAAAAACATCGTTGATCATATCATCAACAGCATCAAATGGAAAATCACAGAAGAGCCAAAAAAAGAAGTTGCATCCAGTGTTGAAAGCAGTCCTTCAGCCTATGCATACAAGGCAGATGGAACACCAATGTACAGTCAAAAGGAAGTAGACGACTACATGCTGAACAAATATGGTATGGTGAACTACCATGTCGGAGACAATGGATACATTGACATGGACGAACCAGGATACGATGATGCGGGACACAAGATAAACCGCAGCAAATAAAGTAAAAGATTTAAATTGGATATTGCTTCAGACAATATCCATTTTATCTAATTAATGCAAATACCATGACTTCTACAAGTCATGGATGAATTGCACAAATAAAAGGATATAACTTTTCAAAAACTAGACAGATATGAACTATAATTGAGAAAAATCAAAAAAAAATCTTCGAAAGAACAATCAAAATAAATACAAACAAATTATAGTAAAATTATCTTTAAGTAAACTATTTTTATATAAACCTATGAAAAATATAACATAATTATGAATTTAAAGAATTATTTTTAGAGAATATGGGTGATATTATGAAAAACATCATAGTTGTTGAATGTATATCCACTGGAAAAAATTTTATAGAAGACATCATTAACAGAGGCTATAATCCCATCGTATTACATTTAAAAAATTCAAACACTGAGAGCGGGAAAAAATTTGGAGAACATGTCCTAGAAGAATATAAACAGATCCCCTATGAATTTGACATGATTTATGAAAAGGACACCTTCGAAAAAACCCTTGAGGAAGTAAAAAAGTTCAATCCTATTTTAATCGTTCCGGGAAATGAACGGGGCGTCGTTTTGGCTACCCGTTTATCTAATGAATTAGGTCTTTTAAGCAATTCAATTGAAAATCTTGATGCAATGACTTTAAAAAATGAAATGCACAATAGATTAGCTCAAAGAGGACTACGATACATAAAAGGAAAGGTTATAAATAGTTTGGATGATGCATTGGAGTTTTATGACAGTGAAAACCTAAAAGAAGTTGTTATAAAGCCCACATACAGTGCAGGTTCAGCAAGCGTGCGTATATGTCTCAATCGGGACGAAATGATTGAGTCAATTAATCAGATATTTGATGATGTCAACTATTATGGTGATGAAATCAATGAGATTCTAATACAAGAGAGGATAAATGGTATTGAATACATTGTCAATACGGTAACCCATGAAGGCATTCATCGGGTGACCCTAGTCTGGAAATACAATAAGGTCAGAACATCAGAGGGAGCTATCGTTTACGATTCCTGTGAAACCGTGAACGAATTGAGCCTTGGTGAAGCGGAAATGGTTGAGTATGCTTACAAAGTTGCCGATGCATTGGAAATTCAATACGGACCTGTCCATGGTGAATACATGATTGATGAAAACGGTCCGGTTTTAATTGAGGTAAATTGTCGCCCATGTGGTGGAAGCATGCCTGCCGAGTTTTTAGACAGGATTTCCGGTCAGCATGAAACAGACAGCATTCTGGATTCATATTTAAAACCGAAATCGTTCTATGGTGAACTAAATAAAAAATATAGTTTATATGCCCACGGTACGTTAAAATTCTTCATTACTCCAAAAAATATAATTGCCCGCTCATCACCGATAGTAAATATTAATACTAAATTAAAAGCCTTTCACGACAGCAGTTTAGTTAATTCAACTTATCATGACATGCTTTTCAAAAAAACTGAAGATTTGAATACCGCTGCAGGCTATGTATTTTTAGTTAATGAAAATAAAGCTAATGTGGACCATGATTTAAACTTTTTAAGAGATCTTGAGCGTAATGTATTTTCATTAATTCTAAGTGATGATGTTACATATTCCCAATTAAAAGAGGATAAGGAATATCTATCTGAAATTGTCCCCATGATTAAAAAAATTGAAAGACACGGCACCGGGCTTTTTGTAACCGACCAGTTTGGTGATGATATTGACATATTCCAGATTGAATATAGTAAACTCAGTGAGGTAAAAGGCAATTTTGATTATGTTGTTGTGAATTTAAATAAAAGTTTAGTGAATAAGAATGAAGCAGATAAGGTAAACATTATTTTTGAAGCCATTTTAAAAGTTAAAAGGGGAGGACTTGTTTTTATTCCGAAAAATACTTATCAATTAATGTTAAGTGGTCGAAAAGGTATCGAAGCATTAGTGAAAGTTTTAGACTATAAGATAGAACTTCCTCCGCATTATATTCAGGAGGTTATAATCGCTTCAAGATAAACATGATTTATCATCGCAACATATATGATTGCAATTAACTTGCCAAAAATCATTTTCTATCAAAATACAATAATAACATGTAGTGACTAAAATGCCGTATAAAAGAAGATACTCCCTGTTGAATTCCAAGTTTAAAGAACTGTTCTTTCCAACATTGCTTGCCGCAATAGCAGGCAATTTTGCAATTCTCGCTGATGCATTCATAATCAGCGCACTGTTGGGTCCGATGAACCTGTCAGTCATTCAAAGTATAGAACCCTTAGCCCAATTCATCAACATGATTTATTGGCTGATAGGATTTGGAGGCACCCTACTTTCCACAAGTGAAAAAGCAAACTTCAACGATGAAACGGCCAATTACATATTCACCGTTTCACTTATCAGCATTACAGTAATATCCCTACTAATTATGGTAGTGGGATTATTGTTTCCAGATAGCTTCCTTGAGATATTATGCAATTCAAGCCAGTTAAGACCATTGGTTTATGAATATTTAAAATATTATCTTTTGACAATACCGTTCATGTGTTATTTTATCGTTTTGGCATACTTCATTAAAACAGATAACTTTGTTCAATTACAATTTAGGGGATTTCTTATAGCAAACATCTTGAATGTAGTATTTGACGTGATTTTAATAGAATACTTTAACATGGGAATTGCCGGTGCGGCATTGGGTATGGCATTGGGATATATCATAGCAGCAATATACACATCCACTTACTTTTTCAAGCCTAAACGTACGCTAAAAATAATCAAAATTGAGTTTGGCAAATCAATGAAATGGATAGCGAAGATATGCAAAACAGGGTTTTCATCATCATCAATAGCATTGTACCAATCAATTAAACTGGTCATTATCAATTCAATAATCCTTGGAGTCATGGCAAATGTGGGATTGGTCGCATACAACATGTGCTGCAACACATCATTATTAGTGAGCATATTCATATTCGGTACTGCCCAGTCAATTTTACCTATCGTATCTGTCTATTACCAGGAAAATGATTACAACGGTGTAGAGTATGTTGCAAGAAAATCACTGAAGATAGTAACTGCCTTCGGAATATTTTTCACAGTACTGTTTACCTTATTCCCACAGACAATTTTATGTGTATTCTCTGTAAACGACCCGTCACACATTCCTTCCGTGATGAATGCTGTTAGAATATTCTCATTCTGCCTGTTGGCATTTTCAATAAACTTTTTGTATATGTTCTATCTTCAATCAATACAGAACATAAAATTGTCAAACGTTGTCACACTGTTAAACGGACTGATATTCCCAGTGACA
The DNA here is from genome assembly GCF_036307625.1 of Methanobrevibacter sp. Lineage (GTDB taxonomy): Archaea > Methanobacteriota > Methanobacteria > Methanobacteriales > Methanobacteriaceae > Methanocatella. The sequence goes on from NZ_JAXJXF010000133.1 coordinate 5,497, forward strand.
TTCGTATTCGTATTTTCAATCATCTGGAATGAAAATGGAATTTGGTTTGCCTTTGTGGCATCAGAAATGGCAACACTCCTCTTTATTTATCTATACTCCAAGTACCTGACTAAAAAGACCAACGGAGAATACTCAGGATTCTTCTTAAAAAAAGATCATGACAAAAACGAAAAGATGCTGGAGTATACCATTCATGCAAACAAAAACGATACAATATATCTGTCCAAACAGGTTCAGGAATTTTTGCCCGATGAAAAAGTATCCAAATTAGTTAGCTCAGCAATAAGAGAACTGATCAGTTATATTCTAGACATAAACGATGAATTGGACTGGATTGATGTGATTGTAAGGGACAATGAAGAGTCTACAATTATTTCTATAAAACATTCCGGAATCGGATATAATCCAAAAGAAGACAAAAATTTAAAATCAGACCATATTGATAGATTGCTTAGCATTTCAGACAATATTGAGTATTCCCAAATATTAGGTTTGAACAATACCGTCATTACTATTAAAAAGTAATTTTTTAAATACATAATCAATTGAATGAAAGCGGATGACTGCTCATCCACCATTATTATTTTTTTAATCCAAATCATTGAGAACAGTTCCTTTGGTTTCAGGAAATACCCAAATCCAAATACCCACAAGCATGGCGAATAACGCTGCAATAGCAATGCCATAACTCAAATCAAAGTATGCTGCAACTGTGGTTATGATTACAGGAGTTATGAATTGTGCTCCTCGTGCAAGGTTGAATACTGTTCCAACAGCAGTATTTCTGATTTTTGTCGGGAACAGTTCCGAGAACAATGATCCGAATCCTCCAAAGAATCCTGTTCCAAAACCTGTTAGGAACATGAATACATAAAGCAAATCATGAACATGTTCTATTTGATTCCAGAAAAGTGTTATCATCGATATTCCCAATGCCATTATGAAGCTGTATATTGTAAATGCAGGACGCCTTCCAAGCTTTTCAGCTACAAAACCGAAAGTGGTATAACCTGTAAAATCACCACATTGGATTAATATAACTCCAAATGTTGTGCTAAGCAATGCCAAACCTCTTTCCTGTTCAAGATAAGTCGGCAACCATGAATAAGTGTACCAATATGCAGACATTCCGAATATGCACAATACCAATGATATCAAAAATATTCTTCTGTGTTCACGGCTAATTAATTCCTTGAATTCCTTTAGAATGCTCCTGTTAACATATTTATCCTTGTTTTGAATCCATACGTCGGATTCTTCAAGATATTTTCTTATGAAAATTATAGTAATTGCCGGAATGATTGAAACTAGAAAAGTCATTCTCCAACCTATGATTGGAGTCACCAATCCTCCAACCATTGAAGCTAAAATAACTCCAACCGGTGCACCTGATTGCATGAATGCACCAAATTTGGCTCTTAATTTGTCAGGAAATGTTTCATTGATGTATGTCTGGACCGTAGCCCATTCTCCACCAACACCCAATCCTGTGATGAATCTGAATATTAAAAGAGAATAGAAGTCCCATGTAAATGCACACAATAG
>NZ_JAXJXF010000134.1:0-13769 GCF_036307625.1 Methanobrevibacter sp.
ATATAAATACAATTAATTTTCTAAAAATAAAGTTAAAATCATATGAATTCATAAAAATAAAAGAAAATAATAAATTATTACTTTAAGGTTCAATAGTAATAAATAATACTAAAAGTAATAAGAAATTTCTCCAAGAAAAATCGTGAATTTTTATATAAAATAAAAATAAAAATTAAATAATATGCAACTTGTAGCAGATGTTGGAGGCATACCTGGAAGAGACTGTAACGGTTTTTGTAAATACTGTTACTTTAGAAAGGTAAAAGAAGTTAAAAGTTTTGGCTGTGCACATTGTCTACCCAATAAGATTGGTTGTGAAAGGTGCAGTAAAGGAGTTTCCGAAACACAGGGTGATTTTAAATCACCATTTGAAGTGATGAATGAAGTCCAAACTGCAATGATGATGGCAATGGGGCATCAAGGGGAAATAAGTGCTTACATAAGTGGAGGGGGCGATATAAGCTGTTATCCCCACCTCGAAAATCTAACTGCCAATCTAAACCAATTTTCAATTTCATCAGTTTTAGGATATACCTGCGGAAAAGGAATAGATGACTCGGATATGGCTACAAGATTAATCAATAATGGCGTTAAAGAAGTTTCATTTACTATTTTTTCATCTGACCCCAAACTTCGAAAGGAGTGGGTTAAAGACCCTAACCCTACAGAAGCCCTAAAAGCATGCCAGATATTTTGTGAAAATATTGATCTGACAGGTGCTGCGGTAATTATCCCTGGCGTTAATGATGGTGATGTTTTAAGAGAAACCTGCAACTCATTGGAAGAATGGGGTGCAAAAGGAATGCTATTAATGAGATTTGCAAATACATTTAATGAAGGATTAATATTGGGTAATGAACCAATCATAAAAGGCCTTGAATCACAGCCTGTTGAAGAATTTGGCGAACTTGTTAAACAGATTAATTCCGAATATAAATTTAGGGTTAGCGGAACACCAGTATGTGACCCTGAAACTGGAGGGCCATTTGCAATAGCTAAAGATGAAAATGAAGTATTCCTTCAATTTATCAAACCTATCACAGGTGAAGCAACAATCATTACTTCAAAAATTGCAGAGCCGTATCTCTCCAAAATATTTTCAAAATTAGAAACCGGAGAAAATGTCAATGTTGTTGCATGTGAAAAAGAAATAGCTTGCCTAATTACAAAAGAAGATTTGGAAAAACTTGATTTAAGCGAAATAAAAGATACTGCAATAATACCTGGAAGGTCCTTTGTTCATCAACTTGACGCTGAAAGGATTTTAAGTGCCGATGGAGTCGAAAGACTTATAGGCCGAGGTCCGGATACCTTAAGTATGGATGGGGAATTAAGCATCGACATGACTGATGAAAATGTCATAGAACGAGAATTAGAACAATTTAATGATTTGGTTGATGCAATAAACTTCTTCGGAATGAGAAGAATTTAAAAAAAAAGAGAGTTAGTTTGAATTCTCAACAAGAGAACTCTCACTATTTATTTTTACTAAAATATAATCATACATAAATGACTTTTTAATTTCAGCAATTTCTGATAATTTTTTACCGTCAATAACAACATTGGCTATCAGATCGGCATATTTATCATAATTTAATTTTACACGAACACCATCCAATTGTGAAGTTACAGGTGTTGGAGAAATTACGTCCTTAATTTCATCAACTTGATTTTCAATTGCATTTTTTACAACAATGGAAGGTACCAATGGTGCATCGAGAGTCATTTCACGTTTTTTATCACCCAATATTTGTTCGATAGTTTCAACCAATTTATCAAGTGCGCGTACATCAGGTCCCCTTCTGAGCCTTCTTGGAATTCTACCAAGACCACCAACATAGGCATCTGCACCAGGAAGTTCTTCAACAGGAATATCAGGAGCCCCTGTTACAATTACAGGAATGTCAATATCATCATATAAGAAAGATTTTTCTTTAATACAATTTTCGAAACTGCCTAATACAAAGACTGCAATATCATGTTCTTCAATTAGGCTTTTTTCATTTTCAGTAATGCCTGAAGTTCCTTTTCCATCCCCTCTTGCAAGACCAATCATATTATCTTTTGCACCGAATTCCCGTAAATATTCAGAGATATCACAAGCAGCATGAGGCAAATGATGTCTAGCCAAAGTTGGAGAAATAATTGCTATTTCAGAACCTGCCATAGGAGCTACAGCCAATTTAGCTAACAATTCATGGGATTTTTCTTCAATTTTATCAACATCTTCTATAGGAACTGCTAAATTTAAAACTAACTCCATCTGTTGAATACTTTCTTGAAGAATAAATCCTCCCAAATCTTCAATCAATTCTTTAATTTCTTCGCTTTTGTGAACTCCACCGGTAAATATCAATGATTCATACATTTTTAACAACTCTCTAAAAAATGCAATTTATATAATATATTAATAGATTTTTATTTTCTAACTATATTAAATTTTCCAAAATGGAATATCTTACCTCTATTCTTTCAAAGGGATTTTTTGAAACAAATCCATGTGATGGAATTTCAACCAAATTATCGGTTTCAATCACATTATCTTTCAAATAATCCGGGAAAACAACAAAATCAAAGTCATTATCAACTATATTGAACCCCATATCCGAAACTATATCCTTTAAAAATTCCGAATAAACCTTAATGTTAATATCCCTTTTAAAATGTGAATTCAAATATTTAGATGAAAGTTCATAATCTTCAAAAAATGAATTGATTTCCTCATCAGACAATTCATTTTGAGCAACTTTAGAAACTTTTTTGATACTTTCAAAAACTTGCACGGGAGTATTCAGTTTAATTGGTAACGAATCCATTTCAACTTTACTTTCTGAAAGTAAAATAGCCAAATCACCATCTTCCTCATCAGGATATTTATTTACAACATAGTTTGAAATTCCGGCCAACTTTACAATTTCTTCGCACATGGGTGTTGTGACAATTTTCATAATAATATTATTATACTAATATAAAATATAAATTATTTTATGAAGGTAACATTAAGTTTTGAAAAAACAAGCAGTGACGATGTATCAATAATGGTAGATGCATTAAGAGCAAGTACAACCATAACCCTTGCCCTGAACAATTTTAATAGAATAATTCCTTGTTTTACACCAGAAGAAGCATTTAAATTAAAAGAGAAATATGACTGTGTTATTGCTGGAGAACGTGGAGGCGAAATGATAGAAGGCTTTGATATTGGAAACTCACCGCAAAATGTAGAAAAATATGAAACCGACAAGGACACACTCATATTAACAACAAGCAATGGAACCCGAATTCTTGAAAATATGAATTCCACAGTCCTTGTGGGAGGCATGGTGAATGCGAAAGCTGTTGGAAAAAAAAGTACGCTACTGGCTAAAGACCATATTGATGTTGTGATGGCAGGAGTAAAAGGAAATTTTGCACTTGAAGACTTTTTAGCCTCCGGAGAAATATTATATTGGATTTGCCAATATTCCGATGAATATGAATTAAATGATTATGCCAAAGCTGCAATATTGGCAAGTAGAGATTATGAAGCTTTAAAAGAGGGATTTTATAACTGCAGGTCAGGTAAACGTTTAAAAGGACTTAATCACGAAAAGGACATTGAATGCTGCTTTAGTAAAAACATTACAACCAATGTTGCAATCTATGAAAATAATGAATTAAAATTGATTAAAGATTAAGTTTATATATCATATTTTCATAATATTATTAGATATAATTAAACTATTAAAGAAGTGTATTATTAATGAAAAGAGAATGCTTAACAATAATCGGTACTGCGCATGTATCTTCAGAAAGTGTTGATGAAGTAAAAGATGCCATTTATGAACAACATCCCGAAGTTGTGGCAATAGAACTCGACAGAGGAAGATACATCAGAATAAAAAATCAAATGATGGGAATAGAAGAAGATGATGCAATATCTGTCACCCAGATAATAAAAGAAAACAAGGTAGGGCTATTTTTTACTACAACCCTTCTAGGATATTTCCAATCAAAAATTGGTGCCGATGTTGATGTGAAACCAGGATCAGAAATGATTGGTGCAATTGAAGCATGTGAAGACTTAGGAATACCTATAGCCTTAATAGATAGAGAAATTAATACTACACTTCAAAGAGCTTTAAATAAGATGGGATTTGTTGAAAAAGCTAAATTTTTATTTGGACTTCTGACATCCGTCGTTGGCGGTGATGATGAAGAAGAGGAAATTGACATTGAAGAATTGAAAAACCCCGAGAACCTCGATGATTTAATGGAAATGTTTAAAGATGAAGCTCCAAGTGTATATGAAGTTCTTGTTCATGAAAGAGATGCATATCTTGCAGGAAAACTACTTCAAATACCTCAAGACCATGTAATTGCAGTTGTTGGAGCTGGACATAAACCGGGAATTATCAGATATCTGGATAATCCTGAAACATTACCTCCAATTCATGAATTGGAAAGCCTTGATAAAAAAGGTGGAATTCCATGGGTTAAAATAATCCTAGCACTTATTCCAATTTTATTTGTTGTGATATTTTTTCTGGCATACCTTAGCGGGATAAATATAACCGGAAACTTATATGAATTTATAATAATCAGTATGATAATGGGATTTATTGGTTCAATACTTTCAGGCTCAAAAATCCAATCCGCAATTGTCGGAGGAGTTGTAGCTCCTCTAACCATTATTCATCCATTGCTTGCAGCAGGTTGGTTTTCAGGTTTAACTGAAGCTAAATTTAGAAAAGTCAGACAAAGGGACATAAAAAATTTAGCGCATGTTAAAAATTTTAAAGATTTATGGCAGAATAATATCTTTAGAATACTGTTGGTTGTTGTTGGTACCAATATAGGAGTCAGCATAGCAACTTTAATAATTTTACCATCCCAAGTTTTCATACCTTTATTCATGAAAATATTTGGCGGATAGTGAAAATTTTATATAATATCTTTTAATATATTCATAATTACAATTAATTTTAAATGGAAAAATTATCATGTATCTTATATTTCGTTGTGACTGTGGTCGTGCATTATATGCAAAGGAAGGAGTGGCTACACGCAAATGTGTTTGTGGAAAAACCTTGAAAGTTAAATCAAGACGAATATTTAAGAAAGTGGCTACAAGAGAAGATGCTTCACTAGCAGTTCAAGAAATGCAAGATAAAATATATGGCAACACTGACTTTCAACTAGCCAGTGACCTATAACTAGTTTTAATGGTCTGTTAAAAATGATTGGAACGATACTCGAGATAATTATAATATTAATATTAATAATACTCACAGGATATTTATCAATGGCTGAATTGGCTGTTGTTTCTGTTAGAAAAGCAAAAATGCAAAAATACTTAGAAGAAGGAAATAAAAATGCTGAAATTGTCATGGAGTTACTAGAAGATCCAAACGAATTTTTATCAACAGTCCAAATAGGAATTTCACTTATTGGTGTTTTAACTGGTGCTTTTGGTGGAGTTACATTAGCAGAACCTCTCGCTAGCATGATTTCTTTTGTACCTTACAGCGAACCGATAAGCGTAGCCATAGTAGTTATAATTACTACATACCTCACATTAGTCGTAGGAGAAATCGTTCCTAAAGTTATTGCATTAAACGATCCAGAAAGAGTATCACTAAAAGTTGCAAAGAGCATGGTGATTCTTTCAAAAGTTTCAAAACCCGTGAGTTTTGTTCTTGCAAAATCAAGCAGCTTCCTTTTATGGTTACTGAGAATCGAAAACAAAAATAATGACATAGTTACCGAAGAAGAAATCGAATTAATGATTAAAGAGGGAAGAGAAGATGGAACAATTGAACAGGAAGAAGAAGACATAATCAAAAGGGTTTTCAAACTTGATGACCAAAAAGTTGAAAGCATAATGACACCCCGTAATGAAATAATATGGATTGACCTTGAGGATGAACGTGATATTAACAAAGTGAAAATTATTGAAAGTAAAAGGTCAATTTTCCCAATTGCAAGCGGAGAACTTGACGATTTCATTGGAGTTGTACAAGCAAAAGATATTCTTTCAGCAATGTTCAGTGAAGAAAAATTTGATGTTCAAAAAATCGTTAAAGAACCATTAGTAGTTTCTGAACATTTAGAAACACTGGAATTATTAAAAGAATTCAAAGAAAATCAGGGTTATGTTCATATGTCACTTGTTGTTGATGAATTTGGAAGTGTAGAAGGTTTAATTACATTAAACGATTTACTTGAAGGTATTGTAGGAGACATTCCAGGTATTGACGAAGATGACGAACCACAAGCCATTGAAAGAGATGATGGAACATGGTTAATTGACGGAAGATACCCAATAGACAGATTTAAAGAACTATTTGAATTTAATGACACACTACCTGATGAAGAGGAAGATGGATATACCACTCTTGCAGGATTTATATTGAGTTTGAGTGGAACAATACCTGATGAAAAAGACAAATATGAATGTGGAAGGTTCATATTTGAAATTATAGATATTGACGGTCACCAAATTGATAAAGTTCTTGTAACCGAATTAGAACCTCAAGAACCAAATGAAGAAGAGGAATAAAAATGGATGCTTCAATAATTTTACAATTTGTTTTATTAATAGTGGGATTTGTATTTTTAATTAAAGGTTCTGACTTTTTTGTTGATGGCGCAAGCAGTGTTGCATCCCTTCTAAAAATTCCAACAATAATTGTTGGACTTACTATAGTTGCATTTGGAACAAGCGCTCCTGAAGCTGCAGTTTCAATTACTTCATCATTAACTGGAAGCAATGCAATGGCTGTAAGTAATGTTATCGGAAGTAACTTATTTAATATTTTGATGGTTATAGGTATTTGTGCATTATTAGGCGATTTACTAATGGAAAAAAGTGTTTTGAATAAAGATTTGCCATTTCTTGTTGGAATAACTTTATTACTCGCAATATTCATATTCATGGGTTGGAATATTGCCAATATAGAAGGAATAATTTTACTTTTAATATTAATATGTTACATATTTTATCTTGTTAAAAATGCTAGAAAATCCAAAGATGCTAATGTGGTTGAAAAAGCGAAATTAACTCCACTAAAAAGTGCAATATTCATTATTGTAGGACTTACAGGTATCGTAGTTGGTGGAGATTTAGTTGTAAACAGTGCATCAAATATAGCAATAGCACTTGGAATGAGTGAAACATTGGTTGGTTTGACAATCGTGGCAATTGGTACATCTTTACCAGAACTTGTAACCTCACTTACTGCTTTAAAGAAAGGAGAAAATCAGTTGGTTATAGGTAATGTGATTGGGTCAAACATATTTAACATATTATTCGTACTTGGTGCAAGTAGTGCAATAAGCCAAATACCTCTCGACCCAAGCATGATGACAGATGTGCTATTTATGGTTGGAGTCACCATATTATGTTTCATATTTGGTAAAACTCAAGAAAAATACGATAAAAAAGAAGGAATTATATTGGTTTCATTATTTGTTATTTATATGGCCTTCGCAATTCTCAGAAATTAATTTTTTTAATTCACAAGCCTTACAGATATTTGATGAAGTTGGTTCACCACAAACTTCACATTCATTAAGGCTTGTGGAGATATCATTTTCAAAAGTTAATATTTTTTGAAACGATTCCATAACATTATTTTTAATACCTGGATATTTATCTTCATTTACATTTAAAAACTCTTTAATTTTAGCTCTTAAAGATAAATGAGAATAAGGACACTCATCCAAATGAATATCAATATCATTTAAAACCGCCCACATCCCAACTTCTTTTTCTGGAGTATTCCACAAAGGTTTAATCCTTGGAACCAATTTCGGATGAATCACATCCAGTTCGGGACCAAATTTAGAAAACTTTATTGTATCCCCTCGAGCGAAACTCATTAAAAAGGATTGAATTTCATCATCTAAATTATGCCCAGTGGCAATTTTACAGGCCCCCAATTCATAAGCGGTTTTATTTAGGATGTTTCTTCTGAACACCCCACACGGAATGCAAGCACTTTTAAAGTCCTGATAGATATCGTCTAAAGCAAAACCTTCATCATCCTTAAATGATTTTTGAACAAGTTCAATATCCAAATCCTCTGCATTTTTAATAGCAGAATCAATTCCATGTTGTCTGTAACCTTCAATACCCTCATCAACACTAATTGCCACTAAATCAAAATCTAAAAACTTTTGATAATTTTTAAGAGCATGTAAAGTCAAAACACTGTCCTTTCCACCAGATAAAGCAACAGCAATTAACTCATTTTTTTTAATTAGGGAATAATCATCAATTAATTTATTTATTCTTGTAAAAATCTTTTCATTGAATTCTTCTTTGTTTAATTTAACCATTACTAAATTAATTTATACAAAGATAAATAAATAATTTTACCAGGTGAAAAAAATGATAACATGTGATTTTGCAATACTGCCTGTTGGAACAGAAACTACAGAATGCAAAGATTATGTAACTGCTGCTGTTCAATCCATTAAAGATTCCGGGTTAAATTATCAATTAACAGGAATGGGAACACAAATAGAAGCAGAAAACTTAGAAGAATTATATTCAGCAATAGCAACTGCCCAAGAAGCCCTATTCGAATTAGGCATTGGCAGAGTATATACAGTTATAAAAGTAGATGATAGAAGAGATTTAGAAAATAGAACATTAGATGCAAAAGTCGATACCGTTAACAAAATGTTAAAATGAAAAAAAATTAGATTTTGGAAGAAGCAGTTTTAACAGCTTCAATTACCAAATCCAAATCTTCTTTTGTAAGAGACGGATGGACCGGAAGGGAAATTACATTGTCGGCTGCAAGTTCAGCATTAGGACAATGCCCTTCAATTCCTAATGTTTTATAAACTGGTTGATTGTATAATGGAATAGGATAATGAATTCCAGTTCCAACACCGCAATCATTAATTATATCCACCCAATCATCACGATTTCCTTTTTCAACACGAATAGTGTATTGATGGTATACATGTTTTGATCCATATGAACAATAAGGAGTTACAACACCATCCACTTCTTTTAAACCATTGTTTAAATAATCAGCATTTTCAATTCTTTTTTCATTAAATTCATCAATTTTATTTAATTGTGCAAGACCTATTGCTGCGGAAATGTCAGTCATTCTGAAATTATAACCTACATCATCATGATGATATCTGACACTAGCACCATGAGCTCTGAATATTCTAGCATTTTCAGCCAAATCTTCATCATCAGTGGTAATCATTCCACCTTCAGAAGTTGTCATGTTTTTAGTTGGATAGAAACTGAAACAGGACATGTCTCCCAAACTACCAACTTTTTCCCCATTACACATCGCACCATGAGCCTGAGCGGCATCTTCAATAACAATTAATCCATGTTTTTCTGCTATTTCATTAATTCTATCCATGTTTGCAGATTGTCCATATAATTGAACCGGCATAATAGCCTGAGTATTCTCAGTTATTAATTTTTCAATAGAGTCAGGAGATATTGTATAAGTTTTTAAATCAATATCTGCAAATACGGGTTTAGCACCAGTGTATAAAATAGAGTTTCCACTAGCAATAAAAGTGAAAGGAGTGGTAATTACTTCATCACCTTTTCCAATACCTGCAGACAACAAAGCAACATGTAATGCAGCAGTACCTGAATTGACAGCAACACCATATTCTGCTCCAACCCATTCTGCAAATTTTTGTTCAAATTCTGCAACTTTAGGACCTTGAGCAATCATTCCAGATTTTAAAACTTCAACTACATTTTCAATTTCTTCATCGCCAATTATTGGTTTTGCAATAGGAACTTTAATCTCTGACACAATTATCACCATAAATATAAAATTAGATTAATTATTATACTAATATTTAAATCTAATAATATTTAAAACATTACATAATTAACAAAGATAATATGAGTGTGAATTAATGGATGAATATAAAATTAAACAAATTGAAGAGGGATTAACAAAAATTGAATTTCCCGAGTTTGATAAAGTTTCATCTGAAGCGCCTGTTTTTTACAATCCCCACATGGAACTGAATAGGGATTTATCAATTCTTGCTATTCAAGCATTTCAAAAACAAGAGCAAAGAGAACTTAATATATGTGATTTGTTCGGAGGCAGCGGAATCAGAGGCATCCGCTATAAAAATGAAATTGATGGAATCGGAAACGTATTTATTAATGACATAAGTGAATTGGCAAATCAATACGAACAGCATAATATTGAATTGAACAATTTAGAAGATATTGAAGTTCACCAACATGATGCCAGCATGTTTTTAAGAATGAAACGGGGAGAATTTGATGTCATCGATATCGATCCTTTCGGAACCCCTTCACCATTTCTAGATTCAGCAGGATACTGTGCCCGCAGAAATTCTTTATTATGCGTTACAGCAACAGATACCTCAGCATTATGCGGAACCTACAAGGAACCATGCATTAGAAAATATAATGCTAAACCATATAAAAGTGAATACTGTCATGAAAACGGGATTAGAATTCTGGCAGGTTTTGTAGCGCTTACTTTTGCAAAATATTCAAAATGTATAAAAATTTTAATGTCACACAGTACCGAACATTATATGAGATTATACATAAAAATTGAAAAAGGTTCTAAAAAAAGTGATGAAACACTGAAAAACATTGGATACATCAGTCATTGCAAACATTGCCTACACAGACAGACAAGCAAAGAATTGGCCAGTGCACTTGAAGAAAACTGTCCAGTATGCGGTGAAAAATTAATACATGCAGGCCCATTATGGCTAGGAAATATCCAAAATAAAGAATTCATAGAAAAAATGATTGATGAAACCAATTATAAGAAAATAAATACTGAAAAACAAGCATTAAAATTACTAAATAGTTGTCTTGAAGAATCAGATGCGCCAGCAACTTTTTTTGATGTTCACAGCATCTGTAAATCATTGAAAATTAGTGCTCCGAAACTTGATTTAATTTTTGACGAAATTAAAAAGCAAGGATTTTATGCAGTTAAAACCCATTATAACCCCTTAGGAATAAAAACCAATGCAACTATTGAAAACTTGAAAGAAATACTAATTAATTTTTCAACTGAATGACAAACACACAACCATTAAACAATATTACATCATCATAAATTAATAACTAAATAATATAACAACATATGAAAAAAAATAACAAATGACATAAGAAAAAAAACATGGAAAAAATATCAAATAAATAAAAAATAATTAAAAATAAAAGAATGTTTAAATATGATGAACGATTAATACTAATTTATATAAACTATAACTACAATATTAGTTTTTGGATATTGGTAAAAATATGAAGTGATTATAATGGTAAAAACAAAAGATAATGTTGTAAAACTTGATGATACAGATGTAAACATTCTAAAAATCATTAATGAAGATGTTAGAACATCATATAGGCAAATCTCACGTAGTTTAGATGTATCTGTAGGTACAGTACACAATCGTATTGATAAAATGGTTAAATCCGGAGTTATTAAGAAATTCTCCCCAGTTATAGACCACGAAAAGTTAGGTTTTGTATTAACCACAATCATTGGAGTAAGAGTTAAAGGGGGAAAACTCAAAAACTGGGAAGAAAAAACCTTCTTCAATAAAAATGTTGTCGGAATATACGACGTTACCGGAGAATATGATGCATTTCTAATTGCGAAATTCAGAAATACCAATGAATTAAATTCATTTATCAAAGAACTATTAAAAGACCCAATTATAGAAAGAACTTATACTCAAACCGTTTTAGATGTTATCAAAGAAGATATGGGATCTTCAAACATTTTATAAATTAGTTATGCAGTTGATTAATAACAACTGCACACTTAATTCTTTTTTTTCATTAACTTTAATTCAACATATTTTACATTATTACAGACTATTTTTAAAATACGATGTGAAATACAAATCTTATTGCATATAGCAAAAAATACATTACAAAATCAAAATAATCCTTTAAATATATAAATAGGAAGATGCAATAAATATTAATATTTAACTAAAATTTAGAGGTTATTAAATTGGCAGTATGCTTACCCGACACCCAAGATGACACTCCAAGCATACCTATTAAATTAACAAGAGTAGGTGTAACAGGAGTAAAGAAATTATTGCAACTAGAAAGAGTAAATAAAAGACCTATAATACTGCTCCCAACATTTGATGCATTTGTAGACTTACCAAATGATCAAAAAGGAGTACACATGTCCCGGAATCCTGAAGCAATTAGTGAAGTTCTTGAAACTGTTGCTAACGATAAAGGAGTAGCCGTTGAAACATTATGTGCAAAAATTGTTGACAAGATGATGGCAAAACACGAATATGCCAAACGTGTTGAAATATCAATGACTACTGATTTCATGTTTATGAAAGAATCTCCAGTGACTAAAAATAAAACCCAAGAAATGGCCAAATTAAAAGCAAAAGCTATTGGTTATAGGGATGAAAATGGAGAAGTCACTATTAAAAAAAGTATTGGTGCTGAAGTAATTGGAATGACAGTCTGTCCATGCGCACAAGAATCCGTAAGAGAATCAGACAAAAATAAATTATTAGAATTTTTAGATGAAGAGACTACACAAAAAGTATTGGACACAGTTACTTTTGCTTCACATAACCAAAGAGGAATTGGAACACTGTTAATCGAAGTTCCTAAAGATAAACTTGTTAAAGCTGAAGACATTATTGAAATTATTGAAACTTCAATGAGTTCACCAGTATGTGAACTATTAAAAAGACCCGATGAAAATGCGACTGTTATGAACGCGCATAGAAAACCTGTTTTTGTTGAAGATTGTGTCAGGAACATGATGGAAAAAATTGCAACAAAATATCATGATTTCCCAGATGATACTTTAATTACTTCAAGACAAGAAAATGAAGAAAGTATTCACAGACACAATGCATTTGCTGAAAAAGTAACAACAATGGGTGAATTAAAAGAAGAATTAAAGATTCAATAGGATCTGGTTTAATGAAAAAAACATACGAAATTGCAGGCGAAGTAATGGGTTTTTTCGATTCATTTAAAGGTTCTAGACCTGCAATTGATAACGAAAGTATTCTAATTGTTAGAGGAAAATCTAGAAAAGTATTGCCTATAGACTCTTTTGATTCCAAGCTTATGGAAATTGGAGAAATTCTTGGTGGAACAGAAATAAATGCTGACTCCGATAAAATCGAGGAAGTTCTCAAATCAGGAGATAAACACATTAAAAGTAATGAAAAAACTACAGCAAGCATAGATAGTAAAGGATTCATCAGAATGAAAGAAGAATTAGAATCTATGGGACTGGTGGTTGCTTATAAAGTATTTGAACTTCCAAGCTTTGATGTTGTAATTGCCATTTGGGAAGATAAAAATGAAATACCTCCACTCTATGTGGAAGTTACTGTTTCAGAACATTAAGATTAAATATGTCAAATTTAACTAAAGAAGAAATTCTCACTATATTAACTGCAAAAAAGACAGATATTGTGAAATATATGTTAGAAACTGCAGAATATAGGGAGAATAATCTTATTACTTATTCTAAAAATATATTCATACCATTAACTGAAATTTGCAGAAATGATTGTGGATATTGTAATTTTAAAAAGAACCCTGATGATCCCGAAGCAATAATTCTTAAAACAAAAGAAGAAATTTTAGCAGATTTAAAAGAAGCTGAAAAATATGGATGTAAAGAAGCGATGTTTGCTTTTGGAGAAGATGCAGATGAAGAAGAAATTGTTCGCATCAGATTAAAAGAATTCGGGTACGACAATATGATTGATTATAT
>NZ_JAXJXF010000135.1:0-5357 GCF_036307625.1 Methanobrevibacter sp.
AACCTTAGGTTAATATGAATATTAAAAATAAATATGTTTATCACCATTTATAAAGGTATGTATTTTATGAGGTGATTTATATGCTTTGAAAAAAAATTAAAAAAAAGAATCAAATAACATTAACACAGATTATTCCGAAATCATGCAAATAATTTTGTAATACAGTGTTATGTAAACGGAATGTCCCGATTTTTAATTTTATGAATCATTAAATCAAAAGAGCACTTCATGGTTATGAAATATTGAAGGAATTAGACAAGTTCTTCACAACATTAATCAACGAAAAATCATTGAAAAAATCAAATCCCAGCAAAATATATCCTGTATTAATAAAATGGACGCAAAAAACCTAAAAAAGAAAGAATTATTAACCAATCCTTTCAAATCCTCTGATTTTATCAAAATCTGAATCAAAAGAAACAATTTTATTAATTTTGTGATTGATCATTGTGTTAATAATAGTGCAATCAGAAAAATTAATATTGCGGTCAAAATAATTAAACCAATCTAATGATTTTTCATAGTCATCCATGAGTAAAAAATCAAAAATATCTAAATTCACTAAAGATGAAATAAGTTCATTTAAATCTTGATTATAGTTATTAGCCTTAATTGCATTTAACACTTCAACCAAGACAGTCGTATTAATTACTTTTGCTTCATGTTTAAGATAGGGTTTGATTTTTTTGGAAAGATGGTTATAATCATCATTTTTTAGAATCAAACCCTTAATATATGAAGAATCTAAAAAAATCATTTTATATCCTCGTGGTGTTTTAACTTTTTAATCAAACATATCTGTGATTCTATCTAAAATATCATCACCTTCGGGCTTGTCATGTTCAAGCAAATTCCAGATTTTATCCCCATCAATATCATCTGGAATTTCATCTACTTTACCCAATGTGTCCAATAAAACTTCATTAATTACTTCAAATGGAGTTTTATTAGATTGCCTACATTTTATATTAACTTTTTCCATCACTTCATCACTAATAGTTACTGCTGACATATTACCAAGTCCTTGCTTAATGAATCTAAAACATAAATCTAAATAGCTAGATTTATCATTTAAAACTTGTTTTTAAATCTTCAAGTAGCTTTTCACCAATATCCAATGTAATTTGCACTATATTACCACTTGATTGTAATTTAAAGCACTTAAAAGATTTAATGTGCAACATTTTATTGCTTGAACTAGCTAGAACAATCATGTTAATATTGAACTCAAAGCTATATAAATATTTTCAAGATACACAGATGCACAAATACACATTGTAAAAATATATAAATATAAATTAGAAATTGGCCTAAAAAAGAAAGATTGTAATGATTTAGTAAAATAGCTCCCATTATAGAAAATTGTTGTTGAAAAATAATTATGAATTTAAAATCAACCAATCCATGAAGTCGACTTCACCAACAGAATAAGTTTTTTCATCTGAAATTACACAAGAAATCTCATCGACAATCTCATCTACTGCCAAATCGCTTACATCAATTTCAGAGATGTTTTCACCATAGATTTCATAGGCTTCAGCAGTGCAGACTCCCATTGCTTCAGCTTCAAGGTTTTCACGGATTTTAGCTTCGGAATAATTACGAGCTTCAAGCCTGGACTGTAGAATCTCTGGTCTGACCCTCAAAACAACCACCTTATCAGCACCATCACACAAATGTGCCAGGTGCCCTTCAAAAATAAGAAGTTCATCACTATCTGAAATGATTTCAGAAACCTTTTCATTCAGTTTAGGAATGTCAATGACCTTATAACCCTTATCTTCATCAATTCCCAAAACAAAATCATTTTCAATTGCTAAATCATTAATTTTAACCAATTTGCAATTTAATCTAGAAGCTAAAACTTCACTAACTGTAGTTTTTCCGGTGCATGGAGTGCCGGTAATAAAAATAGATTTACACATATTATCAAAAAAAATAAAAAAAAAGAGGAATTATTTCTTTAAAATAACTCTTAAAACGTCTTCATCGTCAAGTACATGGTCAGGTCCTACCTTTTGACCCGGGAATTTGACAGAGGTTCCCCAAACCTTAGCGTGCCTAAAGTTCTTTACGAATTCCCTGTGCAGTTTCCTACAGGCATCAATTACAGTAGAGCCTTTCTTAATAACCAATGGATCTTCCATATCAGCTTTTCTTCCTTGAGGCTTTAAATACACCCTTACCAAATCAAGATTATCGAATATGATGTCCTTTAGCTCATCGATATTGGTATTCTTGTCGGCTGAAATCGGAATGAACTCCGGAATGTATTTTTTCAGCTCTTCAATATAAGCCTCATCGACCAAATCGACCTTGTTCAATAAGACCAACATTGGAACATAGGATTTGTTCCTGTCCAAAACATCAATAAACTGATCCATGGTCACATCATCCCGAAACAGCACATCAGCATTGATATAGCCATATTCATTAAGAATGGATCTTATGGTCTTTTCATCCAAATGAGATAACGGACAGGTTGATGATACTTTTACACCACCAAGCTTTTTCCTTTTAACAGTTACGTCAGGCGGCTGTTCATTTGGCCTGATTCCAATAGCCCTTAGCTCTTTTACAATAACATCAATATGCTGCGGATTCAAGGTATCCAAAACAACCAGAATCAAATCAGCAGTTCTTGCAACAGATAGAATTTCTTTACCTCTTCCTTTACCACTACTTGCACCTGTAATAATTCCAGGAATATCAAAAACCTGTATTTTAGCATTTTTATGTTCCATTACGCCCGGAACGATATCCAAAGTTGTGAACTGATAGGCACCAACTTTACTTTCTGCATTTGTAATATTATTTAAGAGAGTAGATTTACCAACAGATGGGAACCCTACAAGAACTACGGTAGCGTCTCCAGACTTTTTAACATGGAAACCTTGACCTTTAGAACCACCGCTGCTTCTTTGTAAAGACTCCTCTTTAAGTTTTGATAGTTTTGCTTTAAGTTTACCTATGTGGTGTGAAGTAGCTTTATTATATGGTGTCTTTTGAATTTCTTCTTCAATATCTTTTATTTTCTCTTCTATCCCCATTAAATCACCATAATTAAAATAAAAAAAAGAAAAGATTAGGAAAATCCTAATCTAAGCGGTAGATGTTGTATTTCTACTAGCTGTTGAATTGCTGCTGCCGTCAAAGTTTACCTTGAACAGCATTACACCCGGTTCTGAATGAACAAGTGAGAATTGATTTTGACCGGCTCCACCCATGAGGTAAAGTCTGGTAAACATTGAATTAGTAAGTTCATTACTAATCAGGAACGGAGTGTATTCGTTGTCATTTCCAATCAGGAAGATGGTAAAGTTACCGTCTTCAGCACCTTTAATTGATTCGTTCTTCATTATATAACCGTTTTCAATTATAATCATATTTGATGCATTATATGGGTTATATAAGGAATCATTAATCTTGATTGGCTCACCGGTTTGAGTATATACAGAATCAACATGTGCTGTAGTTGTATTGTTTCCATTTCCTCTTTCAATAACCATGTTTACAGTCATACCACCTTGACTTAATAAAGTGTAGTTATTGGTTTGACCAGGGGCGACTTGAACAGTGCTAGTCGGAACGAGGTAGTTGTAGTTTTCAGAAGATTGGTTTTCAAAGTTCCAATGTCCGAAGTAACTCCACCAGCCAGCTTTGGATAGCATATCTGAAGACGCTACAAATATTACCGGACGTGGATTGCTAGGGTGTGTTAAGTTGATAATTTCCTTAGCCTGAGAAGAATCCAACTTATAAGTATCTACCAAAGTCTTTTGAGCATCGCTTGATGATTTTGGCAGGATGTCGAGTAATATTCCAACAGATTGACCTGTATCTCCAGTAATTTCAACTAGCTTTTGAGTTGCTCTTTCACCGGTTGTATCCAGCATTCTAAATATACCAACGGACAGATCTAGATTATCCGTACCCATTGCCTGACCCAGCCAGAAAGCACGGCTTCCTGTCTGAGAACCTCCGTCGAATGTTACTTGTTTATCAGCAGCAATCTCAAAGAGGTAACCGAAGTCCCACCAGGATGTGATAACAGTATCATCAGATTGGGTTTCCTTAATCCATTCCATTGAATTCCACATTGGGTCACTGGTACCCGGAACAACATTTTCAGAAGTCTGATAAGCTCCACAAATACTTGGAGTGACAAGTGCAACAATAATTGCAGCCACGATAACGTATTTTTTAATTGGAACTTTAACGGAAGCATTAGGTTTAATACCGTAAACAGTAATTAAAGTAAATGCAGTGATTACGGCAAACATAGCTATTCCATACATAGTATTGATAGTTGCTAATGGAACTGCTGCCAAGAATGCGCAGAATACACCAATAACAACCAAAATCTTATCGTTATTCAATCTGTTTTTAATGTAGTCGGTTGCATAACTTATAAACATACCAGCTAATAATCCGAATGGTAAAACAATTGTTGTAATGAACCTTGAACCTCTAGTTACCGCAAGAGCAGTAATTACAATCCATACCACGAATAAAGTAGCATAGAGTACGGTTAACTTTTTATCGGAAAGAATTTCATCACTACCTCCGAATTTCAAATCAGTTAAATCGAATTTGAATTTACGGTCATCGTCTAATTTTTTAGCTGCAGCAACCCTTTCTCCTTTTCCAGGTTTACCTACTTGTTTAACAGTTTTTCCAACGGATCTGAATTTCCAAGCTCTTGAAACCAAAATGTAGAGTACAATTAAAGAGGAGAAGAATACAGCAATTCCACCAATACCGTTGATGAAACCGTTGGTATTAGCCAGGAACATTGCATTCATTCCGGCACCTACCATGTTAGGTGCTTGCATCTCTGCAACAGAAATAAGAACGTTAGGGAAACCACCTACAACCACAGATGCGGATTGCAAGCTTAATAATCCAGTTAAACTTCCAAATATTCCAATTACTCCATCAACACCTTTGAAAACAGCAAGGCCAGCAAATCCAATTACACCAAGAATTATAATTGACAGTAATGACTTTTGATGTATGAACCAAGACAATTTGCTTGGATATTGGCTTTGGTCATCACCGATATTGAAAATGTAACATACAATCAAGTAAACTACTGCGAATATTCCCATCAAACCTACGTAAAAGATATAACCAGTCCAGGATAGAGAGAACAGGCCTATTGATGCGATGGACAATATTGCATAAATTACCTTTAAAATTAAGTTGTCCGTCCTTATACACTCCACAAAGAAGAATACAAAGAGCAGCGAGAATATGTAATAGAACATATCTGTATCGAAGAACCCTGGGAATGTGTGCGCGAAGTAGTTCGGTGCAAGAACAATAATCAATGTAGCAACAATCGCACCCCAGTC
>NZ_JAXJXF010000136.1:0-1523 GCF_036307625.1 Methanobrevibacter sp.
ACATTGTGATATTATTCATTTAACGATAATCATTAAATAATTAACGAAACAGGAGGATTCATTATGAACTGCAAGAAGATGATCACCACCGCCAATAATCTGGATACCATTTTCAAAATTGCGGAGGGTTTCATGAAAGCATTTGCCATCGTGTTTGCGATTTTAGTGGTGCTGATGAAGATTTTTAAGGAGAAGCTGGTAATGAGTTCCGTTTCTCTCGATTTGGATTTTGTGAAGCTTCACTTGGCTGGAGAATACGGCATGGTTACCGGTTCAGTTCTGAACCGCATCGATATTATTCTGATCACAGGATGTCTTGGCTGCATTGTAATCCGATATGCACTTGGTGCTTTGCGAAACGTTTTGGCGCCAGTAAAGCTTGGACACCCCTTCGATAAGGAAGTGCCTGCCAGTTTGCGTAAACTCGCATGGATTATCTTGGTTGGCGGTGGACTGATCCAGCTTCTTGGTATAGTTGGGCGAGTTCTGTTGGTAAATTCTTTGGATATGGATGCAATCTTCTCTTCTGCCGCCATTGAGTCGGTGGAGTATGTATTCACTATGGATTTCGGTTTTGTGTTGATGTTCTGCGTAGTCATCTTCCTGTCCCAGATTTTCGAATACGGTCAACAGCTCCAGCAGGAATCCGATGAAACATTGTAAGGAGGGATACGATGCCTATTATATTACGTTTAGACCGAGTAATGGCCGATAGAAAAATGTCCCTCAATGAGCTGTCTGAAAAAGTTGGTGTAGCCAATGTCAACCTGTCAAAATTAAAGAACGGACGAGTGAGTGCGATACGATTCTCTACTTTGGAAGCAATTTGCGATGTTTTAGATTGTCAGCCTGGAGATATTTTAGAGTTTGTAAGAGACGAGTAAAATGTTAACCCTAATCCTAATTTGTCGAATAGAAGCAGGATCTTCGGATCCTGCTTTTTTTATGCCCAAAACAGGGAAATCCTTAAATCCACTTCAAATAGCCTGAGAAATGTGCAAGGCAGAAATTTTTCAAAATATTTTTCAAAAAGGTTCCGCTTTGGGATGCTTATTTCTCCCATAGGTAGAGGGACAGTTACATCTGCTTACAGAACACTTGTTCGATAATTATACCAAACAAGAAATCAAAATGCAATAAAAATTCTGTGAACAGCTGACTGTCTTGACCATCACCTATGAAAGGAGGAAGGCGTATGCCCTTAATTCTCACGCCATCCCAGTATGAGCGGGTACAGAAAATGATGCCCAACTGTTGCAACTGGGACGAAGGAATCTGCCTGCTGTTGGAAATGCCTTGCCCACAGCAGTTATCCCTCACCCGCATCAATTGCAGGTATTTCCGGGAAGCAGTGCTGCCTGCAAACCAAAGGCTCTATCAATCCATCATGAACAACACCTCAGGAGGAACGAAAATGAAAAGACTGAATGACCAACTGATCATCGGTGTTGATCATGGCTATGGCAACATCAAAACAGCAAACCACTGCTTCAAGACCGGCATCCTGGGATATGATTCTGAAC
>NZ_JAXJXF010000137.1:0-6252 GCF_036307625.1 Methanobrevibacter sp.
ATATAACCTCTTTTGTAATATTAACAAACAATATCTATAAGCTTAAATGTTAGCTTAAATAAACTTTATACTTCAACATATAAATAGATAATGTTTTTTCTAGTAATTTTTAATAAAAAATATAAAAAAATTAAAAATATAAATTTTTAAATTTTAAGTTTATAAATCTCCTAAGTAGTGGCTTGGAGGGAATGGTTCAGCAGATAAACCTTTTCTTTGTCTGATTTCCCTTACAATTTGATTTTGCATTTCACGTGGGAGTGGTTCGAATCCAGCGATTTCAGTAGACCATAAACATCTACCTTCAGCAGCGGATCTGATATCTCCAGCGAAACCAAACATTTCAGCTACAGGTACTTTGGATTCAATTCTAGCCATGTCACCGGTTTCTTGACCCATGTTGACAATTTGACCTCTTCTGTTTTGAATCTCACGAGTACATGCACCCATATAATCGTTAGGAGTATCGATAACTACTTTTTGCATAGGTTCGAGTAAAGCAGGTTCTGCTAACATCATGGAACCTAAGATTGCGTTTCTGATAGCAGGTAATACTTGTGCAGGTCCTCTGTGAACTGCGTCTTCGTGAAGTTTTGCATCGTGGAGTTTGAATTTTAATCCCATGGAGATTTCTTCACCTAATGGACCACTTTCTAAAGTGGATTCAAATCCTTCGAGTAATAACTCTTTAACTTCATCCAAGTATTGAATACCACGAGTCATGTTGAGGAATATGCTTCTGTTGTGTACAGCCCATACTCTTCTAGCTTCTTCTTTGTCAAGTCCAGCTTCCATAAAGTCGTTAGCTGATTCTTTACCTTTGACTCTTCCTTCTTTAATGTCACCTTCAGCAATAGCATCGAAAAGACTTTGTTCGATAGGTTCAACAGTAATGTAGAATCTGTTGTGTTTGTTAGGGGATTTACCTTCAACTTGTGGAGATAATTTTCTTACGGTTTCCCTGTATACAACAATAGGTTCTGAAGTAGTAATGTCTACACCTTTGTCTTTAATTCTGTAACCGATAACTTCCAAGTGAAGTTCTCCCATACCGGATACTAAGTGTTCACCAGTTTCTTCGTTAATATCGATTTTAACTGTAGGGTCTTCTTTACCGGTTTGTCTTAAAACTTCAATCAATTTTGGTAAGTCTTTGGTGTTTTTAGCTTCTACAGCAACAGTAACTACAGGTTCGGAAATGTGTTCTAAACCTTCGAACTCTTTGATTTTGTCTTCAGGTGAACAGAGAGTTTCCCCTGCGATAGCTCCTTTTGCACCAGCAACGTATACAATGTTACCAGCAGGAACTTTGTCAGTGTTAACTCTTTCAGGACCGAAGTATACACCTACTTGTTGTACTCTGGATTTACCGTGAGAACCTACGAGATAAACTTCAGTACCTTTTTCGATAGAACCACCGTAAACCCTACCGGTTGCGATTTCACCAGCGTGTTTGTCAACAGATACGTTGGTAACCATTACAGCCAAAGGTCCTTCAGGAGCGGTATCTACCATACATTTACCAGCAGGAGATTCGATGTCTCCATCCCATATGTTAGGTACTCTGTATACTTGAGCTTCTTTAGGGGAAGGCAAGTGTTCTACTACCATACCGAGCAATACGTCGGATAAAGGTACTTTTTGAGCTAATTCTTTTTCATTATCAGCGTTACAATAATCGATGATATCTTTAAAGTTAATTCCAGTTTCTTGCATAGTTGGAACATTGATCGCCCAGTTGTGGTATGCTGAACCGAATGCTACACTACCGTCAGTGAAGTCTAATTTCCATTCTTCTTGTTTTTCTTCAGGAGCCATGTTTTTGATCAATTTGTTAGCTTCCATGAAGATTTTCAAGAATCTGTTTTGTAATTCTTCAGGTTGTAACTTTAACTCGTTGATTAATCTGTCAACTTTGTTAATGAATAAAACTGGTTTAACATTTTCTTTTAATGCTTGTCTGAATACAGTTTCAGTCTGAGGCATGATACCTTCTACAGCACAAACAACTACAACTGCACCGTCTACAGCTCTCATAGCACGAGTTACGTCTCCACCGAAGTCAACGTGCCCAGGAGTATCGATTAAGTTAATTAAGTATTCACTGTCTTTGTAATCGTGCACCATGGATACGTTAGCAGCATCAATGGTAATACCACGTGCTTGCTCTTGTTCGTCAAAATCTAAGAATCTTTGATCCCCTGCAAGTTCTTCGGAAATCATTCCTGCACCTGCAAGTAAGTTATCAGATAAGGTAGTTTTACCGTGGTCGATGTGAGCACAGATACCAATGTTTCTGATTTGTTCAGGTTCGTACATCAATTCTTTGATTTTTGCAATCATTCTGTCTCTTCTACTCAAAATAATCACCTATATAAACGTTATATGATTAGTGTGCTGCTTTAGCAACTCTTTCTTTCTCTTCAGCTTTTTGTAAAGCAAAACTTCTTGAATCTTCTTCGGAAGCAAGAATTAATTCATCAGCTAAACATTCAGCAACAGATTTTCTGTTTTTGAATGAAGATTGTAAAGTACCTCTAGTTAAGAATCCTAATGAAAGGTCTACTCTTCTTTGTGGGGAAATGTCCACAGCAACTTGGTATCCAATACCACCGTATTTGATACGAGTAGTTTCTTCACGAGGTGCAGTGTTTTCGACTGCAGTAACTAAAACTTGAACAGGATTCTTTTTAGTTCTTCTATTGATAATTTCTAATGCTTCTTTAACAATGTTGTAAGCTTTATTCTTTTTACCAGAGTTGAGATGAGTTCTCATAACTTTGTTCATTAATCTTTCAACAATAGAAACTTTAGATTTTGCGAATTGTCTTTTTACATGTCTACCAGAAGTATGTGGAACTAAAGTCTCATCTAAGCAGATATATTTTACTAAACCTAAGTCCTCAACTTTTACTTCATCGAGATCCCATTTATTGAATAATTTACTCATAAATATAACTCCTTATCTTACAGGTTTTTCTATTTTTCCACTTACCATTTCTGATAAAGCTACGTTATTAACTTTGGAAACTTTCCAACGGACTCCAGGAATATCACCCATGGATCTTCCGGATGGTCCACCGATTCCTTCAATCATTACTTCATCGTGCTCATCGATAAATCCGATAGCTCCGTCACCTGGTGCGAAAGCAGTTAATTGTTTACCGTTTTTAATTAATTGAACACGAACACATTTACGGATAGCAGAGTTAGGTTGTTTTGCTTCTATCCCTACTTTTTCGATTACAATTCCTCTTGCTTGAGGAGCTCCTTCGAGAGGGTCTGCTTTAACGTCTAACCTTAAAGCTCTCCTTTTGTAATCCACGTCTTTCCACTTAAAATTTTGTCTATTCTTTTTAAGTTTTTTTGCAGCAAAAAGTCCTGGCATATTTTTTCCTCTAATCTTTTTGTTAAAATATCTTTTATATCTACGAATCCACCGCTGCGATTTATACTATAGTCTATAGTACAATCTAAATTCGAAGATATTAATCAGTAATAATAATTAATTAGATAAAACACGTTATCTAAAAGAAGATATCTTGAAATAATTATTAAAAACAATGACAAAAAGCACACATAGTCATGTTATAAAACAGTACAGATATCTTATGATAAATTATATAGTTCAACCTTTATAAAGGTATGTATTCCATATATAATAAAAATAAAAAAAAGAATTTTTTAAAAAAAAATAAATTAAATAAAATAGCCCAAAAGCTATTTTAAAATAATATTATCAATATTATGTTGTCTATTTGCTAATAATTTAGCTCTTTCAATATTGATTCCGTTTTTACCGATAGCAATACGTTTATTAGTATTGTCTGCTGTGACAGTAGCTATTTTTTCGCCTGACTGCTTTTGACTTACTTTAACAGATTGTAACTTAGCAGGGGATAAAACGTTTTTAATAAATTGTATTGGATCATCGTCTAGTTCGATGATTTCAACACCCTTATCTACTGCTCTTTGAACTTTAGATACGGAACTTCCACCTTTACCTATAGCAAGTCCCATGTCACCATTTTTAACAACGAAAGTAACTTTTCCATGTTCATCATCGATAATGCAATCTTTAACCATTGCCCCAGTCATATTTTCGAAAAGAGCTATGTATCTAATTTCATTTGCACTAAATTTAATAGACACTTAAATCTACCTCAAATCGTCTAATATAGTAGAATCTCCTGGATCGTTTACGATTAATGTAGCAACAGTAAAAGGTTTACCACAAACAGAACCCAAATCCACACTAGTTCCATCATATACAATGGATGGAATTTCGGAAAGATTTGCATAATATTCAACATCTTCAAGAATTTCTTTAGGAGCGTTACTAGCAACAACTGCAAGTTGACCTTTTCCTAATTTTAAAGATTGAATTGATTTTTCAGAGCCTAAAGTCACATCACCAGTGTCTACAGCCACCCTGATTCCTCTATCTACGTCCATCATCTAGCCTCCTATTCATTTTTATAATCCATTTTGACACCGACAGAACCGGTACCAAGAGGTATTGGTTGTCCAATAATAATATTTTCGATGATACCAGTTAAATCATCCACTTCACCGCGAATACTTGCGCGGAGTAAATGTTTACCAGTTTCTTCAAAAGCTGCACGAGCTAAAACACTTGATTTTTCACCACTAATACCGTGTCTTCCGATTGATTTTACGACACCTTCGGAAGTCATGATATCGGCAACTAACATAATATGCCTTACATCTACACTAAGACCTTGTTCTGAAAGAGTATTTTGAGCTTCGTTAATAATAGATTGACGAGCTGCTTCAATTCCTAAAACTTCACCAATCTCATGAATATTGTTGGTGGTAGTCCTTACATGGTCAATACCTTCCATATCAAGAATTTCTTTAAGGTTTGACCCTTCGGTATGGATAATCCATTCATCATCACGACGAATAATAACTTTTCCAATACCTTTTATACCACTGATTTGCAAATCACGAACCTTGTCTGCCAAGAGACGAAGTTCCCTAATTTCAAATTTAGGTTCGGTTTTGGAATCGCTTTTTCCTGATGGAATAACAATTTCATCATTATTAATAACAGCTTTCTTGAAAGTTTTTTCAATAATAGCATTGATTTCTTCACGATCAAGTCTTTTTTCCTCAATCTTTTTACTATCTAAAATTGCTTCAACTTCCATAGTACCATAATTTAAATTGAAATCAGAAAGAATATCATTTATAGTACTTTTACCAATTTTGTTAGCCAAAGTTCTGACAAACTCTTCATCGTCACATCTTTCTTCATCAAAATAAATATCCATAGTTGGAGTAGCAATCTCTTTTCTTGCATCAACAATCTCAATAAGTCTCGGAAGACCTAATGTTACGTTTAGCTCAGTTACCCCTGCATAGTGAAAAGTACGCATAGTCATCTGAGTACCAGGTTCACCAACAGATTGAGCAGCTACTGTTCCAACAGCCTCTCCAGCTTCAACATGAGCTCGGTCATAGGCATTTTTAAGCTTGATAATGAGTTTTCTTAATTCATCATCAGATAAATCATTTTGAATATAAGCTTTGGCTAAATCTTCGATATAACTATCTGGAAAATCAATGTTGAGATTTTCAGCATTGTTGATTTCAGCAATTGTGTCGTTTATCTTAATTATAATATCATCCATAGTTACACCTACTTACCTTCCATTCTGATTTCGTCAATAAGTTTATTCAAGTCAGCCGGTTTACCGAAGTCAGATTTTGCAGGGTCCACACCATCTTCACCGAACATGGTTTGGATAACATTGCCCTGGTTGTCGGTAACGAGTCCTGACTGTTTAACTTGTAAATCTTGCAATGCGTTTACGAGTCTTCTTTGCATGTAACCGGATTGTGCGGTACGAATCGCTGTATCTACAAGACCTTCTCTTCCCCCCATAGCGTGGAAGAAGAACTCGATTGGGTCAAGACCTGACTTGTAACTTGAGTGTACAAATCCTTTAGCCTTAGCCCCTAACTCACCTTTTTTGAAGTGAGGCAAGGTTCTGTTCAAGTATCCCCTTTCGATACGTCCACCCCTAACCGCTTGTTGTCCTACACAAGCAGTAATCTGAGTAAGGTTCAACATGGATGCCCTAGCACCGGTACGTGCCATTACTACAGAGTGGTTTTCAACAGCCATCACATGATCATATGGGTCGTCATCTGACTGTTTACCCATAGTGAGGTAGTTTTCAGCAATGCTACCGGACATGTCCCTAGCTTCCCCGAGAACTTGCA
>NZ_JAXJXF010000138.1:0-24540 GCF_036307625.1 Methanobrevibacter sp.
AAATCAACACACTCAAAGAAATAAACCAAAAATCCACAAAAGAAATCAACACACTCAAAGAAATAAACCAAAAATCCACAAAAGAAATCAACACACTCAAAGAAATAAACCAAAATGACATTAATGAAATTTCATCACTAAAACAAACTATTCAGAATAATAAATTAAATAACCCTCGAGAATTTATCAATTTCCAAGAATTTCTGGCCAAATCATATATCTCACCCGTTATTAAAACACCATTTGCATATGAAGATAAACGAATTTTCGCTTTTATGGACCATTTAGGAAAATATTTAAGAAACATTGCTTCAAGAAGTCAAAATATACCTTTAGTATCAGTAATATTTCCAATATTAAATAATCACAATAACATGTGCAAAACTGTAGAATCCGTTTTGAATCAAAGTTACACAAATTTTGAGTTAATGCTCATCACCAATAAAAATGATAATAGTACTCATGAATTAATTGAACAATTGGATGATAATAGAATTCAAATTATCCCCCTTGATGAAAACATCAACACTGCTCATGCTTACAATGAGGGTTTAAAAAATATTACTGGAAATATTGTTATGTATTTAGATTCGAATAATAAATGGGATTATAAATACATGGAAACCATGGTTGGTGCATTCATAAAATTACATGATGCAGATGCACTATATTCCGGACAATATTTATATGAAAATTTTGATTCTAAACCTTGTGCGGCATGTTTTGCAACATACAATAAACCATTATTACATAATCGCAATTATATCAATTTAAGTTGTTTTTGTCATAGAGCCAGTATTATAAATAAAATTACTGAATTTGATGAAAGCTTAACAACTTTAAATGATTGGGATTTTATATTAAAAATTAGTAATAATTTTAAAATGTATTCAATTCCAATAATACTTACAAAAAATTATAATAATCAAAATAAAAATACTTATAATTACTGGGATATTTCAAAAAAAATTTTAGACAAAAATAAAATTCCACTAAAAGAATACCCACCCCTTAATAAAAAAATAAGCATTATAATACCAAATTACGAATCAATAAATGAACTTAAACTATGCATTGACTCCATTTTTTCATCAAAGTCTCAGGATTTAATTGACATAATAGTTGTTGATAATAATTCTAGCGAAAATGTTAAAAAATATTTATTAAATATGAAATCCGAAGGAAAAATAGACTTAATTTTAAATAATATTAATTATGGATTTAGTTATGCTATTAATCAAGGAATTAATATTTCAAATAAGAATTCTGATATTTTGCTATTAAATAATGATGCAATATTAACTGAAGGTTCAATTGAACATTTACAAAATTACGCATACACACTTCCAGACTGTGGTTTAATTGGACCTCATGAAATACTATTTGAAGGAACAAACTCAATTTCAGAAAATGTTCCTTATGCATACAATAATTTTGAGTGTGATACAACACCATCCAAAATACATCATAATATCATTAATATACCATTATTTCATGATGGGGAGTTATTAGAACTAAATTTCATGCCCTTTTTCTGCACTTATATAAAAAGAGATATTTATAATAAAACATTAGGATTAGATTCTGAATTAGGGAGGCATTATCGATCAGATAGGATACTTTCGGACTTTGTAAGACATTTTTTAAAACTAAAAATTTATCAAGCCCCTCATGCATATGTATATCATAAACATCAAGTTGCTACAAATAACTTAAGAAAAACAAAAAAAGACGAATATGACATTATGTATAGGAAAAACCAATGGGAACCCAATTTAGCTAAAGAATTAGGTTATAAAAAACCAATATGGGAAGATTAATGAAATAGATTTTTTAATATGGTACAGATTAGTTAAAATCATATAATATATTAAAGATTTACAAATTTAATTTAATCTAGAAAAATTATTTAAATATGTTTTAATAAATTGAGTTTACTTAACAATAATTTGAAAATTAATGCAATAATAAAAAAAAAATCATCTAAATTGAATATTAGCTAATTGTTCATTATTTGCTTTTTCAGAATCCTTAAGATAATGGTCGCAAACTTTATTTACTTCACCAATTTCTCTTAATTTTCCATTATCAATCCAAATAGCTTTATCACACAATTCTCGAATTTGAGGAATAGAATGAGAAACTAATAAAACTGTGGTTCCCCCATCCATTAATGATTTCATTTTATCAGCACTTTTTTTCTGGAAATTAACATCCCCAACACCTAAAATTTCATCAATAATTAAAATATCCGGATTTACTGCAGTAGCAATAGAAAACCCTAATTTCGCAAGCATACCGGATGAATAATTTTTAATTGGAATATCTATATATTCACCAAGTTCCGAAAATTCTATTATTTCATCAACTTTAGATTCAAGGTACTCCTTATCATATCCTAAAACAGCACCATTTAAAATTATATTTTTCCTTCCAGAAAAGTTTTGGTCAAAACCTGCACCTAATGACAACAATGGTGAAATATTACCATAGGTAGTTACACTTCCTTTATCCGGATGATAAATTCCTGTAATTAAATTTAGTAAAGTAGATTTACCTGCACCATTGTAACCAATAATGCCTACCTTTTCACCTTTATAGATTTTAAAGGAAACATCATTTATAGCATGAATTTTTATTTTTTTAGATTTATCTCGTTTTAAAGTACGGACAAATGTTTCTTTTAATGTGTCAATTTTTTCAGTTTGAACTTCAAAAGTTAAATCTGCATGGTCAACAATTATTGAAACCTGCTTATTATAATCCGGTATAATATCCTCAAGGAGGTCATCAACTTTTTTTTCATTAACATTATTATTTTTATGAATTACATCTGCTTGATTATTACTATCTTTTTGTTCCTCGGACAAATTAACATTTTCTCGTTCTAAACCTATTTTATCATTTGCATCATTTTTAAGATTTGAAACCGGTTTAGATACCTGAACATTAGAATTATTAACCTGTTTTTTTAAACTTCCTTTAGAAATATTTTTCTCTGTTTCTTTTTGTTCAAGATGAATCAAAATTTTATTGGCTTCTTGAAATGATAACCCATATTTATCCATTATCTTTTTTATAGCAACACTCCTTTGAGTATCATTGGAATTTTTATTGGTTAATTTATCAAATTCCAAATTATTATTTTTTTGATTCATGAAACACCTCT
Organism: Methanobrevibacter sp.; assembly: GCF_036307625.1. GTDB lineage: Archaea > Methanobacteriota > Methanobacteria > Methanobacteriales > Methanobacteriaceae > Methanocatella. The sequence goes on from NZ_JAXJXF010000138.1 coordinate 3,170, forward strand.
AAAACTTGGTAACAACTTTGTCCTCATATTTTTCAAATACAATAATACCACAAATTAGTATTATCAAAGACAACAATAAGAAATTTATTAAATTAATTCCATTTGGAACAATTCCCTGATAAACAAAGCACCTAAATTGATCAATAGCCCAATATAACGGATTCAACAGCATATATCCTCTAAAAGGTTCTGGAATAATATCCATGGGATAAAAAATCGCAGAAGCATACATCAGCATCATTGATACAACTCTCCATAAATGTTTAATATCAGTATAATACACACAGGCTATGGATAACATCAAACTCAAACCAACAATCATGATAAATAGTAAAATAATTGGAATAATTGAACAAAATATGAGAGGGAAATGAAATGTAGCATGTGTAATAAACATTATAACTACTAGAAGAATTAACATTATTAAATAATTTAAAAATTCAGATAAAATACCTCCTAAAACAAAAATATATTTTGGAGCAGGAGTTCTTTGTAAAATGGATTTATTCCCTTTTAGCGCATCCATAGAAACAGATATAGAAGAACTAAAAAAAGTAAATAAACACCATCCACATAAGAAATAAACAGCATAATTATCTATATTTCTCCCAAAAAGTGTAGAAAATATAATTGTAAACAAAGCCATCATCAATAACGGACTTAAAATTGTCCACAGCACTCCTAAAACAGAATCCTTATATTTTGATGAAAAATTTTTTTTCACAATTTCTTCCAATAAAAATATATCATTTTTTTTAATTGAATTCATAAAATCAACATTTCAAATTATATAAATTTATTTAGTAATTACTAATATATAATTATTAACAACATGATTTAAATATTTTTAAAATAATAATTTATATTGCAAATAAATCAATAAATGTCTTAGAGAGATTACCTGAATAAAAATTCACATGAAAAAAATAAATGGTTTAAAAATTCTTATTTTTCCCCATATAAAATAAAATCAAATTTATTGATTTTTGAAATTCATGTTCAAAATGAATAGGAAAATATTTTTTCCAGTAAATATTTTAGGCCATCTCTGAGCTAAAAATTAGCCAAATTCTAAAAATTATAAAATTGATGTTTTTATATGCAGATTTCATAATAAAGAAATTTTGAACATGACCCAATGAAATCCTAAAAGATTAATTGTTGAGAACAGATTAGAATTTATTCAAAAATTAATTATCAAACAAAGAAAATATAGTGTGATATGATATGATTAGTACAAACCAACTTGATACATTCAAATTAAAAATGATTGGAACATTTTATGATGAAACATGCAAAATTTTTTATGAATATTTCAAAGGAAAATATGATATCCAGAGATTTGAATATTATATTAATAGATATTTTAATGCATGGAAAACCTGTAGAATAGATTTAAGAAATAAAGGGGAAACAGCATCACTTAAAGTCTTAAATGAAGAAATTAATACTAATATTAAATATCCTGCTTGGTTTGATAATGGAAATGGATGCATTATTGAATCTGAAAATAAAATATTGAATTTAGATATTGAATGCAATGAATCCGGACAAATAGAATTGAATTTAAAAGGTATTGATTATAGAAACAATCCCACTACAAGACTTCCAATTTATATTGACTACAAACAACTAATCTACAATGATTTACCCATCTTTAATGATAATCACTTAACCTGGCATGACAACTCCTATACATATGCAAATCTATGCCAAAACAATGAAAAAATAAAAATTAAAGTAGAATTTAAAACCATTTTTGACTATTTTCCAAAACTTTCTGAATTTCAAAATAACTTAACTTATGAATTCAATAGCTTTGAGGACATCAATGAAATTTACAATCAATTTGAAGATTATATTATCCAAGAAAAACTTGATTTATTCCCATATTTCGATAATAAGGAATTATATAAAATCTATTTAAATTTAGCAAAAAATTACAATAATCTAATTAATGAATTTAATAGTTATAAAAATGACACCGCTAAAGTTTTAGACTCTTATAATCTACTTTTCAATAATATATTTAAATTCAACAAATTAGAACCGACAGCAATAGCAAAATATTCCCGTGAGCTCAACAATCAACTACTTGACTTTATCGGCAATGTCTGTAAAAAATATGGTTTACAATGGTGGTTAGATTTTGGAGTTTTATTAGGTGCTGTCAGACATGGTGGAAATATCCCATGGGACGATGACTATGACATTTCCATGATGAGATCAGATTACGATGAATTCTTTAAAATAATCCATAATGAACTTAAAGAAAATAATCTTGAAAATTTAATTCAAGTGAATTTAAATAAAAAAGGTCCTAACAATTCATTATTATCATTTATCAAACTGGAATATTTCGATAACGGAAGATTATTCGGTTTTGTAGATATATTTCCATATGACTACATTGACAAGGTAATTGATGATTATGACCATGTGAAATCTATTTTTTATAATGAACATTATAAATTCATTGATGAGTTAAAGACAGGCATTGACAGAGAGGTCGCTTTGGAAAAATATTTCAAATTATTTAATGTTACAAATAATCAAACAGACACAATGATTTTGGGCATTGAACATTTTACTTACAACGAGATTAGTCATGGAAATGTATTTCCACTCAGTCAAATAAAATTTGAAGACCGATATTATCCTTGTCCAAATAAACCGAAAGATTTCCTTAGACAGGAGTATGGTGATGACTTTATGAAAGTTCCAAAAACTATTTATAATCATGGATTTTTTGATGCTTTATCCAGATATGATGATGTTTTAGTAGCCTTCGAGAGAAATATCAGTCTTTTAAAAGAAATTAATTTCAAATATAAATAACAAACATTAAAATTCCAGTGATTAAATGAATGAAATTACATCTTTTTCAACCTTTGGATCCTGTGCATCAAGAAACATATTTTATAGTGTTATAAATAAAGATTATAAAAAATATTTTAAAATAAACAAGTCCGTTGAATCATCCACATTAATAAGTTTAATGTCAAAACCAATAGAATATGATGAAAACCTTATAAATTCAAATGAAATTTATGACAATCTTTGTGTAACTGATGATTTGACAAATAATTTCTTAGAATTTATTGAAAAGAATGTGGTAGATTATATAATAATAGACAATTTCTTTGATGTGACAAATGGAGTAATCATATTTACAGACAATCAATTCATAACATCCACACTTCGTTTAAAAAATACTGATTTTTATGATTTTGTAAAAAACAATAAATATATTAATATTTTTAATAATTTTCAAGAATATTACTCATTATGGAGAGAATCCTGCAATAAATTTTTTAACTTTGTTGAGAATAACTGCAATAAAACAAAAATCATTCTCAATTGTTCTAGATTAGTTTACAACTATATCGACAATGAAGGCAATATTTCAAAAAATGTCGAGTTTGAAAAATTAGCCCATAAAATTAATCCATTTTTAAACTTATTTGATAAGTATATTTTAGAAAATTTTGATGTTGATGTGTTGAAATTTAATTCTAATACATTAGCAAATAAAAATCATGTATTTGGATTACATCCAATTCATTTTGAAGAAAAATATTACCTTGAAAAAAATCAACAATTGTTAGAAATCATAAACAATAATAAACATGATTTTGACAGCTCTAACTTTCGATTAAAACAAAGGGAAAATCTGATTAACTCATTTACTATGAAAAAATTTGACATTAATAATATAGACCATGAAGAACCAAAAAAAGGTATTATAAAAGATGAAATTGAATTAAAATTAAATAATTATAATACATCCAGAATAGATATTATAAATTATAATTTAAGCAATGAAAATCAAAAACAAAATAATGTTAAAATTGAAAATTGTTCTGATTTTAATTTAGAATATTATTATCCGGATTGGTTTAAAAATCCCCAAGGAAAAGGATTAATCATAAATAGTCAAAAAAATTTCTTAAAATTTGACATTATAATAGAAGGAGATGGTGAACTCCAAATTTACCTTCGATCAAATGACCATAGATTAAACAATCAACGAGTTCCAATTTACATCAATTATACCAAATTATTAATTAACAATGAAAATATTTTAAATGAAAATACCATTGCCAACCACGACATCCCGTTTATCTATAAATCTGCTGTTAAAGATAAACAAAAAATTACAGTATATGTTGAATGGATGCCATATTAGAGATGCATACATTTCTAACTCAACATTATCAAATAATAACTTATTTTATATTTTAACAAATAGTTTTGAAAAATAAATATTGAAAACATTGCCAAGAGTAAAACCTAAATAGTTTTTAATATAAAAATTAAAATATTAATATAAAGTTATATACTGGTGTAAAAATGAGCGAATATGATGAATTATATGCAGATGAATTTTTTATAATTGATTCCAATAATTTAAATGAAGTAGAAAGTGAATTTTATGGATATTTAATTGATGAAGGTAATTTTTATACAAGAGACAACTTCAACAATACAGTTAATCTTTCAGGTTTAGGAGCATATATTAATATAGACCAGAGATACGGTGAAATCATCATCAAACAAGATGCCAATGGAAGTTTTGGACTTTACGTGTATAAAAATGAAGATGTTTTCTGCATATCAAACTCATTTGTTAAACTATTAGATTATGTAAAACAAAGATATGCCATTTCTTTTAATAAAGATGCCGCCAATACACTTTTAGCATACAATTATAGTTCTTACATCTATAAACAAACATTAGTGAATGAAATTGAAATCCTTCCAAGAAACTACGTGATAAAAATAGATACTGTTTCAGAAAAAATTTCATACGAAATTATTGACTATAAAGAAAAAACTGTAGATTTGGATTCACAGGAAGCCTTTGACATTATAGATAATTGGTTTTATAGATGGACTTCATTATTCCGAAATCTTAAAAAACAAACAAATAACATTACCGCTGATTTAACCGGAGGATTTGACTCCAGGATAACTTTTTCATTATTGTTAGCATCAAATATTAATTTAAATGAAATTCATATACGCTCAATTAAAGACGAAGTATATACACATAAGGAAGATTATCAAATAGCTTCCAAAATAGCAAAAGAATTCAATTTTAGACTAAATGATTTAAGCCCATTTAATTTAAATCGTTACTATTTTGAAGAAAAAGAAACATCACTTAAACTATCTGCAAATATCAAATTAGGAATCCATCATCAATTATTCTATAAATATTTCAAAAATGTAAACCCATGCTACTCCATAACTGGATATGGTGGGGAAAATATCAGAGATTACAGTCATGTAATGCCGCTTCATGAATATATTGAACTTGCAGAATCTTTTTCACCAGAATTAGTAGAATCCACCAAAAAGATTATTGATTACAATGTAAATCACATCAAAAAGGATTTTTATGGAACTTACAATGATGAAAATGTTGACTATGGAATTTCTAGAGAAACCATTCACACATATCACTTTGGAAGAGGCACTATAGAAAAATATCTAACTAATGAATTCAGTATAAGTCCACTTACCGACCCTGAAATAAATAAAATTAAAAGGCATGACGGAATCCATATCGATAAAAATTTATTAATTGCTATAATATATTTAAGATATTGTCCTAAACTTTTAGACTTTGATTTCAATGGAACATCAGAAATTAAAAAAGAAACAATAGAATATGCGAAAAAATTTAATGAGAAATATCCATTTACATTTAACGGATATGAATTGGCTTCAAGTGAACTAAAAAATACAACCAGAGACAAATCACACAGCCAAATTAGCGTTCGTGAAATCGATGAAAATTTAAAAGAGATATTTTTCTCAAAAGCATTTAGAAAGCAATTTGAAATATACTACTCTCCAGAACTTTATAATAAATTCGCAACAAGAATTAAAACAATGAAATATGTTCCGCTTCAATTTGCATGTCCTGCATTTATAATAATGAAGGTATTGAATGATATTGAAATAAGCAAATTTAATGCAGATGAAGACTGGTATGACTGGTTAAATCATTTTATTGAAACTGGAAACAATTATGGTCAAATTGATAATGAAATAATAGAAAAATTATTAATATATAACACTGCTAGAATCGACATTATCAACAATGGTGCCAACAATGATATTGAATTTATTAGTTGTTCAGATGAAAACTCCATTCATAAAAAACCTGCTTGGATTAAACCTGAAACTGGAGGGGCTTTAATAGTTGAAAGTAAAAGCAATTCAATGGATTTAAAATTCAAATGTGTTAAAGACGGTAAACTTGATATCAACCTTAAAGGTAAAGACGTGAGGGATAAAAATAGAAATAGATTCCCAGTCTATATTGATTATTCTGAATTTACAGTGAATGGTGCAAAAATATTAAAAGAGAATATCTTAACTTGGCATGACAAACCTTATGTTTACAGCAAGAATGTGAAAAATGGTGAAGAGATTACAATTCATGTAACTTGGAAACCATTTGACCATCAAAGTACTTTTAAATAAAATCTTAAAACACACCTTCTTTAGAATAATTAAGGAAGGTTTTTTTAATATTAATTATTATTTTTTAACAACATATATAAAATACATAATATATAAACTAAATATATTATAAACAAAGATAATTCAAGAATTTTATAGATTACACTTTAATTTTGAAATTGAATTAAGTACACATATAATATTTAAATTAAAAATTTTTTCAAAAAATGTGATAAAATGGTAGAAATTTCTGTAGTAATTCCAATTTATAATGTTGAAGATTATTTAGAAGAATGTTTGGACAGCATTGTTAACCAAACATTCACAGATTTAGAAATAATCTGCGTTAATGATGGTTCTAAAGACAATTCATTAGAAATCCTAAATGAATATGCAAAAAAGGATGATAGAATAATTGTTATTGACCAAGAAAACGGAGGTCATGCGGTTGCTACCAATGTAGGGATGGATCAGGCAACCGGAAAATACCTTTTTTTAATGGATTCCGATGACAGCTTAAAGTTAAACGCATTAGAGTTAACATATAACGCTGCTGAAGAAAAAAATGTGGATTTCGTATTATTCCAGGCAATAAACTATGATGATGAAAAAGATGAATTTTATGAAGCTGAAAATTACAGCATGAATAAACTTGCGGATTTTGTGGGGGAAAATGTTTTTTCAATTGACGATATTGGAGAAATGTCCTTTGAAGTTGCCGTGACTCCATGGACCAAATTATACAACAGAGAATTTATTGAAAATTCACACATCAGATTTGCTGAAGGATTAATATTTGAAGACAATGTCTTTTTCTGGGAAGTTTTATTACAAGCTGAAAGAATTTATTTTTTAAGAGAACATTTGTTTTACAGACGTTGGTATGAAACATCTTCAACAATGGCGGGTGATTTGAGATTTACCGATTCCATTGCCATTAATACCATGATTATCGATGTTTTTGAAAAGTATGATTATATGACCGAACGATTTGAAAGCAGAAGCTTTAATAGGAAAGTTTCTTTAACTTTTTTACGTTTCCAACAAATTAAACCAGAATTTAAAGAAACATTCTTCGATGAAATGCAGAAAAATTTCAAATTTTGGGTTCGTGACAATGAATTTTACGAATACTTACAATCAATAATGCTTCCAAGAAATAAATTTCTATTAGAATCAATATTAAAAGCAAAAACTGCAAAAGAACTGGATTATTTAGTTGAAATTTATGATTTGGAAGCTGAAAACAGGGAATTAGAAAAAACTATCAAATCAATTGATGGTAAAAAAAATTCATTCAATATAGAAGAATTAACTAATCAAAAAAATAAGATTATCGAAGAAAACAGGCAGTTAGCTGAAAGAAATGAGGAATTAGTCGGAACTGTTGAAAACCTAAAGAATGTTAATAAAAAGCATCTTGAATCAAAAAGCTGGAAAATTACAAAGCCACTGAGAAGTGTTAATAAGGTATTTAAAGATAAAGAGGGATATGATGAAGAATAATATAAAAGTTTCAGTTATAATGCCTTCATTAAATGTTGGGGAGTATATTGATGAGTGTATTTCAAGTGTAACCAATCAGACACTAAAAGAAATCGAAATTATTTGCATTGATGCTGGTTCAACTGATGACACCTTGGATATTCTAAAAAAACATGCCAAAAAAGACTCAAGAATCACCATATTAAACTCTAATGAAAAAAGTTATGGTCATCAGGTAAATATGGGTCTTGAGAGAGCAAAAGGAGAATATATCAGCATTATTGAAACCGATGACTTTATTGATGAAAATATGCTTGAGGCATTATACAGTTTATCAGATAATGGAAAAGTAGATCTCATCAAATCAACATTTTATCATTATGATGACTGGGATAAAAACAACATTAAAACAGATATAGACAATTCCAAAGCAGATTTACCTAATAATAAACAATTCACACTTAAAGAAGAACCTCTTTTTGTTGATGGTCATCCTTCAGTATGGTCAGGAATATATAAAAGAAGCTTTTTGGAAGAAAATAAGATTAAAATGGTGGAAGCACCTGCTGGCGGTTGGGTGGACAATCCATTTTTCTATGAAACAGCAATTGCAGCTAAATCTATTGTCTATACTCATCAAGCATTTTATTACTATAGAGTGTCAAATCCCAATTCTTCTTCAAATCAATTCAGTGATTTTTCAATGCCTATGCAAAGAGTATTGGACATGTTCAATATCCTTGACAAGTACAACTTCAAAGATGAAAATGTCCTTGTAAAATTCTATAATCGATTATTCAGATATGTTGAAATCATTTTGGAGAATAATGACAATTCCGATGAAAATCTGGATTATGAAACATGCGCTAAAATTCATGAAGTTATGCAAAAAGTTGATGAAAACATCGTCATGAAAAAATTGAAATTCAATTTCCAAAAGATTTATTTAAAATACATCTCACCATTATTCCTGGCAAGGTTTGAAAAACCCGAAAAACTTACTGATAAAGATTATGAACTTTTATTTAAAGAAAATAAATTCCTGCATACAAATGTGGCTTATTTTAGAACACAGTATAACGAAACAAATTACCAGAAGTCACAACTTGAGAAAAAATTAAAAGAAGAGGAAGAATTATTAACCATCAATAAAGTTTCAATAGCTAAAAAGCCAAAAATAGAAACTGTTACTCCAAAACCAAAAGTAAACATTGAAGAAATAAAAAATAAAAAAGAAAAATCATTTTCATATACTGAACGTGAAAGCAAATATCCAGTTTCTGTCATAATGCCTGTGTTTAATGGAGAAGAATTCCTTGAAAGGTCAATGGCCAGTTTATTAAAACAAACACTAGAAAATTTCGAAATTGTATTTATCGATGACGGTTCAACAGACAATTCATTAAAGATACTTAAGGAATATGAAAAAAAATACGATTTTGTTAATGTATTAACACAGGAAAATTCAGGTTCTGGAAAAGCAAGAAATTATGGAATCAATGAAGCTCAAGGAGAATACATTGCATTTTTGGATGCTGATGACTTTTTCATAGATGTTGACGCATTGGAAAAAATGTATGATATAGGAAATCTGAATAATGCAGACATGGTTACTGCCAATATTAAACACGATGTAGACAACCAGGGAGAATTCAAGCCATGGGGGCCTTTCCCATATTATCAACAAAATGATGTAATATTACCAGAACAATACGGTATTCCATGGTCATTTTACAAAAATATTTTCAAAAGAGACTTTTTAGTTGAAAACAACATTTATTTCCCAGATTTATTAAGAGGACAAGACCCAGTATTTTTAGCAGAAGCATTGACTAAAGTGGATAAAGTTTATGTTGCCGCTACAGATTTATATGCATATGTTTATAACAGCGATACTGCAAAAGCCAGCAATCCTCGTAAATTATATGATCAGTTACTCCACTATAGACAAGTCATTGATTATTTGGACATTCCGAAATTCTACAGACGCAGAACTGAATATTTCGTGAAAATAATTTTATTCTGTAGCAGAATAGATGATGACAGTATTGTGGATGCAATAGAAAGCATAAGAGATATCTTCAAAGACATGCCAGATTTCTTAAGAAGATTAGAAGATTATATTTTCTTGAAATTCAGACATGTTCCTGAAGTTAATGAAATGATTGACTGGCCTGAAATTTCTGTAATTATGGATGTTCACAATTCAGAGAAATTCTTTGAAAAAACAGTCAATTCACTAATCGGACAAAAAATGAATGATTTTGAATTGATTTTAATTGATGGATTTGACGATGGCAAATTTGAATATGTTAAACATTTGCTTAAAGATGAACCTTGGGTCAAATTCATTGAAAATGATAATGAAGACATGATAAGCCTAAGAAAAAAGGCATTTGACTATGCTGAAGGAGATTATATCTTTTTCTGTGATGACACATACGTTTTTGAAAATAATCTATTTGAAGATATGCTTGAAAGAACACTTGTTGAAGGTTCTGATGTCTGCTTGTGTAATGTGGTCAAAGGTGGAGCTAATAAAAATCGTGAAATAAACTTCAGAAACATCTTAGGCAATCAAAATTACCTATATTATACAACAGGATGGGAAAAAATCATCCCACACATATTTACCTCATCATTTGAAAAAGGATGTGCAATATATAAAAAAGCATTATTAAATGATTTATTTGGTAAAGATGACATTATTGGAGAAATTTCTGTTTTACAGATAAAAGCAATTTTAAGTGCATCAAAAATATCAATTCTAGATAAATTTTCTGTAAACTACCTTACAAAAGACAATATCTTCTATTCTTCTAGGATGCCTGAATATAATGCAAATCCATTAAACATTTTTAATATCTGCGATGATATTGAAGAATTTTTAAAAGAAAAATCACTTTATGATGATTTAAAAACATATTTCGATATTTACAAAATTAACCAAATCTCATCTGCCTTAGATTCAGTCCGTTATATTGGCTGCTATAGTTATAATGACCCTAGAAATAGAGATTTATATGCTAATAACGATATTGCCCTAGATTATTCCCAATATTACGGATCCAAATCAGAGCATGTGGGACTAGACTATTCATATGCCAACGAATATTTCACAAAAACAAAAGAGGAATTTAATAATCTTGATTATAGGGATTTAAGATTCCTTGATTTGAATGCGAATAGATTTTCAGATAGTGATAACCTAATTAAGTACAATGCTATTTTAAAATCAGATTCATATGAGGAATATATGGACATTGCTAATTTTTCAAGAGTCGAAGAGTTAAGGGCAAGATATAATGACATAAAACGAAGAGTCAATGATGCGGAATCCAGAAAAGAAAAATTAAGTAAAGAATCTAAAAAAGCAATTGAAGAAAATACAGCTTTGGAAAACAAACTTAAAAACGAATTAACTGAATTAGAATCAGAAAACCAAAGATTAAATGATGAAAATAATCGTTTAAGAGAAGAATACTGGGAAAATCGTGAAATATATGACTATATTCTAGCATCTAAGAGTTGGAAATATACTAGATGGATGAGAAAAGACTAAAGGTATGTTAAAATGAAAGATATTGTAAATAATTTAATTTCTATAAATTTTGATGAGTTAAATAATCTAAAATTAAATATTAATGAAAAAACAGGATTAGTTATAGATTATAAAAATTGCAAATATGAATTCATTATACATTTGGTTGAATTTGATACAAACTTAGTTATATTAGGTTCAAGTTTTTTAAGCCCCCAACAAAAAGAAAAATTTAAAAATAGACCATATTTTGAAAGACAATCCTGGTTTAAGGATATAAAACACAATGTAATATACTATAATGATCCAACGGTATATGATTATGAAGAAATTAATGGAGGATGGGGTATTGGTACTCCAGACAATTGGCATTTAGAGAATATTGCTGAAATAATCAAAAAATTGTCAGATAACATCTTTGATTATGATGCAATGAAAATACCAAAATATGGAAATTTATTTTTCTATGGAAGTTCCATGGGAGGATTTATGTCAATAGTATTATCCACATTAATTGAAAATTCAACCTCCATTGCAGATTCACCCCAATTAAATTTATTTACCTGGTGGTATTGGGATGAATTGAAAAAATATTGTTTTAAAGGAATGAGTGATGAAGATATATTGCAATATTCCTATCGTTTAGACATCATGGATTTAATAAATACCAAAAAAGTAATTCCAAATTCATATATCATTTTAGACTGCACTGACCAAAGAGATTGGGACAGCCAAAATAGAAATTTTTTAAACAGATTTGATTCTCTGCCTTATTATTATAACAGACAGAATAACAATATTAACCTACATTTTGTTGGGAAAGGATTGAAGCATTATATGCTGTCTAAAAGTGAAACACTAAATTTTATAGACAACATCATAAAAATACGCAACGATAATTTCAATTACAATCCAATAGAATCAGAAATGTTAAATACATTTAAAGAGCTCATAACTAAAATATTTTACAGTTATGAGAATAAAAACATTCCCTATTCCCAATTTATCCATGAAATAAATTTTTATTTTGAAAACTGGAATACATGTAGACTAGACGTGAAAAACATTGGAACTGAAAATAATTCCATAGAAATTATCGAAAAGGATGAAAACATAATCACAGACTTCCCACAATGGTTTAAAGATCAACAAGGAACAGGTTGTGTAGTTTCATCAAAATATCCTATACACTTAAAAATTAGATGCTTACAAAAGGGAAATTTTTCAGTCGCTTTTAAGGGACCAGATTACAGATACCGGGAAAAACGATATCCAGTACATATTTGTTACAATAATTTCAAAGTCAACAACAAATTAGAGTTTTCTAAAGACTTTTTATTGTGGCATAACCTACAACACATATTTTCACAAAAATGCGAAGATAATGAAATAATTGATTTGAAAATTGAATTTAAAACTATAAACGATTATTTCCCAGAATTAGCATCATTGATAGATGCATTAAATGGAAATGAAGAAAATCTAAAATACAATTTTAATATCCTAATCGATTATATCAATAACTCAATTAAAGAAAACAATCTACAATAAAATAAATAATTTATTAATTACAACGGAGAAAATTAAATGAAATATGATTATTTAATAGTTGGTGCAGGTCTTTTTGGTGCAGTTTTTGCACATGAAATGACCAAATCAGGTAAAAAATGTTTAGTTATTGAAAAAAGAGACCATATTGCTGGAAATGCATATACCGAACTCAGCGAAAACATTAATGTCCACAAATACGGAGCACACATCTTCCACACTAACAACAAAGAAGTTTGGCAATATATCAACCAGTTTGCAGATTTTAACCGATTTACAAACTCTCCAGTAGCCAACTACAAAGGGGAACTATATAACTTACCTTTCAACATGAACACATTTTATCAGATGTGGGGTGTCAAAACACCTCAAGAAGCCAAAGCGAAAATCGAAGAGCAAAAAGCTGAAGCAAAAATTGAAAACCCTAAAAACCTTGAAGAACAGGCAATATCATTGATTGGAAAAGACATCTATGAAAAACTTGTTAAAGGATACACCGAAAAGCAATGGGGTAGAAAATGTGAAGATCTTCCATCATTCATCATTAAAAGATTACCTGTCAGATTTACTTTTGATAATAACTATTTCAATGATTTATACCAAGGAATTCCAATTGGAGGATATACCAAAATTGTTGAAAAAATGTTGGATGGCATTGAAGTTAAATTAAATACTGACTTTTTTGATGACAAACAAAAATGGCTAGATATTGCTGATAAAATCATCTTTACAGGAATGATTGATGAATATTATGATTACTGTTATGGTGAGCTTGAATACAGAGGGCTTAAATTTGAATTTGAAACATTGGATATGGAAAACTATCAGGGAAATGCTGTAATCAACTACACAGAAGCTGAAATTCCATACACTCGTATTATTGAACATAAACATTTTGAAGAGTCCGATTCACCAAAAACTATCATTACAAAAGAGTATCCTAAATCCTGGATAAAAGGAGAAGAGGCATATTATCCAATGAACGATGAAAAAAATTCTGAATTGTTCAATAAATATGTAGAACTCTCTAAAAAAGAAGATAAAGTATTATTTGGTGGACGTTTAGGAATGTATAGATACTTTGATATGTGGCAGGTTATTGATGAAGCTTTAAAATTGGTAAGCATATTGAAATAAAGGATAATGAAATCCTTTTTTCATTTTTGAATGGGATTAAACCCCACATTACTATAACTTTAAGATTTTTTTAATAATTTTCTCAAATTTAGACCCTTGGATTTTTTTGTTTTATTCGTTCCTTTTTTAAGCGATAAGATGCTTTTTTGCAAACGCCTATTTTGAATAGTTAATATCCTATTTTTTTCCTTAACCATTGACAATTCATAATTAAGCTTAACATGGGATTTTAAATTAGATACATTGAAATTTTCTGTTTTTAACAAAAATAATTCATTAAGTAAATTTTCTTTTTCCTCATTAATCTTATTTAATAAAATACTAAATTCATAATTATCCATTTTAAGTTTTACTTCATCAGGAGTTTCTGAATGCAAGAATGAATCAAATATTTTCCTGTTACTATCATTCAAACACTTCATATACTCATCATATAGACCTTCGGAAACAATTCTTTGCAATTCATTTTTGAATTTATCAAAATACATTTTCCTGAATTCGGGTTTTATATGGTCAAACCTATAATATCCAGTCCTGATTTTTTGATTGTAAAGCCTTCCTTTGCTTTTTTCAAACATTCCATATTTTTTAAATGTTTCGATGATTAAATTTTGAATATCTATTGAATCTAAAAAATGTTGGTCACCTGCCTTTGTTGATGAAGAACCATGCCATCGTCTTGTAAAAAGATATTCCTTGTAAAATGCAATACGTTCTGCATTAAAAATAACTTCCCAATGAAAAATATTGTCATCAAATACTAACCCTTCAGGAAATTTTGCACCACATTCCATTACAAATTGATTGTTGTACAGCTTACACCAAGGAGTAACGGCCATTATGAAAATCAAATCTCCCAAATCCTTATAATTAACCGTTGATTCACCAATAAAATCAGCCACTTCATCCATACTATACAGTACAGTTTTATAATGTTTATCTTCATCATTATCATAATTACATGATTGAAACAAAACAAGATCTGCTTGTGTTTTTTCTGCATGATTAAAAGTCTTTTCAAGTGCAGTTAAATCCAATAAATCATCTGAATCCATCAAATACAAATATTTACCCTTTGCAAGACCCATTCCCCTATTTGTTGCCACAGCATGACCCTTATTTTCTTGAGAAATCACAGTAAAACGGTCATCATTTTTAGCATAAGAATTTAAAATATCCAATGATTTATCTGAAGAACCATCATTAACACAAATTATTTCAATATCATCCAATGTTTGATTAACTATGCTATCCAAGCAAGGTTCTAAAAATTCCTCAACATTATATACTGGAATAACAACAGAAACCTTAACCATACTATCCACAATTTTTTATTTTTAATAAATGAATTGAGTTTTATATATTAATTATAAAATCCTAATTCAGATTTTGGTAATTTCTTATTTATTTAAATTATAAACACAATAATATTAATAATTATCTAGTTTTAATTTATTCAAATTTATCTTACGGTTATATAAATCAAAATATAATCACTAAAAAAACAAGCAAAAAAAAAGAATAACTTAATAATTATAGGAAGTTATTAAAAATCAAAAATCATAAAATTATTTAAAAAAAAATCCGAGGCAAATCCTAACTAAATTTAACTATTGACATTGTATTAATTGTTAATGTTTAAATATTAATAAATTAGATATATAATTCAAAGGAGATTTTTTTATGCATAAAAATTCACATGAAAAAATGGAATGGTTTAAAAATACATATTTAAACAAATCAATCAAATTAGATGTTCTTGATGTTGGATCCCTAGATGGTAAAGGAGATTACAATTATTCAGATATTTTTGATGAAGAAAACTGGACATATACCGGATTAGACTTTCAGGCAGGAAACAATGTAGACATTGTAGTTACAGATATCTACAACTGGTTTGAAGTCGAAGACAACACTTATGATGTTGTAATTTCAGGACAAATTTTCGAACACCTCGAATTCTTCTGGCTTACAATGTCTCAAATCGAAAGGGTTTTAAGACCTGGAGGATATGTCTGCATCATTGCTCCATCAGCTGGTCCAAAACATGGTGGAAACATGCCAAACTGCTACAGATTCCATGAAGAAGGTATGAAAGCAATGGCAAAATATGTCGATTTAGAAGTTGTTCATGCTTCTGTAGACAACAGAGAAGAAGCTAAACCATGGTATGATGCATGTTTGGTTGCGCACAAAGCTGGTGGAACTTCAAGTGAAAATACACAAGAGTTAGAAAATAGAGTAAATAGTCTTGAAAGCAAACTAGATTCAATTTTAGAAGCACTCAATAAATAAGTTGATTTTATGGAAACTGTTAAATCACAAGCAGATATTGCAAATTTAGAGAAAAACAGGATTCAAGGAAATCCTGAAATTACCAACTCAACAATATCATTTAAAGGAAGTAATAACGTTTTATATTGTGAAGGCAATGTGAAAATTATTGGTGCTCAAATTTTATTTGAAGGAAATAACTCAATAGTTTATCTTTCATCAGCTATGAACTCCCAATATTCATTTACATTAGTAATCTACAATAATTCCACATTTTTCATTGGCAGGGAAGGAAACCTATCAAACCCGATTAATATAAACATCCAAGAAAGCCAAAATGTTATCATAGGTGCAGAGTGCAGCCTTTCAAGCGGAGTAAATATAAGAACCGCCGATATTCATCCGATTTATGATAACCAGACAAAACAAAGAATTAATCATGCCCAAAGTGTCTTTATAGGAGACCACGTTTGGATTGGGCATTTGGCATATATCTCAAGAGGTGTTAAAATAGGTTCAGGCGCCATTGTCGACAATTATTCTTTTGTTCCTCACAATGCAAGAATCCATTCAAACTCTTTGGTTGTTGGAAATCCTGTAAGGATAGAAAAACAAAATGTATTCTTTACAAAAGAGTTTTTAGGTTATCATACTGCCGAAGATTCACTTAATATCCAAGATTATAAAAGTGATGTTTTTATTTATGAATTTGTTAACAGAGAAACCCTAAATTTAAACCAAATTGATAAAATCCTAAAAGAATTGAGCGTTGAAGAAAGATTAGAGTTTATTCAAAAGTTATTTGTCAGAAACAAACGTAAAAACAGATTCTCAATTTTTTAAGTTAAAAAAATTTAGGAGATATTAAGGATTGTTAATGTAAACAATCCTTAAAAGCAATATTATATTCAAATAATATTAAAATTCATGTCAAAGGTTTAAAACAACAATGACATGAATGTAGGTTGTATCACAAATCAAAACTTTGATTTGTTATTTAAAATTTATATTTTTCTATATAATAAATATTTACTTTTGAAAGACTGCATTTTTAATTTGTTTAACAAACAAAATTAATTTTCAATAATTTTTTTATATCATTTCAATTAAAGGTTATATTAATTAAATAAAAAGTTTTTAATAATTTAAATTAAACAGGTTGTTTTAATGAGCAAAATATCAGTAATAATCCCAGTTTACAATGTTGAAAACTATCTAAAAGAATGTTTAGACAGCGTCACAAGTCAAACACTCAAAAACATGGAAATAATCTGCATTGATGACGGATCAACTGATAATTCACCAGATATTCTAAAAGAATACTCAAAAAAAGACAAAAGAATTAAAATCATCACCAAAGAAAATGGTGGCCAAGCAACTGCAAGGAACTTAGGAATCAAAGAAGCCCAAGGAGAATACATTGCATTTGTCGACTCAGATGATTTCATAGAGCCAACAATGATGGAAAAACTCTACACTAAAGCAAAAAACAACAACCTAGACATTGCAATGTGCAAGATTGCAACATACAACAACCAAACAGAAGAAATCAAGGATAATGTATGGTACTATATGCTTGGTGTTTTCAGGGATTTTGAAAAAGACATATTCAACCACAAAGACACCAAAGAATTCACATGCAACATTGCAGTTACCCCATACAACAAGATATACAAGACCACACTTTTAAAAGAAAACAACATTTTATTCCCAGAAGGACTTATTTTTGAAGACGAAAAGTTCTTTTATGACACATACCTAAGAGCCAATAAAGTTTCAATTGTTGATGAATTTCTCTACTACTACAGAATCAACAGAAAGGGTTCTACCGTAGATATAGAAAAAGAAAATGACTACACAGACATCATAGAAATATCAAAGCAAATCCGAGAAACCTTTAGAAAAACCAATAACTATGAAGATTATAAATTTCTTTTAAACAACCGACTAATACATCTGCAACTAGCCAGATTTACCCAGACTTCAGAAAGATACAAGGAAAAATTCTTCAATTTATTAAAAGATGACTTAACAGAAGTCCTAAAAGATGAAGAAATCAAGAACAATCTGGAATCTGACGTTGAACTGAGAGTCAATAAGATAATCCAATCTAAAGATTACGAAGAATTTGTAAAATTAGATCAAGACAAAGTATTTTCTGTTGTTATGGCATGCTACAACTGTGAGAAGTACTTAGATGAAACAATACAATCGTTAATCGGGCAAAGCTTTTCTTTTGGAAGCAATATCCAGTTGATTTTAGTTGATGACGGCAGTACAGACAGCACAAAAGAAGTTTGCCTCAAATATCAACGCCAATATCCTGACAATATACTTTATTTATATCAGGAAAATCAGGGCCAAGGTGCTGCACGTAACTTAGGATTGGAATATGCAAACGGAAAATACATCAATTTTCTGGATTCAGACGATAAATTCAGCGGAAACACATTTTATAGCGTTTATGATTTCTTTACAAAAAAGCCCATCGATATTGTTGCAACCCCAATATTTTTCTTTGACAAAGCTGTGGGCCAACATCCTTTGAATTATAAATTTGAAGAAGACAAAGTTATTGATTTGAATGAAAATTGGGACTATCCCCAACTTTCATCAAGTTCCGCTTTTTTTAAAAGAGAATTGTTTGATAAATACAATTTCAAAACCGATTTTGTAAACTCAGAAGATTCATTGATGATTAATAAAATGTTAATAGACAATCCAACTTACGGCGTTGTTAGCGAAGCAATATACTGGTATCGAAAAAGAACAAATGACTCATCAACAATCGATACAGCACATTCCAAAAAGGAATTTTATCTTGACCGATTAAACAGATATTTCAAAGAGTTAATTGATTATTCTATTGAAAAATACAGCCAAGTTCCAAAATTCATCCAGTATCTAATAATCTATGACCTCCAGTGGATGCTTAGGGTTGAGGATGTCTCAGAAATATTAACAAATGAAGAAATTAAAGAAGTTTATATAGCTATCCAAAATATCTTACATTATGTTGAAGACGATATCATATTATCTTTAAGAAACGATGTAGTAAACATACGCCACCACATGTTAGCTACAAAATATGCGAAGGTTAATGTCGATTTAAACAAAGTTGTAACTTATGAGAATATCCATTCAAATTTCAATGGTGAAATTGCAGGAACATATGTGGAAAACACATTGGTTGACCGGCTTGACATTCACAAACTTTGGCTGGACATCATTGAAATTAAAAACAACACACTTTATGTCTCAGGATTTCTGATGTCATTTTTCAGCGACGATGAACTAAAAATAGAAATCAACAAAAACAATACTGCATACTCGACAAAAAAAGTCTACTACAACAACAATTCCAAAAAATTTCTGAACTGTTCTCTGGAATCCCAGTTTAATTTTGACGGAGAAATTCCATTAGAAAACAAAGAAACCTGCACAATTGAAATTTATGCAAGATTTACCGGCAAAAATTCCAATGAAAACACAAAATGGGCATTGAAAATTGATTTTGCAGACCATGCAAGATTATCGCAATTGAGCAACTACAGCATAGAAAAAAACCATTTCATGAAATTTGAGGACAATAAATTCCACATCTCCAATTACAATTACCTGAAAATGATTAAATCAGAGCTTCCAATTTTACTTAAAGTATTCAAAAGAAAAGAAGCCTATTACACTTCAATTTTACTTTTCAGATTTTTATACCTGTTCATGTACCCATTTTACAGAAACAAAAGAATATGGCTTTTTCAGGACAGACAGGAAAATGCCGATGACAATGCAGAACACCTATACAAATATGCAATCACCCAAAAAGACAACATCAAAAAGTATTTCACTGTTTCTGATGAATTTGGAGATTTCACACGCTTATCAAAACTTCAAAATGTTTTGGAGTTCTACTCAATAAAGCAAAGACTGACTTATCTGTTTGCAGAAAAAATCATCTCATCACACCCCGATGAAAACATTCTAAATCCATTTATGGGAAAAAATGTCACATCCTACTCAGGGCTGATTAATTCAGACAAGATTTTCCTGCAGCATGGAGTTACCAAGGACAACGTTTCATCATGGCTTAAAAAATCAGACAAAAATGTCAAGTTGATTACAACCGTTTCTGATGCTGAAAAAGAATCATTCATGGACCCAGGATATAATTATGATGAAAAAGTTATCCAGACCTTAGGTTTTCCAAGATTCGATAATCTGAAAACAGACCAGAAAACCAAAAAACAAATTTTAATTGCACCTTCCTGGAGAAGCGAACTTCACAACATGACCGTGAAATATATCATGGCGTCAGAATACTTCAAAACACTGAATTCATTAATTAACAACAAAAAATTGATTGAAATAGCTGAAAAACACAATTATAAAATAATCTTTAAGCCACACCCGATGGTTTACGGTTACATCGATTTATTTGACACGAACGAATATGTCAAAATTGATGAAAAAACTACATATCAGGAGTTATTTAAGGATTCAGACATATTGATAACAGATTATTCCTCAATAGCTTTCGATTTTTCATATATGAAAAAACCAGTCATTTACTATCAAGCAGATGATGACTATAACTTCGAGGAAGGCTATTTCAAATACAAGACCATGGGATTCGGCGAAGTTATAGAAAATGAAAATGACTTAATCAATCAAATCAAGGAATATCTTGAAAATGACTGTCGAATGAAAGTTGAATACGAAAAGAGAGTAGATAGTTTTTATAAATATAATGACAAAAATAACTGTAAAAGAGTTTATGAAGCAATTTTAAATATGAAATAACGGTGAATTTCTGTGAGTTTTAGGGAAAAAGTGTTGTCCAAAAGCAACAGTTATAATCATTACAAAAAACAGAATCAAGAGCTGCTTGAAAAAATCGAGTCTCTTGAAA
>NZ_JAXJXF010000139.1:0-15637 GCF_036307625.1 Methanobrevibacter sp.
ACCCAACTCCTTATCTTTCTGACCTAATTCCTTAACCTTCTGACCCAACTCCTTATCTTTCTGACCTAATTCCTTAACCTTCTGACCCAATTCCTTATCTTTAGCTTCTATTTCTTCATCTTTTTTATCTAGCACATCACCAAACTCATCATATACAAGTTCATGAAGCTCACTTTCGAATTGTCCCATTTTAAGATCCCTCAACAATTTATTTTGTTTTTTGATATTGTTTACATGTTTTAATACCATTGCTCCAAGAATTACTCCAACATCCATTTTTAGAACCTTATCATTGATTATAGCATTATTAAACAATTTTATCAATGTTTCGATAACCTGCAAAATATGTTTCTTGGAAATGAATTTAGAAACAAAAGATTAATCAACAAATCATTATCGGTCAAATAATATTCATCTGCCCTCCCAATATCCATATTTGGAAAAACCACTTCCTGAGGCAACCTTGTCTTAAAGTTACCCGGCAAACCCAAATATTGATGCTGACGTTTAGCTTGGGCCATTGACAAATATTTCATAGTTCTATCATTTAAATGATATATATCAGTTCCATACAATTTTAAAATCTCCTTAAAAATTTTAAATTTCTAGAAATTATAATTAAAATACTGTCAGATATTAAAATCTATCAAATCAAAAATATATAAAGTTATCTCATTTAAAAAAGCAATTTTAAGCATCGTTCATAATTTTGCATGCTCAAATCAATATTCAAATAGCCCAACAATTTTGATTTTAATTAAAAAAACACCTTCTAAAAATAGATTATATTTAAATATAATTGATTTTACATCATAAAAAATAAAATAAACTAAATATTGTCATCAAATACAAGAAAAAAGATATATGCAATGAAAACAAATACTAAACTGTAAAGATTCATCCTCAGATCTTTACAAAATATGTCATGTAGAAACTCTAAAACAACTATATTCGTTTGTGAATTAACTCCCTTGAAGTGAATAGGGCCAGCGACACCGACCCTATTCACAATATTTCACCAAAAACATATTATGCCAAACAAACATAATATCAACCAAAGGTGAAAACTTTGGAAAAGAACACTAAAATAATCATTATTATTGCACTACTTTTGATAGTCGGAATCGCAGCATATTTTGTGGCGACATACAATTACAACAACATTGAATATACAACCATTGGAAATACAGCTATTGGAACTGTTGAAAAAGGCATTTCCGGAAATTCAAGCGCCAATACCACCATTGCATTGATTACAGGAATCCATCCAAGAGAAAAACTTTCAATAGGACCTGAAATTGAAGCAGCAAAGCAATTCGGAAACAACAACATTAAAATTATCCACTACAAGGTAACCGTAACCGACAGTCCCGACGATTATGAAACAGGAAGGGCAAATGGCGAAAGTCTCGTTCATGACTACGTAAATCCAGACGTGACAAATTCCGATGCAGATGCAGTCATCATCAGCCATTCCCACAATGCAGACTACGGCGAAGGATTCTATGTTGCAACACCCGAAATGGACAATGCATCCGTGAAAATAGCTCAAAGGATAGGCAATGAAAGTGACTTCAATTATTATCCCGTTACAGGAAATGAAAGCTACAAGTCCACATCCGCCGTTCTGGTTTCAAAACCAATAGCACAGGCAGGATATCCAACTTTTGTATATGAAATTCCAGAAGACATATCCGAGCATACCGCAACAGACAAAACCAAACAGCTTTTTAAAATGATTTCAGACATCATATCCTAAACTTTTTAACTGGCAAATGCTTGAAAATTCATTTGATTAAAATGATACTTATTTTATAATTTTGAAAATACTTAATCATTTTATTAATTTAAACACTGTGGCCATTATAAAATGATTGTTTAAAATCCCTAATGTAATGAACTCACAGAAATTATAGAGTTTAATCGGAAAATAGAAATTATTTATATAATGTCCAATAAAAATTTAACCAATTAAAGGAGCTATTTTATTATGTTAACTATCAATAAATGTTACCTTGATTTTGTTGATAAAATCTTAAAACAAGGAAAAGAAACTTATAAAGACTCAAATCACCATTTAATCGAAAGTTTGGGTAATTTTTATATAATTGACGACCCTTTTGACTTGAAATTCAGAGCCAAATATCAGCATTATACACCGGAGATGCTATTGTCAGACATCAAGGCAGGAAAATATGATATGGAAGGCTGTCCAATCAAAAGCGATGCACTATACGAATATGTAAAATCAGCGGAAAATCCCGATGACCAGGGTTTTGTATACACCTATCCAAATCGTATCTATGCCCATTTTGACGTTGACCAGTTCAACACAATGAAAGAAAGGATTTTGACTGCAACTGGATCAAACAGGGCTGTGGCAGTTACAATTGACCCTCAACTTGATGCGGACAGGGAAGATATCCCATGCCTGCAATTCCTTCAGTGCCTTGTTCGTGACAACGAATTGACAATCCACTGCATTTTCAGAAGTAACGATATTTTCGGTGCTTTCTACTCAAACATGTTTTTCATAGCATATCTAGGTTTGAAAATGAAAGAAGAAGTGAACAAGGAAACCATCGGTGAAAAACTAAACTTTGGTGGAGTACATTACCACTCAACATCAGGCCATATCTATAATACTGATTTAAAAGCGGCCCGAAACTTAATCAAAGTTAATAAATAAGGTTTTTCCTTATTTTTTAACTGTTATCTTATTTGTATTTTTCATGCTACCGTAAGAAGTAGTGATTGTGAATTTTCCTATTTTTGAATTGACTTTTATTTTGAATGCTGCAATGCCCTTTGCATTTGTTTTAACGTTATATGTCTTGCCCTTAAATTTGACTGTGATTTTCTTGTTTTTCAGTATTTTACCGTTTGAATTCAATAGCTTAACATTGAATTTGAGAATTTTACCTTTTTTGACAGCCATATCCTTGGTAATCAAAGTTGGTTTGATGGTTATCTTATTTGATACCTTAAATCCTTTATACATGGCGGAAACTGTGTAGGTTTTTGGATTTGCAGAAATTTTTAAAGAAGCATATCCGTTGGAATCTGTGTTTCTGTAATATGTTTTTCCGTTGAATATGATTGTTACCTTTACATTTCTTGCAACATTGCCGTGATCATCATAAGCCCTGACCTTATAATACTTGTCTGCGCCGAAATACATTGTAAATCCTGAGGCTGTTAAACGTGATGCAACTTTGATTGTCTGATTTTTAACTTCACCCGTCTCAAGATTGGAGACCTGAACCAGATAGCTGCCCGGATTCAAAAGAACCTCAGCACGACCAATACCGTCAGATACCAATACATCATAATAATTACCACCTAAACGAATTAAAACCTTGCCTGACAGATTGTTTCCAGACTTGTCAAGGAAACGAGCCTTGAAAGTAGATCCGTATGTGAAAACATCAATGTCTGAAAGTTCAATACTTGACCTGACAGTCAGATTGTTCCTAACTGAATATCCTTTATACCCACATGCAATCTCATGAACTCCAAGTGGCAAATTGAGAGCAATTGAAGCATGACCCTCATCATCAGTCAAACTAACGTAAGTTTGACCACCAATGTCAAAGACTACGGGAACATTAGCTGCATTTTCACCATTATCACCCAATACGCGAACCTTATAAACCACAGGAGAACCATAATACACAATTAAATCCTTATTTTCCAAAATCCTTTCCAAAACACTGACAGTCTGATTTTTAACCTCACCGGTCACAGGATTGGAGACGTCAACCAGATAGCTGCCCGGATTCAAAAAGACATCAACACAACCAACACCATCATGCACCAAAACCTCATATTTGACGCCATCAATGACAATATCCGCAACACCAGACAAACTATTACCAGAATTATCAAGGAAACGAGCACTAAAAGTAGAATTGTATGTGAAAACATCAATATCTGAAAGTTCGACAGTCGATTTGACAGTCAAAGTATTCCTGACAGAATATCCCATATATTCAGATGAAATCTCATAAACGCCAAGAGGCAAATTGAGAGCTAAAGAAACATAACTTTCATCATCAGTCAAACTAACGTAAGTTTCACCGCCAATCTTAAAAGCAACAGGAACTTTGAGTGCATTATCGCCGTGGTCATCCAATACACGAACCTTATAAACCACAGGAGAACCGT
Source organism: Methanobrevibacter sp. (assembly GCF_036307625.1). GTDB lineage: Archaea > Methanobacteriota > Methanobacteria > Methanobacteriales > Methanobacteriaceae > Methanocatella. Next base: position 4,168 of record NZ_JAXJXF010000139.1, read on the forward strand.
AATAAACAGTCAAATCCTCATTTTCCAAATCCTTTCCAAAACACTGACAGTCTGATTTTTAACCTCACCTGTTTCAAGATTACAAACCTCAACCAAATAGCTGCCCGGATTCAAAAAGACATCAACACAACCAACACCATCACACACCAAAACCTCATGCCTAACGCCGCCGATGACAATATCCGCAACACCGGACAAATTATTGCCTAACTTATCAAGGAAATAAGCCTTAAAAGTAGAATTGTATGTGAAAACATCAATATCCGAAAGTTCGACAGTCGATTTGACAGTCAAAGTATTCCTGACAGAATATCCCATATATTCAGATGAAATCTCATAAACGCCAGGCTGCAAATTAAGATCCACGTAAGCATAGCCTTCACTATCAGTCAAATTAACGTAAGTTTCACCACCAATGTAAAAGACTACGGAAACATCGGATGCATTTTCACCATTATCACCCAATACGCGAACCTTATAAACCATAGGAGAACCATAATGCACAGTCAAATCCTCATTTTCCAAAATCCTTTCCAAAACACTGACAGTCTGATTTTTAACCTCACCTGTTTCAAGATTACAAACCTCAACCAGATAACTGCCCGGATTCAAAAAGACATCAACACAACCAACACCATCACACACCAAAACCTCATGCCTGACACCATCAATAATAATATCCGCAACACCGGACAAATTATTGCCTAACTTATCAAGGAAATAAGCCTTAAAAGTAGAATTATATGTGAAAACATCAATATCCGAAAGTTCAATGCTTGACATTACTGTGACATTGCAAATTGCAGTTGAATTCAGATACATCTTTGTTGTGTCGAACTCCACAATCAATGAATAGTTGCCAACCGCCAAATCGGAATCTATATCTATTAACCCGTTTTCATCTGTTGTTGTTAGATAGGTCTTGTTGTTTAATATGTAACGAATTGTTTTGTTTGCAAGCATTTGTGAGTTTTCGTCCATCAGTCTAAATCTGAATGAATTTCCGCTTCCGAATATCACCTGTGAGTTAATCAGTTCAATATTGGTTTTCAGCTGATTGATTGTGAAGTTTGAAATGATATCTGATGCATCGTAAACATCACTTTGAAGCTCTACCTTAATATCATTCAATCCTACACTCAGATTTTCGACTTTAAGAGTGACCGTACCGTTTTTGGATTTTATGACATGCTGACTGCCGGAAACTGTAATGACCACTGTTTCATTAATCGGCCTTGAGAAGTTGATTTGTATCTCGGCACTGTCCAAAACAGTAGAGATATTCCAATCCATATTCACCATACATTTACTTAAAAGAACACTAATGGAATTTGATGAAGAGATAAAACCTACACCATTATATTGAAGAGAAATATTATTTAAGCCGATATCAAGAGATTTTGTAAGTTTTGCTATACCATCATCTACATCAACTATATGATTAATTCCATTTATGTTGAAAACCACCTTGCCCCCATGGACAATTCTGCCGTACTGATTCAAAACTTTTGCAGTGATATTTAACTCACCGAATTCATCAACCGCTATTTTAAAGGTCAATGTTGTGTTGACCTTATCTAAAATTGTGAATGCCTTTATGCATGCCACCTGTGAATTGTAATAATGGCCAGGATAGTCTCCAACGAGATCATAAAAGTCAAACCACTTATTTCCATCAATACTGACAAAGGAAATATTTTCATAATAAACTTTGCTGACCAGACTTACCGCTTCAGAAATCGGAACTCCCACATCGCCGTTAACGACCATTTTAAAGACAGCTTCAAAGACATCTCCCTCATGGATAGCTATAAGGTCATTCAGTTCAATTGTGCGATATCCCGGAGTGGAAAAGCCCTCTTGAGTTGAAACTAAATTATCATTAACATAAATTGAAAGTGTCCAGTCAGTATCACTGCAGAAATATGTTGACACTGCTGCCAAATACTCATCGCCTGTTGAAACGAACCGGTTTTTATACCAGACAGTATTGGTGGCAATGTAAAAGTAATCAGTCTTTCCTGAAATGTCATACTGATAGTTCTTATCGAATTTTAATGTATCATTGAATAAAAATGTGAATCCCGCATCGAATACACCTACTCTCAAACAGGTAGTGTCATAATAGGAAACATAGAAATATCCTTTATTTCCCCAGGTATTGGACCAGCTATTCTTACAAATCCATGCACCCTTGTCCGGAGCGCCTGAAACCTTAAAATCATCATCCCAACCTACAATACATATTGCATGGTTGGATGCCTGGCCACTTCCGCAGTACTGAACATACTGTTTGGTGGTAGAGTCATATTTTGGAGTCATGTAAATCGGGGAATATAATCCCCCATAATCCATTATTGCTTTTTTGACTGCATCATTGTCTGTGAAATTATTACGTTTTAAATATATGATGTTTTGAACATGAGTAATTGAATTTAAAATAGGTGACAAAGTTGACTGACCGTCGTATGAATCATTTACGGCCAAAACTGGTCCCAGCCAGCTTGCAAGATATCCGACACCCATATCGACATATCCTCCATCATTGGTGTTCATATCCCATCCGAAATCAGAATACAATGCCATTAAATTTTTCATATTCTCTTCTGAGAAATCATAATTTCCCCCATTTGCATTTAAAATGCATGATTCAAGTGAAGCAAGAGTAGCAAATGCCCAGCAATTGCCCCCATCCTGCTGATCCTTAACATTCAAATTGTTTAAGAGGAATTGGCTAGGAAATTGCCCAGTGTAAGATGAATTATGTAAAAATAAGGTATAATTTCCATTTGAAACAAATAAATCAAGAGTTGAAGAGTTATAAAAATCATTATTGTTCAATGCATGGTTGTTTTTATAATCCACTGCGCTCAGGAATAAAGCGTTGTTTAAAATTGAATAAAGGATTGCTCTGCCTGATGCATTATTATTTTCAAAGGTTGTGTTTGCAACAGAAACATTACCGCATCGTCCGACATATAACCCAGCACCATTGACAGCACTGTTATTATTGAAACTAGCATTGTTAACAGCCATATTTCCTAAAACCTGATAAATTGCACCGCCATCATATCTGGCTGAATTATTAAACAAATAAATATTTTCCAAATTGGAATTGGTTTTAAGCAAAGCCAATGCCCCTCCAAAGGTTGCGCTTGAATTTGCAATATTTAACATGTTGGCTTCAAAGCTTGCAGAATTGAGATATATCGCACCTCCTGCATCATTGGAAGATCTTGATTTGATAAATGTGGAATTTCTAATTTTGATTCTGGAATTTGATTCTCCTGCTATTGCCCCACCATAGTTATAGGCCAAATTGTTGATAAATAATGTGTTTTCAATGTCTAAAAAACCTCCATTCATATAAATAGCCCCACCATACTGGGCAAAATTATCAATAAAAGTACAATTATTCAGATAAATAGCATCTGAACTTTTTGAAGAATATATTGCACCACCATAAGAATTTCCATAAGAACCTACAGATTTTGCAACGGAATTTTTAAAAACAACATTTGATGCATTGATTACATCTGCAACGGAAAATTGTGCATTGGAAAATGTAATGTTTTTGAAAATGAGATTTGATCCACAATTAACAGACCCTTTGCATACGATATGAGTTTGGCTAACGTCACTGCCTATGAATGAAACATTATTCCTTATTTTTGAAGAAGTGAAACTATATTCTCCGTTTGCAAAATGAAGAACGTAATTTTCCTTAACCCTCGCCTCAGTCAAATATTTAAATGGACTGTCTAAAGTACCATTACCCTCTTCAGTGGCATTCGAATCGAAATAATATTCGTTAATCTGCACGTTAGCATCTGAAGTATCGTTTGCAGCAACTGCATCGCTTTGCAAATCATTTGCAAAACAAACTGGAATTAACATGATGAAAACAAGTAGAATTATCATCAAATTAATCTTCTTGAACATAATTTCACTAGATTATTTTTTAACAGTTATTTTATTCATTACACTAGCAGTTCCGTAGCTAGTCTTAATATTATATTTGCCTACCTTATAATTAACCTTAATCTTTAATGTGGCAATGCCTTTTGAATTTGTCTTGACTTTATAGGTTTTGCCTTTGAATTTAATTGTGACTTTCTTATTTTTCAGTATCTTACCTGCAGAATTCAACAGCTTTACGTTGAATTTGAGAACCTTGCCCTTTTTGACAGCTTTGTCCTTAGTGATTAAAACAGTTTTGATGGTTATTTTATTTGAAACCTTGAAATTCATATATGTTGCTGTTATCTTATAAGTGCCCACTTTTGCGGATATCTTTAGTTTTGCATAGCCACTTGAATTTGTCTTAACTTTATATGTTTTGCCATTGAAAGTGAATACCACTTCCACACCTTTTGCAACATTTCCATTGTCATCATATGCACGTACCTGATAATATTTGCCGGCACCATAATACATTACAATATTCACATTTCCAGAGAGGCGAGAAACCACCTTAATCTTCTGGGATTTAATCTCACCGCTAGCCAAATTATTAATTTTAACATCATAATTTCCGTTTTTAAGATTGATATTATAGTTTAAAACACCATTGGAATCAGTATATACAGCATATTTACTTGAACCGATTGTTATTTCAACCGCACTGTTTTTCAATAACTTTCCGTTACTGTCCTTTAAAGTAACAATATATTTAGAATTTAAAGTATATTTAACTGCGGAAGGCAAGGATATGGTAGATAAAATGGAAACGTTTCTTGTTAGAGTCATATCATCAAAAGATACATCAACAGTATAGTTGCCTACTTTCAAATTCAAATTAACAGAAGCAATACCATTCTTTTCTGTTACTCCAATATATTCATCATTGTTTATTTTGAATAGAACTGATCTGCCGCTTACCGGATTGTCATACCTATCTGTCAATTTGGCAGAGTAAACAATATGTCCGTAGAAGTGAACAAAATCATCAGCATACAAATAAACTCCATCAACATTGGCTGTAATGTTGGATGAATTGCTGTTATAGCCTGTTCCATAAAAAGTAGCTGCAATCATATTATCATTAGGGTTTTTAAACTTATACTGTAAAGTAGCCACCCCGTTTACAATATCAACTGGAATGCTTTTGTTTTCAATGCTGAAAATTACTTTTCCTGCATTAACCTGATTTCCATACTCACCATAAACGCGAGCTTCGATGATAGCAGGATTGTAATCGTCCACAAGCCTCAATTCAACATGGGAATTAATTTTATCAAAGACTGTGAATGCCTTAATGCATGCTACCTGAGATGCATAGGTATGGTCAGGATAAGTCCATTCCAAATCATATAAATCTTTCCATGTCTTGCCGTCGTAACTTATGAATGAAATATCCTCTGTGTAGAATTCGCTGTTCAGGGAAACTGCCTCTGAAATAGGCACTGCAGCTTCACTGTCAACTGTTATCTTAAACATCACTTCAAAAAGATCTCCCTTTTTAAGTGGAATCAGCTGGCCCAGGTCAATGGTTTTATAGCTTACCCCTGCAACACCTGACTTTTTTAATTTCAAAATGCCGTTGACATAAACTGACAAATCCCAATTAGTATTCTTTTGGAAATATGTTGAAACGGCTGCAAGATACTCATCATCGGTTGCAACAAACCTATTCTTGTACCATACTTTGCTTGATGAATTAATGAAGAAATCAGTCCATCCTGGAATGTCATACTGATAATTCTTATCAAGCTTAAGTGTATCATTTAAAACGAATGTGTAAGTTGATAGAGGCTTGTTAATCTGAGCACATTTAGTATCATAATAGGAAACATAATAGAAACCCCCATCTCCACCTTTGGTTCCCCAGCTATTTTTAATAATCCATGCCCCATTGCCGGCAGGCTTGTTTTTGAAGTTGTCACGTGAATAATTGTCATCCCAACCTACAATGGTTATTGCATGATTTGCATTATTGGAACCTGAATAGTAATAATTTTTATCTGTTAAATAAGAACTTGACCAGTAGATACTTGTTGCAACAGCACCATACTCCATCAATGCTTTTTTAATTTCATCATTGTTTGTATAATTGGTTCTAGTCAGATAAACAATATTTTGAATATGGAACAATCCAGTTAGAATTGGTGACAATTCTGAATAGGGATTGTAGACATCATCACTTTCACTAACAGGTCCATACCATCCTGCAAGGTATCCAGTACCCATCTTATCATATCCTCCAATGTTGGTTTCCATAGGCCATCCATAGCTGGAATAGCTGGACATTAGATTTTTCATGTTTTCTTCAGAAAGGTCATAGGATTTTCCGCTGGCTTTCAGAATGCATGATTCAAGAGAACCTAATGTCGCAAAAGCCCAGCAGTTTCCACCGTTTCCCTGGGCTTTGACTGGAGTCACATAACCCAAATCCCTTAAGTTATAATAGGAAGGAAGATTTCCTACATAAGATGAATTATAATTAAGTAAAGAGTAATTTCCATTGCCTATAAATAAATTATGGGATTTTGATTCAAAAACATCATTGCCAATGAAAGAATTGTTTAAAGCTTCATCGTAAATTGAATCATAATAGAATTCACTTCCAACAGTGTAGACTGCACCTGCCATGTTCAATGCGGCATTGCCAATGAAATTATTGGAACGTATTATGAAATTTTCAACATCATCAACATACATTGCCCCACCATTTCTTGCAGAATTATTGGTCAATATTGAGTCAACTATTGAAAATGAATTGAATAATGCATAAATTGCTCCGCCGTCATATTTTGCACGATTATTTTTTCCAACAAAATTTGACAATGTTAAATTTGAGTCAAGAGAAACTATTGCTCCTCCAAAAGTGGATGAGCAGTTAGCTACTTCCAAGTAATCAGCTTTTAAATAAGAATTCTTAAGATAGATTGCACCGGCAGCATCTTCTTTGGAATATCCGTCCCATATTCTTGTATTTTCAATCAGAACATGTGCATCATTTTCAATTCTTATGGAACCACCTGTCAAGTCTGTGGCATAATTACCCATAAACAGTGAATTAAAAATATTTAAACGCCCATTGTTGACATAGATTGCTCCTCCACCAGAAGCATAGTTATTGGCAAATAATGTGTCATTTATTGTTAAATTGCCTCCCCTAAGGGATATTGCACCACCATATGAAGAGGTAGAACTTTGATAATTATTAGAAAAGGTACAATTGTTTAATGTGACCTTAGATGTTTTAGATGAAGAGAGTATAGCACCCTGATATGCATCCTTAAAAATCGTATTTGAGGCTGTAAAATCTCCAGTATTCTCTATTCTACAGTTTATTAAAGTCAAATTAAGAATAGTCAGTGCGCTTGAAGATGAAAATCCATAATCTCCACGATTATACTCAATAGATGTATTTGAAGGATTGCTTCCAATCATAATCAGATTCTTTGCAGAAATCTGACTATTCAGTTCATAACTTCCGTTTGCAAAATAAACCTTGGAATTGTCGACAATACGATCGCTTTTCAAATCCCTATATGGGTTAAACTGTGACCCGTCACCAGTGTCATTTTCTACACTTGAATCAAAATAAATTTCAAAATATGAAACATCCTTATTGGAAATAGAGACTACATTGTCTTGAATTGAATTAACGCTTGCAAGAGCTGTTTCATTATCGCCTGCAAATGCCATCGGCATCACTAGAAATATGCAAAAAATTGACAGCAATGCAACAAGTTTAATTTTTTTCAAACTATTTCCTCCTTTAAAACAATTTAACAACACAAAAATGTTAAAATGTATAGATTACAGTTATTTATAATATTTATAATATAAAAAGATGTTGCAAAAATAGGGTTTTAAAAAGTATTGAAAAAAATATTTAAAAAAAATAGTAGAGGGAGTAGAAACTCCCTAAAGTTTTAATTTTAGTGTTTACGTCTTCTTAATTTTATAATAGCCATAATTGCCAATAACAATAAAATTATTGGATTACCAGTAGCGTGCATAGTTGCAGGTTCGCTAACAGGTTTGTGTTTAACTGTTTCATTTTCCGGAGTAGGCTCTGGACGAGGTTCTGGACGAGGCTCAGGCTTAGGATGAGGTCTTGGATGAGGTTTAGTTTTATTAACCACTTCTACATCAACATCATCACCGATTTCATCAGTCATGTTTGATCCTGCAACAACAGAATTTATTACAGAACCTTCTTTAGTAGCGTAGAAGACCATTTCAAAGCTTGCACTTTCACCAACACCTAAAACACCAGAGTAGATAAATTTATTACCCACTTTGGTCCATCCTTCACCTTTGAAGCTGTCGTATTTCAATCCTTCAGGGAAATGTTCGATTACATAAACATTGCCTAAATCACAGCCGCCGACATTTGTTACGGTGACTTTGATAGTTACCTTTTCTCCTACATCAACGGTTGATTTGTCAATCTCCTGTTTCAATTCAAGTTTAGGTTCAACAACTACAGTAGTGTTATTTGAATAAGCACCACTGGTTAAATCTGAATTAGCAATTACTTCCGGAGTAAATATGCCCACAGCAGTAGTTGTGAAGTATAATGTGTAATTAGCAGATTCTCCAGGTTTTAAAATACCTGAATAACTGAACTTATTACCATCTTGAGTCCACGCACCACTAGGAGCACCTAAAATTCCACTAGTTAATTTATTCCACATATCTCCATCATAACCGTTGTATATTAAACCTTCTGGGAAGTTGTTTAGAGTGTAAACACCAGTCAACTCGCAGTCACCAATATTTGTAACAACAACAGTGAAACTAACTTCTTGTCCAACTAAAGCACGTGGATTATTTGATATTTCACGTACAGTCAATGCAGGAGTGTATACAATAACACTAGCATTTGAAGCTGAAGTTGAAGTTTGATCGGAACCTGCAGTAGCTTCATTTGTAAATTTACCGCTTCCAGTTGTATTCACGACAATTGTCAATTCAACAGTTTCACCAACAGCTAAAGAACCATCATAATGGAACTTGGTTCCATCATAAGCCCAATTAGTGCCGATGAAATGGTCGTAAATTAAACCAGTTGGTATTTTATCTTCAACAAAGACACCTGTAAGCACCATATCACCATCATTAGTCACTTTAATTGTGAAAGTAGTTTGGTTACCTGAATATACATACTCGTTACCTGAAGTTTTAATAATGGATAATTTAGGATCAAATACTCTGACAGTAACATCTGATTCAACTATAGTTGCGTTTTCATTTGAATAAACTGAAACGACATTTGTAAGATTACCGGTTGATACAGCTTTTGCTTTAATTGTAATGACTTTGGATTCATCACTTTCTAATAATGCAATAGTAGTATTTAAATCTCCACTTATTATTTGTAAACCACTTGGCAGGATATCTTCCACTACAACATTTGTAGCATTGGAAGGACCGTTATTGGTTACAGTAATTGTAAATGTGATTTCACCACCTATTGTGCTAATTTTCACGTCAGCGATTTTAACAACAGTTAAGTTAACTACAGGAGTTACTTTTACAGTTGCTGTACTGTTTTTAATAGTTGATTCCTCACTACAGTTAGTATGTGCAACATTATCAAATGTACCATTAGTCAATACACGGACAACAATCCATACAGAATATGTGTCTTCACTAGCAATTCTGGAAACATTCCAAGTAACAGTATTACCAGACAACTTATAACCAGCACTAGCATCAACAAACTCAAATGCACTGTCCAATTCATCAATAATATGAACACCAGTAGCATTAGCAGTTCCATGATTTTTAACAGAAATTGTAAAGTTAACAAGACCATTTACAGCAACATCAGTTGCATTAGCAATCTTATTAATTTTTAAATCTGTTTCATAGGAACTAACACTCACATTTGAAGTTTTAACAGTATCATTTTGATCACAAGTCACCTCAACACTATTCACGAATGTACCAGTCTTATTAGTTTTAACCACAATAGTGATTACTTCTGATTTTCCACTTTCTAAAACTGGAATAATAGTAGTTAAATTACCACTAACTAACTCAAATCCATCAGTATCAAGAATATCACGAACTGTGATATTAGTAGCACTAGACGGACCATTATTAGTCACAATAATTGTGAAAGTAACATTATCACCAACTAAAGCATCATCAGTATTCACCATTTTCACAACAGTTAAATTAACCACAGGAATCACTTTAACAGACACATTACCACCTTTAACAGTAGCATTTTCATTTGATGTTACATTAACCACATTAGTCAAAGTACCATTAGTCACAGCCTTAAGAGTAATAGCAAATACATAAGACTCACCAGCCTCAATCAACGGAACAGTTAACAAACCAGTAGCACTATCATAACCAGTAGCATTAGACCCAACAAATTCAAATCCAGCAGGAACAACATCAGTAATTCTAACACCAGTAGCATTAGACGGACCATTATTAGTAACATTAACAGTAAAGACAACCTCACCATTAACATCAACAACAGACACATCAGCAGACTTAACAACAGTCAAATTAACCACAGGAGCAACATTAACAGTTGAAGTAGTATTTTTAACAGTGTCTTCCTCACTACAGTTAGTATGAGCAACGTTATCAAATGTACCATTGGTTATTACGCGAACTACAATCCATACAGAGTATGAAGTCTCATTAGCCAATTTAGGAACATTCCAAGTAACGGTTTGACCGTTTCTTGTGTAGCCTGCACTAGCGTCAACAAACTCAAATGCACTGTTTAATTCATCAATAATGTGAACATTAGTAGCATTTGACTTGCCATGATTTTTAACAGAGATAGTAAAGTTAACAAGATCACCTACGTAAACATCTGAGACATTTGCAGTCTTATTAATCTTCATATCTGTTTCATAAACATACACACTAGCATTAGCAGATTTAACAGTATTATTCTGGTCACAGGTAACATTTACATAATTCATATAAGTACCTTTAGCAGTTGTTCTGACCTGAATAGTAATGTTAGTAGAATTACCGCTTTCCAAAAATCCAATGACAGTCTCATATTTATCACCAAGTATTTTTAAACCTTTATCAGGAATATCTATAACCTTAATGTTGGTAGCATTAGACGGACCATTATTGGTTACAATAATAGTATAAGTAATAACATCACCAATTGTAGCATCATCATCACCCTCAACAACTTTCACAACAGTTAAATTAACCACAGGAGTAACATTAACTGAAACATTATCTGATTTAACAGTAACATTCTCATTTGATGTTACATTAACCACATTAGTTAAATTACCATCAACAATCGCCTTAAGAGTAATAGTAAATACATAAGACTCACCAGCCTTAATCAACGGAACAACTAACAAACCAGTAGCACTATCATAACCAGTAGCATTAGACCCAACAAACTCAAATCCAACAGGAACAACATCAGTAATTCTAACACCAGTAGCATTAGACGGACCATTATTAGTAACATTAACAGTAAAGACAACCTCACCATTAACATCAACAACAG
>NZ_JAXJXF010000140.1:0-12717 GCF_036307625.1 Methanobrevibacter sp.
CACCAGCACTAACTAAAACTTCACCGTTGACTGCTTCATCCATTTCAATATTGACAACAGCAGTTTCACCGAAATTGATGTTTTCTACTGTAATCTTTAAGTTAGAATCAGCAGGAACAGAAGCAGCTTTAACAGTGAAGTCATTTTGATAGAAGTCCCAGTCTCCATAAACTGTTTCTTCACCATGGCCAAATTCTACCCGAATATGTGTACCTTCATCAAGAACACCTAAATCTATTGCAACTGGTCCTTTACCGATGATGTCTTCTAAAGATTCTTTGGAATAGATTTGATTGTCTTTGAATATTGCATATTCATTGTACCAGCGTGGGAACCAGTCATCAACATCATCCACATCAGGAACAATTTTTTCAGAATCCCCAATGATAATTTCAAGTGAATAACCGTCCCAATCACCTTCAGGAATATCTGCGTAAATTACGGTGTGCACGTCACCATCTTCAGTGGTTGAACCCATTGTGAAATTCATGTCTCCTTTTTGTTTTACAACTGTGAAAGTGCCGCTGCCGATTTCAACAGACTCATCACTACCTTTAACCAAATAGACAACAGCATTATAATCACCAACATCAAGGAATCCATATTCATTTAATAATTCTTTATTGAATTCTCCAGGGGTAACTTTCCACAAGTCACAAAGTTCCATTTCACCATCGTCATCTTCCGCATAGAATAAAGTGGTGCAATTGAATGCCAATTCATCATTAATATAAATTAATATTCTGTTGGATTCAGAGAGTACATTATCACCGAATTTGAAAGTGAACAGGAACGGCACACCATATTGATATCTGGATTCATTAAGAATTACAACTCCCGCATAATCCGGATTGAGATTGCATGTAATGTTTCCATTAAATACTTCAGTATAGTCAGGACTGAAATATTCTTCAGCATATACACCATCAATATATTCACCAATATTTGAATGGTCATCCAAACCGCCAGGAACACTTGAGTAGTGAACAATTCTGATATTATAAGTACCTGATTCGTTAATTCCCAAATCAGCCAATGTTATATCCAGTTCAGGAGCTCCTTGAGCATGACCTGTTAAACGGAAGAGTTCAAGTTCTCTTCCCCAGTAACTTCTGACATAACTTAGAAATGCCTCTTCATCAGGAGCAAATCTATCCTTATAATCATCATCTTCTTCTCTCCAATTGAAATTATCTTTCCAGGTATTGAAGCTTACATTTCCTAAATTCTCAACTTTTTTTCCGTTTACATATATAATGAAATATCCTCCACCAAGATCAATGTAGATGGATTGTCTGTTTGAATCTGACCAGAGATGTATTGCAGTATCAGATTCATGCAATATCAAATCATCTGAAACTTCAAAGTGGAACTGTTTTTCTATATCCTCTTTTAGAACAACCTTATAGAGATAGTCATCAAATCGGATACGTTTTTGGATTAATGAATTGACCCCATAAGTAAAGCTGACCAATATGTCTTTACCTTCAGGAAGCATGTCCATAATTTCATCCAGTCCGATAAAGTATGTATAACCTACACTTCCATAGTCATATTCCTTATCGCATTCAGACAAGGATTTTGAAAATATGTCAGTTGTGCCGTCATTAACAGTTACAGTTCCTTCAGTTATATTAAGTGCATTGGATATTGTTATAATAACAAATCTACCATCAAATTTAGGACCCATCAGTTCAGGATCGTTTGTGGTTCCTGTAGTTAGATTACCATAGAATGCATCAAATTCTAGGCGTTTTAAATCAATATCATCATGTCCAATGAAATATGTACCATTATCTTCTAAAATGATATCATTATATTCGTTATCTTCTGTAATTGCAGATTCCCCATTTCCAAATTTAGCTTCAAGACGGAAAGTCAGCATATCCTTATCTTTGAATTTTGTCATATCCAAAGGAACTTCAAATCCAAGCGCATGTCGACTTGAACTGTAGAATCCATAAAGATCACGCACATTTAAAGTTTCATATTCCTGCCCATTTAAAATTATATGAAGAGTTACTTCAATACCGTCAAACTCATCTTTTTGCGGAATAAATACACGACCCACATCAACATATGAAACCTTTTCAAATATGTATCCATCTTCATCTTGAGTGTTGAATTCGAATATAATGTCTTCTAAAAATTCTTTTTCGCCATCCTCTTGTTCTTCACCGTCAACATGACCTATCCTATAACGATATACTTCAGAATCAGCATTTGTAACAGTAAGAGTGAATATTCTGAATGCACCGTCAGCTTCAAATCCCAAATCACTTAAAGCCCATACTTTCCATTCACCATAATCCTGTGAAGTAATTTCATAAATTTCTTCATGAATTTGTTCCAAATCATCATCAGTTTCTTTTTCTGTAATAATTGTTACAGTACCTTCAGCATTTTGAGGAACATATAATCTCATGGTTTCGGTAGTAAATTGAATCATTGCTCTGAAAACATCTTCATTAAATTCAGATACGCTTATTGTCTTATTTAAAAGGATTTCAGAATATTCACCATTACCAAATTCAACTGCAATGGTGTAGTCTCCTGCTTGAGAGATTCCTAACGCTTCCAAATCCCAATCATTGTATGTTCTGTCATTTTCATCATCGAATTCAACTTCCCATGACACCACTTCATCATCATTTACATATATGTGGAAAATAGCTCCTTCATAATCTCTTGGAGCATCAATTGATATTACATTGCCTTCAGCATCTGTGTAAAGAATTCCTCTTTCATCGTTTTCATCCCAAATACCAATGTAAAGTTCATCATCTTCAGAGTTTAATTCTTCAAATCTGATAGTGTTTTCACCTAAAAAAATCTTGTACTCCTTGCTTGCAACTTCATTGCCGTCTTCATCTAAAAACGCGAAAACAACAATATCCTCATCTGAAAGATTATTCCAATTAGTTAAGCTATTTGGTGAAAATGAACAGACATAATGTCCATCACTCTCCCTCCACCAGTGAGTGCCTTCTTCAAAGTTGACTGATTCCTCGAATAAAGTGTAATCTCCACTGGTTACAATTACTTTACCATCTGTAACATCACTTGGAAGATTAATCCATACAAAATTATTGTCATCATTTGCGGATAACTCATCACCAGACACATCAATACTAACATGATCTCCAGGATTGTGAGCATCCGATTCAAATCTAATAATATTCTCATTAATCACTAATTTATAGTTAGCACCATTCCATATTTCATTACCTTCCTCGTCTAAAAAAGCAAATCTGAATACGGTTCCATCATCGATATCTTCGAAAATATACCTGCCGTTATCACTTAAGGAAATATCATATATATGATCATCTCTAATATGATTAGGATTAAAATCATTTAAAGCTTTATTAAATAAAAATATATCCTCTTCAGCCACAATAGAAATATTTCCATTCATGTTCTCTGGAACAGTGAGAGCAGCTATGAAATATCCACTTAAATCTGGAGAAGAAACATCAAATCCTTGTGAATCATCATCAAGCCAAAGTTCAAAAGAGTTTTCCTCACCTTCATTTTCTCGAGGCAATACATTAAAAGCAGTACTTGCACTTCCGCAAGTTACAGAATAATATCCAACAGGCAAATCATAAAGTTCTAAAGTTCCAACACCACCATTAGCAATTAAAGAAAAAGTTTGATTTGAAACAGTTATTTGAACTTCACCATCTGGCCCATGATAAATAACAGTTGCATTTTCACCTTCATAAATATCTGAAGCAGAAATGCTAATCACATTAAAATTAATATCTGTTGAATTAGAAATTATATCCCTTTCTGAAGATTTGAGAGCGTCAATGC
The DNA here is from genome assembly GCF_036307625.1 of Methanobrevibacter sp. Lineage (GTDB taxonomy): Archaea > Methanobacteriota > Methanobacteria > Methanobacteriales > Methanobacteriaceae > Methanocatella. The sequence goes on from NZ_JAXJXF010000140.1 coordinate 3,820, forward strand.
CTCCCCGATTAGATACCAATTCATCATCTGAAACAGCGACAACTTCCTTCTCACTGTTTTCAGAAATTTTTTCATCATCAACAAAAGCATCAACAGACACTTCGTCGACATCTTCACTAACTGTCAGATTGTCTGATGAGACATCATCACTTGCACTGACAGCTCCAATTGTTAAAATAGCCAGCAACACCAATGTTACCAGCATCAGTTTTTTATATTTCATATGAAAAACCTTTTTTATATAATTAAGTAAAAATATATTCAAAGTGAATACAATATTATGTTTACTAAATAACTTATTTAAATCACATAAAGATGAATATTTCATTAACAATAAATGAAAATAGTAAATAATAAATATTTTTTTACATTGAAAATGAAAGGAAAGATTTTACTAGAATATTTAAAAAAAAACATACTTGAAAATTAGACAGTTTTAAAATAATTATCTTAGGCAATGAAAATATCACTATATCATAGAATTTGTAGAACTATAGATGTATTCCATTTCTTTTCTGACGGTTGAGCTTTTGAAACTGTTCGTATAAAACGTATGATATAGTTCGCAACATTATCAATTTTCAGTAAATCTCAACATATTATTTTTAAATAATTATGTGGTTTAAAGAGTAAATAATGTTATGCTGTAACCAGTTCAGATTCAATAGCAGGAATACCATTTAAATTAGTTGTGATTCTATTCATTCCAAAAGTTTGTGTTTTATTATAGACCGGAACTGCTAATTTGACTTTTAAATTTATAGCTTCTTCAGTGATTATTGATTGAATAGTAATTTTAGTCAAATTATTAAAATGACTTTTATCCAGATTGAATATTTTAGATGCATTTAGAAATTCAAATGCAACAGGTTTACCATCTTTATCAATATCCAGAATCACATCATTGTCTAATTCAAGTGAAACTTCATATTCATAATCATCCACACAATATATGAATAATGAGTCTCCTTGACGGTCATAATCATATACTACTTTGTTGTTCATTTTCTCACCCTTTGATTTCTATAAGTTTCCATAACAGTTACAAACTTCACATCTTTATTATCATTTATACCTATCACTAATGATATATCTTTTGTAGGTCTCTGATTGTGTTCAAAATATAATCGAAATTTATTGTAATCTTGCTTGATAATCCCCATTAATGGATTGTGTAAGAATGTTTCAAAGATTAAGCCAAAATCTCCAATCCGTTGAATATTCCTAACATCAAAATGTTTAGTATCAGGCATGAACGATTCATCACAGGAATTAATTATTTCAATTGCCTCTTCAATAGAATAATCTCTCATTTTTAAAACCTTTATTTTATATTTTAAAAAATTTAATTTAATATTATTTTAAATTACGAATTTTATAAGCTTTTTGTTTTAAATGAATACAATATTATAAAGTTAAAGCAATTTTACAAAAGTAGAGCAATTTTTATAAAAGAAATTTCCCAAAGACAAAATCTATAAAAATACGAATAATTCGTATAAAACGTATGATATAGTTCGAATACTTATCGATTTGCCCACTAAAACTCAAATATATAATTAATAGAAAGAAAAATTTAAAAAATTAGATATTGGAAGCAAAAATAACTAATTATCCAATGATTCATCAGCATATTTAAATTTACTTCTTGAAAACAACCAGACAATCAATGCCGCAACAGAAACCGCACTAGCTGCCATCATTACATATGACCATCCCCCCAATGACCATAAAAGAGATGCAAGAGCACTTCCGACAGCCCCAAATATAAAGTTATTCACAACAAAAACCGTATTCAGTCTGCTGCGCTCACCCTGAGATAAGTTAAACAATCTTGTCTGGGTCAAGACGCTTACTCCCTGAACTGCAACTGAAAGTACCGCTGCAACAATCACAATGGCAATTATTGAATCACTGAATGCAAAGCCGCACACCATACTAACAAGGCAAACCACAATGAACGCTCCGAGCGCAGGTATGCTCAAGCCTTTGTCCTGCAATTTTCCGATTCCCACACCAAATACTGCCGCTGCAAGACCTGCCAGACTTACAAGCCCAATTTGGAACGTGTTATAGTTAAATGGATCTGCGGACAGAAGAAATGTTAAGGAAGTCCAGAATATGTTGAAAATCAAACCGAATATCAGTCCTGAGTGCAGTAATATGTTCGGCAAGGACCTATGATTTTTAAAGGTGGTGAAAACACTTGCCAAAAGTTTCCCATATGATTTAAATTTGTTTTTTGCAGGAATTTCCGGCAATACATAAATCATTACCAAAACCATGACCAGATTCAAGGCGGCCGCTATTACATAAACTGATCTCCATCCCCAAAATCCTGCAATGATGCCACTTACAAACCTTGAAAAGAGGATACCGGTTGTTATTCCGGATGATACAATTCCAACGATGTGGCCACGTTCATCCTCACGGCTCAAATCCCCTGCAAGAGGCAATATGATTTGACCGGAAATTGTTACAATCCCCATACTGAAGAGTGACAGTGACAATATGATAAATGAAGGAGATATGGCACAGGAGACCAAAGCCAATACGGACAGAACCATTACAATAGCTATCATACGTTTTCTTCGAACAAAATCGCCCAAAGGCAAAATAAAGAGAATTCCCATCGCATAGCCTATTTGGGTTGCAGTAACCAGAAGTCCCCCATTTGCTGCGGGAAGACCGAAACCATCCATTATCTGGACAAGCAACGGCTGGGCCCAGTACAGATTACCTATTGCAAGACCTGAACATATCGCAAACAGTATCGCCAGGAATTTAGTCATGACTATCTCATTATCATTCATATTATCGCACCAATTAAAATTTTCTAATCAAATATTTAAAAAATAGGGTATTTAAAGATAAAGTGGCATCAATGACATCTAAAAAACTTAATATTAAAACATATATAACAATAAACATGACTTTAAATCCAAAAAAACTTGCATATTACGAAAAAAAGTATGAGCGAAACCCCCTGGAAGACACTCTCAAATTCATGAGCAACAAGTGGACACTGCATGTTTTAAGAGACCTGTTTTTAGGAAAAAGCCATTTCAATGAATTTAAAGTCAACAGACCCTCACTGGACAACAAGGCACTGTCAAGATGCCTTAAGACAATGCAGGATAATGGCCTTATTTACAAGACAAATGAGGGCAATGATCCAAAAAATACCCAATATTTCCTAACCAAAAAGGGAAGGTCACTGAATAAGGTATTCTATGAACTGTTACTGTTTGCTCTTGAAACGGATGTCGACAACGAACATTATTCGGAATATGAAAAAATAGAATTGAAAGAAATGTATAAGGAAATATTGGATTTAAAATGAAAAGAATGAATTTTTAAAAATCCATCTATTCCTGATTACTTAAAAGAACACCACCGACTCCAACATTGTCAAATTTCCTTTCGTTGAACAGCACATATATCATTTCTATCGGAAGGCCTGTGACTCTTGAAGCGGATTCGCTGAATTCTTTTGCTAAAATTTCTTTTTGCTCTTTTGTTAATTCTCCTATATCAAAACTTATAACTGGCATATTATCACCAATTGAAAATTAAATTTTTCTAAATAAAAAGTTAATGTGACATGAAAGCCACTTAATTAATAACTATACCCTCTTGAAAAAGCCACTATAATAACGAACTATTCGTATAAAACGAATCTAAAAACAAACAATATCAAACATTAACATATAAATATGAAAATAAAGGAAGACTACACAGAGAATAGCACAACAAAGCAGAAGAAAAAAATGAAAAAATAGCTAAAACCATATGCAAGCATATATTTCGCCAAGTCATAAAACTTAAAAAAAAAGAAAATACGAAAACTCAATCGAGTCTTCTAATATTATCAAAAGCCTTTTCGATTTCAACATCCTGATTCATGTCTTCACATGCTTTTTTAACACGCTCTAAATCAGCACGGGTTTCAGGATATCTTGGAACAGCACTGCATCCCCCATCATCGATTTTAGATATTTCAAAGGTCCCAATCGTTTTAGCAATTTCTGTAATTTCCTCTTTATCCAAACCAATTAATGGAGATAAAATAGGCATATCCACACCATATCTAGTCGCCAATATGTTTGATAAAGTCTGTGAAGCAACTTGACCTACACTGCTTCCATCAACAATTGCATCAGCACCCAATTTAAGAGCCAATTTTTCAGCTATCCTATACATTCCAGATTTGCATAAAACACAGGTCATTTTCTCGGGAGCCTTCTCTTTAGCAACGCTCAAATATTCACCATAATCAACAACTCTCCTTTTAATAGGAGTGCCTTTGGCATAAATATTAAGCTGATCCACCAATAGATTAAAGTTTTCAGTAACTTTTGGACCTGAAAATGGGTCATTGTTACAGTGTAAAGCTACAACTTCACAACCCCTTTTCATCATCAGATATGCTGCAACCGGAGAGTCTATACCGCTTGAAAGCAGCACGACAACTTTTCCCTGGGTTCCCAACGGTAATCCGCCAGGACCTTTTATTTTTTCATGAAAAATGTAAGTGTCATCATCCCTTACTTCAACAAATATTGTCAAATCAGGATTTGTCAAGTCAACGGGAGCCAAAACAACATTTCTTACAACACCTCCACAGTGAGCTGCCATTTCCTGTGAAGTAAAGTCATGCTTTCCTACACGACGGCATTTAATTGCAAATTTGGTGTTTTCATCAATCAAACCTTCCCCGATTAATTCTTCAACATATTCCGTTAATGTCTTGTCAATGTCTTCATAACTTGTACGTGTTGAAGTAGCTGGAGAGTAAGACACAACACCAAATACTCTGTTTAACTTTTCTACACCATCTTCAAAATCCTTAGGATGAATATATATTCTTCCCTGATTTCTATCCACATCACAATCAAAAGTAGCCTTAATATTTTTAACTAGCTTTCTTTCAAAACGTGACCTTATTTTAGGACTTTTAAGCCCTATTTCACCATATCTGGCAATAATTAAATCATAATTCATTTAAACAACTCTCTAAATTTTAGTACACGCTGAAAAAAATAGCAATCCCTTCAATACTAGTTTTTAAATATAACAGCAAGTATATTTTTTATACTAATATATAATAAAACTTTTCAAGAAATACCAAGTTAGAAAAAAGATACAGATTAAAAGGCAAAATAAAATAATTGAATGTGTAGCTCATTAAAATAAGTTTATAATTGCAAACATCAATTTTATCATGCCCGAAAATAAGCATTTGGGCAGGAATATTATTTCAAAAAATTAAAAAAAATAGAAGAAGATAAAAAAGATTATCTTCTTACTTTAACTGTTCTTTTTACGGTATCCTTCAAGTAAGTAATTGCATATCTATACTTTTTGCCTGCCTTAAGTTTCTTAATGACATTTTTCTTAACGGTTACTTTTGCAATACCTTTTTTGTTGGTTTTCACTTTGTATTTTTTACCCTTAAATTTGAATGTCACTGTCTTCTTTTTAAGAACCTTTTTGCCTTGTTTCAATTTTGCTTTCAAGACGAGTTTTTTAGCAGATTTCTTGACTGTAACTACTTTTTTACTGGATATTACCTGTTTTACTTTAATAGTGTTTTTAATGGAATATCCTTTGTATGTTGCCTTAAGGGTATACTTTTTAGGAGTAAACTTCTTAGTTAACTTGATGGTAATAACACCTTTCTTGTCTGTTTTGAGCCTGTAGATTTTCTTACCTATTTTGACTTTAATTTTCACTCCTTTTCCAACAGCCTTACCATTATTGCCAATGACCTTAAATTTGTATTTGAAGTTACTGTTATAGTATTTGGCAATGTTTTTATTTCCAGATAGCCTTTTAACAATCTTAAGAGTTTTAGTCACTGTCTTACCAGTGTCAGGATTGATAATTATCACCTTGTAGGATCCCACAGATAATTTCACATTAAGTTTTGCAACTCCCTTATCATTGGTTTTAACAGTGTAAGATTTGTTTTTGATTTTAATCTTAACCTTTTTGTTTGCTATCGGATTTCCATTAATGTCAGCAACTTTAAACTGATAATCGACACCACTATTGTATCCTCGAACCATATTAGAAGCTATGATTTTAGTTTCAATTGTTACATTAGATGAATAACCTCTTGGAGCATATTTGTTATCACCGGAATATGAAATAACAACATTATTTACTCCATTGCCCAATTCCGGAACAGTAATCTTTGCACTGCCGTTGACCAATGATGCAACATATGTTTTATTTCCAATTGTCACAGTCACATTGCCTGTTGCATCAGCCGGCGCATGGAAAACAATGGTTTTATCCACAGTCCCAATACCGAAATCATAATCATCAACCGGCAAAACACTAAATGCAGCTTCTTTAACTACAGTATCATAATTTGGAAGCTCAATTTTGGTAATTGTAGTGTAGTTTCCAACCGCCAATGCCATAGTCCAGTTGCCAACGCCGTTTACAACACTTACTTCCAATGTAGTTCCCGCAACAGTAATCAGATAAGTTCCATCAATATCCGCAAGAACATTAATGGTGACATTATCCGGATAAGTCACGTTTTCAACACTAACAACAACATTATTAATTGCATTATCCACAATTATTGTAATACTGTCACGAGCAGAATCATGACTGCCATCACCTGAGTAATCAGCATAAACCACATAACTTCCAGCATCCAAACCAGACAATACAAATGACTCTTTGACGCTTAAAACTTTGATTAATGTACCATTAGCAAATTTATATGTTACAGTACCTGTTGCATCACCAGGAAGACCCTGAGTAATGCTAATCACACCACCATAAACAATTTCAGTAGCATTAGCAATAATGTTGAAATTAGTTCCAGTTTGAGCAACTTCAAAGCTTGTGGTATTTGAATTAACATTATAGTTTTCATTACCCTCAAATATCACGCGAACAGAGTAACTTCCAGCACTTAAACTGCCAAGATCAAATGAACCGATGCCGTTTTTAACAGCGACTTTAACAACATTATCTCCGACAATAACAGTATAATTGCCATCCAAACTTGCAAATACATTACCAGTTACATCAGCAGTGTAAACTTTATCTAAAACCTCAACACTCAAAGTAATATCTGCTTTAGAAACAGTAAACGGAACAGAAGTCACATTATTTTCATAATTATCATCAACATGCTCAACGACAATGTCATAACTGCCGGCATCCAAAGCAATTTCAACATTGCCCACACCATCTAAAACATCAACAATGAACTTTTTACCGCCAACAACGACAGCATACTCACCATCAACATCAGCAAATACAGCAACATTGGAAATTTCACCATAAACAACATCAGAAGAATAAACTAAAACATCATTAACAGCCTTATCCACAATTATTGTTATACTGTCTTGAGCAGGAGCATAATTACTATCCCCACTGTAATTAGCATAGATTACATATGACCCTGCATTCAAATCAGACAATGCATATGATTCATTGATGCTTAAAACTTTGATTAATGTACCATTAGCAAATTTATATGTTACAGTACCTGTTGCATCACCAGGAAGACCCTGAGTAATGCTAATCACACCACCATAAACAATCCCAGTGGCATTGGCAATAATATTGAAATTAGTTCCAGTTTGAGCAACTTCAAATGAAGTTTTATTAACGGCAGAGGCATAATTGTCATTGCCTTCAAAACTTACAGAAGCTTCATAAATGCCGACACCCATAATACCAGCGTCAAATTCACCAATACCATTTTTAACAATGACAGATGTTACGAATTTACCAATTCTCACATTATATTCTCCATCAATACTGGCAAATACATTACCTGCAATATCAGCACCATAAACCTTATCTAAAACTTCAATACTTACGGAAACATATGCTTTATAAACAGTAAACGGAGTAGAGGTTATATTGTTTACATAATTATCATTCACATACTCAACGATAATATCATAACTGCCGGCATCCAAAGCAATTTCAACATTGCCCCTACCATCTACAACATCAACAATGAACTTTTTACCGCCGACAACAATAGCATACTTACCATCAGCATCAGCAAATATAGCAACATCAGATTTTTCACCATAAACAACATCAGAAGAATAAACTAAAACATCATTAACAGCCTTGCCAACGGTTATTGTTATACTGTCTTGAGCAGGAGCATAATTATCATCACCAGAATAATTAGCATGAATTACATAAGACCCCACATTCAAACCAGACAATATATATGATTCATTGACGCTTAAAACATTGATCATTGTACCATTAGAAAATTTATATGTTACAGTACCTGTTGCATCACCAGGAAGACCCTGAGTAATGCTAATCACATCACCATAAGTAATCACAGTGGCATTAGCAATAATATTGAAATTAGTTCCAGTTTGAGCAACTTCAAAAGCAGTTTCATTTTCTGTAGGATTGTAATTGTCATCACCTTCAAAGCTTACGAAAGCAGTGTAGTTGCCGACATTCAAGAATCCGACATCGAAACTTCCAATACCATCCTTAACAATGACAGGAACCTCATAATTACCAATAACAACACCATACTCACCATCAACACTAGCAAATACATTACCAGTAACATTAGCACCATAAACCTTATCAAAAATTTCAACACTCAAAGTAACATCCGCTTTAGAAACAGTAAACGGAACAGAAGTCACATTATTTACATAATTATCATTCACATACTCAACGATGATGTCATAACTGCCAGCATCCAAAGCAATTTCAACATTGCCCACACCATCTAAAACATCAACAATGAACCTACCATCACCTATAACGACAGCATACTCACCATCAACATCAGCAAACACAACAATAATGGAGTTTTCACCATAAACAACATCAGAAGAATAAACTAAAACATCATTAACAGCCTTATCCACA
>NZ_JAXJXF010000141.1:0-48754 GCF_036307625.1 Methanobrevibacter sp.
AAAAGTATACTGAATAAAAATTCATGACATAAAATAGCCTCAAAAAAAACGCAAATAAAATAAAACACAATAAAATTAATTAAAAAAGACAGTACACCCCATAGTGCAATTCATCCACAACTTGCAGAAGTTGTGGTATTCTTGCATTTTAAAGATAAAATAGTTTCGATAAATACTATTATATATAATATTCAAAAATTATGAAAAAAATATTATCTATCAACCATAACTTAAATCACATTAACATACCATAAGTTAACTAAAACTTGCTTTTCAAACAGTTTTATGTATATTCCTATTTAAAAAACAAATTGAATTGTGAAATGGTCTGCGTTAATGTTAATTTTGACCAATAAAATTAAATTAAAAAAAGCAAGTATTGATTTTATAAACCCTACCTTTTCGAAAAACGCATCATGATGAAAACATTACAGACGATAGTTACGAATGTAAATCATTAGAGTGGTTAAAAAGAAAACTATCAGAGAAAATCTGATTAACATTACAAAAATTCGTAAATAACAGTTTGATATGAATCAAAAAAAGAAAATAAAAGGAATTTAAAATTACCCTTTATTTTTTAAACTTTATGGATTTTATCACCTTATCCTTAATGTAGATGACCTGGTAAGCGTATTTCTTGCCAACCTTAAGTTTACTGTAGACGTTTTTCTTAATGGTAAAAGTCACAACACCCTTCTTGTGGGTTTTAGCCTTGAAAGTCTTCTTGTTAAATTTCAGGTAAACCTTCTTGTTTTTCAGGTATTTCTTGTTAACATTTTTAAGAGTTACCTTGATTTTTCTCGATTAAATTATTGTCTTCTATTATATTAGCTGCTGATACGCATTAAATTCTCAAAAGCGCCAATACCAACAAAAATGAAATAAAATACTTCATTTTCCTAATTATATACATGAGACAAAATAGTGATACTTTGGCAAAAAAAAAACAGTTAAAATATAAAAATAGCTATCAAAGATTAGGAGAAATAACTTCAATAGCTATTGTAGACAGTGAATGAAACCTATATTTATATCATACAAATTTCGTCTTTTAATTAATTCTATATCGATGGAGAAATTAATAACTAAGAATTGTTATGCTCTCAATTAATAGTTATTGGCTAATGATGATTTAATCAACATAGAATAATTAATTTGAAAAATAATCAAATATCTCTATTCGACTATCTTTCTAACATTAGTAACGCATTACTAATCTTAGAAAGACAATTAGAAGAGAAGAATAGTTATTTAATAAATAACTATTCAACTATATGGCCAGATATTGATAATATTCGATGATTACAATTCTAATGGACCGAGTTTTGTTAAGGTATTATGAAATTCCTCCATTGTCTTTTGGAATTTTTCACCCTCAGAAGCTGAGATCCATTCATGGCGGAATCTTTCCTTTTCGATTCCGAACTCTTCAAGAATATCTTCAACGATTTTTGATCTTCTGGACCATTTGTAGTTACCCGCATCATAGTGGCAGTCTCCAATATGGCATCCTCCTACAAATACTCCGTCTGCTCCTTCCTGGAATGCTTTGAAAATCATTGAAGGGTTGATTCTTCCAGAGCACATTACACGAATAATTCTGATGTTTGGTGAGTATTGCATACGTGCGGTTCCTGCTGTATCTGCTCCACCGTAACAACACCAGTTACATAATAAACCTACTATTTTTAAATCATCAGACATCAAATCACCTCATAATTCGGTTTTTTCTGGACTGTATAATGGAGGTTTAATATCATCTGAAACTCCAGCTACATAACCAGTTCTATTGTAGTATTTTTTCTGTAATTTGTCAAAGATTAATGAAACAGGAATGTCCATTGGACATACGTCGTCGCATTGTCCACAGTCTACACAGCTGAAACTCATGTGAGACAGCCTGACACCCTGGAACGCTATTGGTGTTGGTGGAATGTTCTGTTCATCCTTGAAGTAAGGCTTGTTTAGTTCACAGTTTTCAAAGCACCAGCAAATCGGACAGACATCACGGCATGCATAACAGCTGATACAGCGACTCCATTCATCCATTTCACTGACTGTTGGATAAGTTGCATCCTGGACCTTTTTGGCCATTTTAATCATGATACCCTCTACTTTTTCCCTGCCGTCAATGGCTGGCTGAGCAGGATTTTTAGTTTCCAAAATTCCTGCTTTTTTAGCACCGTCGATCATTTCTTGGCCTTTTTCATCGTTGATTTCGATGAATGTCCAACCGTCTTCAGCACCCCAGTTTCCGCAAGCGATGTTTGCTTTTCTTGGGATTTTTACATCACATCTTTGACAGTTGGTACGACGTCCGTATCCTTCGTTTTCGAGGTCGTGGATTTTTACAGCTTCTTCGGAACCGTCTGCAAGTTCAATTATGAACTGTCCTTTATCTATTTCTTCGCTTACAACGTCGTCAGGGTCTGCTTCATAGAATAAGTCAATCATTTTTCTGCCTGCGACAGGTGGAACGGTTCCACCGCAGTTTAATCCGATGACATAAATATTGTCCTTATTGATTTTGTGTCTTGTAATGAGCTCTTCGATAGCCCTCATGTCACAAGGTTTTGCTGTTACTGCAACTTTTTTGTCAAACAAGTATTTTTGAACAAGGTCTCCAATCATTGTTGGAGCACAGTGATAGGAACCAGCGGTTTTCATTAAATCTTCTGAATTAGTTACATAAGTTGGTATTCCGTCATAGACGTCATCACAAGGACTTATCGCTAAAACTCCGTCAACTATTTCCTCATCAAGTAAATATTTAAGAATACTTGTTACAGCTCCCCCACATTCGCCTGCACTGTGAATATCATCATTTTGGGATTTTGCTAAAACATAACTCATTTAAATCACTATCCGTTTAATTTTTCAATTATCTCAATTTCACTTAATGCATCTGATTCGACTGCCGCTGTGAAAGATTGGGTTTCACCCATTGCATTTACAAATGATCCATCTTTTTCAAGCCATGTTTTGATTGGAACAACAATATCTGAAATCTCGGTTGTTTTGTTTGAACATGGAACGAAGCTGATAATTTTTGATATTCTTCCGAAATCAAATTCCAGTTCATCAGCAATATCATCGTTGAATACCAATAGAACTTTAGTATTTTCCAACAATTCAAGCATTTCATCTAATGATTTAGCTTCAATTATGCCAAAAGTGCCTTTTGAATTTGATTTGCTGAATACAGGCAAGCATTTACAATCCAATGCTTCGATTTTATCCAAGTCATCCTGTGAATCAACATAATTGAACACAATTACGGAAGCATCATCAATATTTCCCTTATTATTCTCTAAAAACTCCTGAACTGTAGAATTTGATGTTTCATCGGCAATATTGAATGTGACTGAGTTTTCGGTTTTTCCCAGCGCATAGATTTTTGCACCGTTTTGTTTTGCATGAACAATTCTTCTTCCGATTAATGGATTTTCATACAACAAATCCCCAATTACGAAGACTTTGTCTGCACCTGCAACTTCATCATATGAAGCAACATCACCAAAGTCTTTCAAATTATCTGCATAAAAAGCAATATTATAACCTTTAGATTCTCCAAATTTCTTTATTGCTTCAATTTCTCCAATATCATTATTACCAGAACAAATTATAGTTACGTCAGAACTATCAGCAGAGTTCAGCTCTTTTGATACCTCATCAATTGCTTTATCAATATCCACTTCTGATTTTGACACAATTGCCTTTTCAAATTTGTTTTGATAACAGTCAATTGAGTTCCTTCCATTTAGACAATTTTTTCCAGCATTTACCGGATGTCTTTTATATGGAAAGGTTCCCACAATTTCTCCATTGTTTATAATAACATTAAGTCCGCAGCCAACACTACATGACGGACATAATGTGTGCTTAATCTCCAACATATATTCATCACCACAATTTAGTTATAGAGAGTATTAGAAGTGTTTTCACTGCCTAAATTTGAATATTCTTTCTTTGAGATAATATGAACGGATTCCCGTGTTATAGAAATCATATCCATTAGAACATTAAATGCATGATAAAAGATTACTTGAGATAACTCCTCTTGATTGAATTCCTCAAATAAGTCCAATTTTACAATTCCTTCAACTTTAAAATTTAGATTAAAATTTCCGCATGATTTTAAAATAATGTTGAAATTTATCATCTTCTGATCCGTATTGGTATATTCAACAGACCAATCGATATCCAAATCCAAATTTGTATTTTTAGGATTTGTATCTTCTCTAATCAATCCAATTTTCTGCATATAAATTTCCATTATACTCCCCAACCATTTAATAACAATTATAAAACCAGGTACCCAATTAAATAATCTGATTCTTAGATTCTCCAAATAGTAATAACAATTATAAAAGGGGGCACCTAATCAAATAATCTAATTATCAATGGGAGTAATAACCATATAAATGTTTTTAAAGTATTAAACTCAATATTTGAAGTTGAATCAGAAAAATAAGCATTATCAGAAGTTTAATTTAGTATAAAATAAATCAGATTGTTGAAAATTAAATTTATTGAAATCTTATTAATTTTTTATAAAAAAGTATTACATTTTAAAAAATTTATAAAACTTAATAATTGATGCTCAAATTACCTATAGAGATATTTATTATGATTTAATTATAAAAATCAAATAATTATATAATTTTAAGATATAAAAATACCTTAAAAAAAGAATTGTAAAATATAAAACTTTTAACATTGATTTCTAAAAGTAATACTTTTTATAAAATTATTACTACCTAAAAACATAAGAAATTACAAAAAAGTAATATTATTGCCTGGATTTCATTTCATTCTTAAAGTTCAAAACCTTAAAAAAAACTTTCCATACCTAGATAATCCTTTGTCAGTTTATGATATAAATTTAACCAGTGATCAAAAAAGAAAAATTTCTTACCTGTATATTGAAGCATTAAACAAAATTAAAGATAGAGTAGTAAATAGCCTCCTACAGCTATTTACCGGAGCATATGATAAATTTTAAAATTGAGGTTTTTATCATATTAATTATCATGACCAATGATAATCTAATTACTAATCACCAGTAATAACATATATATAGTTTACTAAAGTAATACTTTATAATTTACTTAAAACGGATTAATAATTAATTAAATTCAAAAAACAATAAATTTCAATAATATTTACGAATAATTAAACTAAATATCTGAGATAAAAATGAAATTAAATAATTAGCGATTCCCAATTGTAATTTAAATCAAAAATCTAATAATTAAATAAAATTCAATGATTAAAAATTAAATCAAATCAAAATAGTAAAAAACTCCATTAAATTAAAAATGAAATAATTAAATTCAACAAAAGCATGAGAAAGATTATTACTACCCACTGATTAAAAAATAAAGATATAATCTATCTTCTTCATATTCAAATAACAACAATATGTTAAATGCATTGTATGCAAAATACATCTTAAATATTAAAATAAATAATTCAATAGCTCCCCATATGAAAATAAGAATAAAAAATCCATTTCATTAAAAATAAGCACAGATATACACAAAATTAAGCAAATAAATAAAAAGTCAATTAAGTAATACTTTTTTAAAAAATAATCCTATATAAATTCATAAAAAATAAAAAATAAGTATTACCAAAAAGTCATTATAAATATAAGAAAAAATACCTAAAATGCTCTAAACAATTGTTAAAGCATCAGGTACTTTCTTAAGAACATTTTCCTTAACAGTAATCATTGTAGAGGATGCTATTGAAAAGTCAGCACTCTCAGCTGCAATCTTATCATCGCTTTGGGGAATAATAGTCGCACTTAATGCATCCTGCAGATTATCAACCGTATTTTTCAATACCCATTCGTCAACATCGGAAATTATAATTTCATCAACATGCTTATCCAGCTCATTGGCAATTACCCATGATATGAATCTTCCGCCGTGAAGCGCGATAGTATTTCCTTCAGCCAGATTAACAATATCCTCCAAAGTGTGTTTTAATTCAATATTATGATACATTCTTGAGTTGACCAATGTTGCCCAATGCGCATCTCCAACGTGGAAAGCGCCTATTTTTCTTGGATATACATAATCTGGACCTGCAATTTTAACGGCAGTAGCCAGTGATAATAAGTCATGTTTTTGAACAGGAAGACCTCTGTTTGGGAATTCCTCATTGATGATTTGGATAATCCTTGGAAGTCCGAATTTACCTCTTCTTGCAGTACCAGGTTCATATCCGCACATGTATCCGTGATGATTTTTTGGAAAACCGGTAATTACCATATTTAAACCGGAACGCAATCCTGCACGAACCTCATGTTCATAAGCACCATTGGTTGCAACAACCTTTCCAGGAGACAATATCCTTGCAGCGGCAATTGTTTTTGCAAAGCTTTCAGTGGTGTTTTCACATCTGTTGAACGGACCCCCTTCAACCACAATGACATCAGCACCGATTTCAATGGACTTTTCAAAGCCTGTTATGACCTCATCATAACCGTCACCAACGAACATGATGGATTCCAAACCTCTGCCATATTTTTTAGCCAGCTGTGCAATGTCTTCAGCTTCCCTTAAAGGCGCTGCATGACCGTCCCCAGTCTGTTCAGAAGTAACATTGACTGCAACAGATGAAGATAGCTTAACCCATTCCTCCTTATCATCCTTCTGTTCCAGTTCCTTATCAATCAAACGTTCGTGAATCCTTTCTCTAGGACATTCAGTGAATGCAGGACCCTTATTATAACATTCACCACCACAACCACTGATATTTTTTGGAAGTCTCATTGCACCATTTTCTCCAAAGTGATCCAAATCAAGAGGAACGTCAACGATTTCATGGACCTTTTGCATCACTTCAAGACCTGTCATTCCGAATTTTTCTCCGATATCTGAAAATGCGTATGCACATATATGAATCGGGGCACCTATCATATCTGATAAACGACAGTTGCCAAGCAAATCCATTATCTCCAAATCGGATGCACATGTTCCAGCAACAACTTCAGTCAAGTCACAGCCTAAGGGAAATCTTTTAAACTGCATCCCCAATTTCATTGTCTCATCCGGGGAAAGTTCAGAAATTGCATCAACAACTGATGTCACATCCTTGTCCATTTTTGAAATTTGAATTGCAGCATCATCATCATAAACCGCTTTTCTTATTAAGTCATACATGAAATTTTACTCCAAAATTACTTTATCTAATAATATTTTCAGTGAAATCCTTAATAAATATCTTTCGATTTAGGCATACCTAAAATAGGTTTAAAATCGTTCATATAATAAAATAAAAAGTATTACAAAATGATAACATAATAAAGAAATAGTAATACCAGTATTACTAGAAATAAATATATACTAAAAAAATAATACCAAAAAAAGAGTAATAACAAGTTTTAAATAGTACTATAATTTAAATATAATTTATTACTGCATGGAATAATACTACCATAATTTGTAATACTGATGAGTCTCTCTCATTGAATCCATGCAGTAAAACTTTTAAAATAGATTAAGCTATTATAAAAGTTCATAAAATAAGGAGACAAAAAAAATGATTCTTTCTAAATTAAAGGAAAGATTCGAAAACGATAAAAAAGGAGACAAAAAAATGAAAGTAGCAATTTTAGGTGCAGGATGTTACAGAACACACGCTGCAAGTGGAATTACCAACTTCTCAAGAGCTTGTGAAGTTGCAGAAGCAACCGGAAAAGAAAACATTTCTATGACCCACTCCACCATCGAAATGGGTGCAGAATTATTAGAATTAGCAGGTGTAGACGAAGTAGTCGTATCCGACCCTGTATTTGACGGAGATTTTGTTGTAGTGGATGATTTTGATTACACAGAAGTGATTGCAGCACACAAAGCAGGAAACCCAGAAGATGTAATGCCTGCAATCAGAGCAAAAGTTAATGAATTAGCAGAAACTGTACCAAAACCAGCAAAAGGTGCAATTCACTTTACTCACCCAGAAGATTTAGGAATGAAATGTATTAACGATGACTCTGAAGCTGTAGCTGACGCTGACTGGGTAATGACCTGGTTACCAGAAGGAGGTATGCAACCGGACATCATCAAAAACTTCGCAGATGACATCAAAGAAGGTGCAATTGTAACTCACGCATGTACCATCCCAACCACAGGATTAAACAAAATCTTCGAAGACTTAGGAACCAATGTAAATGTAGCTTCCTACCACCCAGGTGCTGTACCTGAAATGAAAGGACAAGTATACATTGCTGAAGGTTTCGCTGACCAAGCTTCCATTGACACCTTAATGGAATTAGGTCAAAAAGCAAGAGGATCTGCATTCACATTACCTGCAAACATGGTAGGTCCTGTATGTGACATGTGTTCCGCAGTAACTGCTATTACTTACGCAGGTATTTTAGCTTACAGAGACACTGTTACTCAAATTTTAGGTGCTCCTGCCGGATTTGCACAAATGATGGCTAACGAAGCTTTAACCCAAGTAACCGCATTAATGCAAGATGAAGGTATCGACAAAATGGACGATGCTTTAAACCCAGCTGCATTATTAGGTACTGCTGACTCAATGAACTTCGGTTCCTTAGCAGAAATCGTACCTACCGTGCTCGATTACTTAGGTAAAGACAAATAAACACAAATAAGTTATAATTGTTGATTCTTATCAACAATTCTTTAACTTATTTTTTAATTGCTGTGAAAAATAGCCATTAAAAAATAAGTTAATGATTAAAGATAAAAAAAAAATTAAGGTTAGGTGTTAAATTGATTGATGAAATCTTAAATAAAGCAAAACAAGGACAAGAATTAAGCGATGAGGAATTTTTAGAATTGTTGAACATCGAAAACGATGAGGATTTGGAAAAGTTGTTCATGATAGCTTGCAATATAAGAGACAATCAATCAAAAGTAATCAAATTAACATCTACAGTCCATCTTACCAACAAATGTCAAATCCAACCTAGATGCGAATATTGTGGATTTGCAGAAGAGACTTCCAAAAAAGGATACTACAACGCATTTTACAAATCCAATGATGAAATATTGACCGCTGTAAAGTCTATTCAAAAGGCACATATTCCTCGCGTAAGCTGTTCTGGAGGATACGGATACAAAGGAAAGCAAGCAGTAAATGCATGCAGAATTGTGAAAGGACAATCAGATTTGGAAATTCTTGTAAATGTCGGTGGAGATTTGACCGAAAAATCCGTACAAGAATTGGCCGAACTGGGTGCCGATACCATTTGCTGCAATTTGGAAACAATTAACGAAGAAGTATTCTATAAAAGAAAACCTGGAGATTCACTGGATCAAAGAATAGAAACCTGTAAAAGAGTAAGCGAAGCGGGTGTGGGATTGTCTTCAGGACTGCTTTTAGGTCTTGGTGAAAGTAAAGAAGATAGGATAAAACACCTGCGTTACTTATCCAACTTCAAAACCTTGGAAGAAATTCCAATAATGGGATTCAATCCATATGAAGGCACACCAATGGAAAATCATCCCGCATTTCCATTGAAAGAACAGCTGAAAATGGTTGCGATTACAAGAATAATGTACCCCGAAATCACAATTACAATGCCTACACCGACAGTGGGTCCTGAAAATGTTGAATTTTCACTAAAAGCCGGTGCAAATAACCTTGCTACAGTAATAGCAGACAATTACCCTCACGAAGTTAAGGGCGTGGGCTCTCCGGAATACGGTAATTATACTGAAGTTGTTAATGTTATTGAAAAATTAGACTTGATACCTCAAACTATTTAATCACTTTTTTTAAAATATGATAACATGGCATTTGAAAAGATGATAAGAAATGCATTTGAACAGTCAAGAGATGACTGCAGATTTGGAGACACTATTGAAGAAATCAGAGAGATTCAGGATTACATGAAAAATGCTGAAAAGATATGCATTCCAAATAAAAACGGAATAAAGGTTGAAGTTTTAGACAGAGTTTTAAGCGAGTATGGGCTGCCTCAAGCTGAAATGCTTCAAATTGACACAAATACAGCAGACACTAGTAGAATTCCAGCCCTAGCAAAGGCATATATGGCACTTGACCAAAGTGATGCCGATTTGATAATAGCCAGGGGACGTTTAGGAATTCCCGGTTCAGGATCACTGCTTATTTTTATAGACAACAAGGGAAGAATATTGACTGCTGGAACCTCCCCATCACATGCAATTCACAAAAAGCCAATAGAGGAAGCAGTTTATGAAGAGGCATCTGAAGCCCTTGAAAAAATCGGATTTAAAAAAATTGAAGGTTAAAACATGGATATCGATACTGGAATCACACCCGAAGTGCTTACAATCAAATCTGAAACTAAACTGATTGATATCTTTAATGAAATCATTTCAAAAAAGTCAGAGGCTGTTTTAAACTATATTGAAGGTTTAAATCTTTCCGCAGATACAAAAATAATTGTTATCGGAACATATTTTACAGGAGTAGGAATCGTTAAGAGATTAAGCGAAAAATATGAAAACATACTACTGATTGACATTTATCCCCATTTGGAAGGTCTTCTCTATACTGATGTTGGAGGAAAGCTCAAAAACAGCGTTGATTTTTCTTCAAATCTTGATTTGATCTATTCGGGAGATGTTGTGATTGATACAACCGGATTTGGAGGCATAAATGTTGAGCAGTCCTCAAAATTTGATGTTGACGCATTCATAATAGAAGACCCGATAGCTGAAGACAATGACCCGCTTTTGAAAGATAAGAACAACATTGATGAAAGACTAAATGCAGTCAAATCCCCTAATAAGGCAATAATAAAAACCGAAGGCATCAATACGAAAACATCCGGAACAATGACATTGACAATCGGCCTTTTAAGCAGAGCTTTGAACATATGCCTTGAAAAGAAAGGCACACTCTACAGCGCATGTGAAATGGGATTTTTTGAAGAGGTAATCTTTAAAGAAAAAAATATCGATAAGTTCATTGAACTCGCAAATGCAAATGCCCTTAAAGTATCCACAATAAGCCCATTCAATTGTGACGGAGTCATCAGCGAAGAGATGAAAAAAATTACCGCAAGGGTGATTTAAATGAAGCTCGGTGAAATAATTGACTTTTTGGATGAAAGGATACCCAAGTCATTGGCCTTGGAAGGTGATGAAATCGGATTCAAAAAAGATTACGATTTATCGAAGGATATTGAATCAGTAAAGATTTACATGGATTTGCTGCCGGAAGATGATGTTAAAAGCGAAAATACTCTGATAATAACCCATCATCCGCCACTGTTCATTCCAGAAACACCGACTTACACAATACATTCAAATTGGGACATAATGGATGGTGGAGCAAATGAAGCATTGGCAAAAGCACTGGATTTAGATGTTATTGATTATTTCGATGAAAATACAAAAATCGGAAGAGTCTGCAAGGTGGATGAAAAGTTTACAGAACTGAAAAACAACATTCTAATGAAATTCAAAACCGCAAGAATCGTAAACGACATGGACGATGAAAGGACAATAGAAAAGGTCGCAACTATATCAGGTTTTGGATTAAAAAACCCCGATTATATAAAATTAGCCAAAACAAAAAATTTAGATGTTTTGATTTCGGGAGACCTGACTCAGAAAACGGCAATTCTTGCCAAAAATTTAAAAATTACATTGATTGACTTAACCCATCATGAAAGTGAAGTTCCAGGACTCTATGCCCTTGAAAACATCATGAAAGAACTTGACATCAATACTGAAGTTATCGACAAAAACCCTATAGAAGTGATAAAATGACAAATGACGAAATTAAAAAAATGGAAGACAGGCAAGTCCCACACGGAAGAATTGATTTGATTGGATGCGGAAGATTAGGTTTAAGAATTGGAATAAACCTAATGCAGGTTCACAGAGGCGGACCAAAGACAATAGGTGCATTTGACGGTCCAAAAGTAGATGGTGGAGATGTAATTTTCACACTACTTGGAGCCAAAACAGGTCAAAACAAACCTGATTTTATTAAACAGCTATGTACCCACAAAAAGGAATTCAGAGAAGTTTTAAGCCATTCAGAATACATCACAGACGAAAATCTCGATTTGATTGAAGGAGATGTTGTAATCATCGTCATTGCCGGAGGAAATACCATACCTACTGCAGCCAAAATAATAAAGCATGCCCACGAAAGAGGTGCAAAAACCATAGGAACTGCAGGAATATTCGGATATGAAAATGAAAATATCGAAATAAAAGACATTTCAGAATATGATGACACCAATCCCGCTATTGAAGAGTTAAGAAAACAGGGAATAACTAAAAATCATTTGGTTTTAACAACAAACAAGTTAATCAGAGACAATGAGCCCGTAACACCATATACTTTAGATGAAGTTGCAAAAATCATTACAATGAATGCATTGAAGTTATTGGATGACAGAATATGATTAAAATAGCTACAGCAGAATGCTTTACACAAGGAAAAATCGGAAGGGAATTGCATGCATTGGCTCAAAGTTATGAAGGAAACTTTGGAGCAGAGTACATTGAAACCCCAAAAGAATATGGTGATTTCGATTATAATGACATTAGCGTAACCTGCAGCTTATTTATTCCAACAATTGAAGCAGTAAAAAAGGTATTGAATGTTGAAAATCCACCAAAACCCAAAAAATTAATCAAAGGCATTAAAGTCTATGATGAAGCCGGAGATAAATCCATGAGTAAAATCATGGCAAAGGCTGTAAAAGAATTAAGCGGTTGTGACATAGCCATTGGAACAACTGCAGGTATCGGACGTGGAGGAATATCAATAATTACAGACACCTGCGAAATTACAACAACAACCAATGTTTATGCCGATTTATGTGAAAATAACAGCGAAGAATTATACCAGCGCAGCGAAAATGGAATTGAAAAAGCATTGAAGATAGTGCTATTGCTTCTAAATGATGATTTAGATAAGATTAACTCTTTTGAAAACATAGAAATAACCGCAATTGGGTTTAATATATGAAGATACTGTTAAAAAAAAAAACCGTGAAAGTTTTAAAATAAAGATAGATTCATTCTATCTCATTATTCTTTTTTTATTCAAACAAAAAAGCCGTAAAACAAAACTTTATTATGATTGGACAAAGACGGCTTTAGAATTATATGAATCCAATTTTAGAAAAATTTCCCCCTAACAGGTCCCACAAAAATCTAAAACTATTAATTTATTCAAGACCAAAAATAAATTATAAAAAGAATTAAAGAAATTGGAGGAATGAATTTTGAAACTATATAAAATAACTATTATTATATTGTTCGTGTTTATTTTCTCAATAGGCGCCGTTTCAAGCCATGATGCAAATCAAACTGCATATTTGGATATTGGAACAGATGTAGAATTGGAATCCGGGAATCCCGATTTAGTTTCAACTTCAACAGGCACATTTATTGATTTGAACACAAGCATATCACAAAGCAGCGAGAAGATAGATATCTCTCAGGATTACGCATATGACAGCGAAAAAGACAAAAATCTCTCAAGCATTGAAATAACTAATAAAAATTTATCAATTAATGGCAATAATCATATCATAGATGGTAATGGCCTAACAAGGATCTTCACAATCGATTCTTCAAACATTGTAATGAACAATCTGATTATCAAAAATGCAAACTTATCAGCTATTTTCATTCAAAATTCAACATTAAGAACATACAATGTTACCTTTGAAAACAATATTGCTAAAGGTGGCGGTGCAATTTGCGGAGTATCTTCCATTTACAACAGCAGCAGAGATAGGTTTATCAATAATTACGCTATGCAGGGCTCTTCAATTTACCTATCCGATAAAAGTGAATTATATCTTAACGATGGAACTTTTAAAAATGATGATTACTTCGATTGGGGTTTAATATATTTGAATTCTTGTACAGTTGATATACAGAACACTTCTTTTTATAATTCAACATCAAATTATTGTCCTGCAGTGTATATTGGAGAGTGTGAAGGCAGAATTAAAAATTCCAAATTTGTTAATTTGCATGCGAATAAGACAGCAGGTGCTGTAGCTTTAAAAAAGATTTACAAGGAATTTTCCATCGAGGATTGTGAATTTATAAATGCCACCAGCGAAAAGAATGGGGGTGCAATTTATTCCGACGTAAATGGAGATGGAGACTTGCCACGGGGAAACCTGAATATTGTCAATTCCCGTTTTGAAGATTGCTCTTCTGAATTTGGTGGTGCCGTTCTTCATTTAGGAGGACTTTTAAATATAAACAATACAAATTTCACTTCAAATATTGCTGATTATGATGGAGGAGCTGTTTATACTTCAAACTCTTATGTTAGTATCTATAATTCCAATTTTATTTCAAATAAAGCTTTAACAGATGGATTTTCCAATGGTGGTGCAATATTTAATGATAAAGGATCATTAGAATTAATTGGCTGTACTATTGAAAATAATGTGGCAAGCAATGCATCTTCAATTTACAGCTATGAATCAGAATTAACCCTGAATGAATGCTACTTTAACAACCCTACTGTAAACAGTACCAGCATCTGCATGGTATTTGGCAGAGGATATTCACAAAATGGAACCAATTTCAACAATGATGTCCTATCCTTAAACAACACATATTTTGATACAAATGTAAAGAGCTCTCAAAAACCGTTTGTGATTATCAACAATAAAATCCATTATGATGAACTGCCGGAAAGGTTTGATTTAAGGGATTACAATTGGGTATCTCCAGTTAAAAAACAAGGGGATATGGGTGCCTGTTGGGCATTCGGTAATGTTGCCGCATTAGAATCATCATTGATGCGATACCTGAATATCACCTATGACTTTTCCGAGAACAATGTGCAAAACTCAATGCTGAAATATTCAAAATATGGCGTTTCCACTATTACGGAAGGAGGAGACTTATATACTGCAGTGGGATATCTGATTAGTTGGCTTGGAATATCACCTACAGAATACGATAGCTATGATGAATTGGGTAAAATTTCACCAATTATAGCTTCATCTAATGATGTTCACATATTCGATGCGGTTTTTGTCCCTGCAAGAAATAATGTAACAGATAATTATTTAATCAAAAAGGCAATTATTGATTATGGTGCTTTAGCCGTTTCATGCTTTGCAGTTGAGGATGGAATTTATTTCAATACAAACACTTCTGCACAGTACATAAATGAATCCTCAACCGAAAATCATAAAGTCTGTGTGGTCGGTTGGGATGACAATTACTCCAAGGATAATTTTGCAATCACACCGCCAGGTGACGGCGCATGGATTATCAAAAACAGTTGGGGTAGCGAATGGGGAGACAAAGGTTACTTCTACATATCCTATTATGATGGAAGCTTTGCATCCAAAAAAGAACTTACAGGATATGTTATTAAGAATGACGTCAATTATGACATGATTTATCAGCACGATATCGGCGGAGATTTAGTGTTGCTAGATGCGAAATATTATATGAACAAGTATATTGCAGAAGAAGATGCCCTAATTGCTGCTGTTGGAACTTATTTCGACAGCTCTAACTTAAACTATGAATTCACGGTTTTTGTCAATGATGTTGAAGTATATAATCATAAGGGCGCAAGTGAATTCAGGGGATATTCCACAATACCATTAAACAAATACATAAAAATCAAAAAAGGAGATGCCTTTAAAGTTATATTCAAAAATAAGCCCCCTGCATTAACTGACGGCAGGACACCTATTGACAAAGGTGTGACATTCCAAAGTGATGATGGAAAAACCTGGGATGATTTATCCAGCACCCAACGCGTAGCGGTTTTAAAAGTTTACACAATTCCTGATTTGAATATTGCTGATGATTTGGTGAAATATTATGGTGA
Organism: Methanobrevibacter sp.; assembly: GCF_036307625.1. Lineage (GTDB taxonomy): Archaea > Methanobacteriota > Methanobacteria > Methanobacteriales > Methanobacteriaceae > Methanocatella. Next base: position 15,826 of record NZ_JAXJXF010000141.1, read on the forward strand.
CGATACTCCATATACTGCTAATGTCCAGCCTGGAGATAAAGTGACCTTTGAGATTAACGGCATTACTGCAACAGTAATAGCGGATGAAAACGGAACTGCAAAGCTTGGCGTTGATTTGAAACCTGACACATACTATATAAAAGTGAATTACAATGGAACTAAGTATCCTTTCAATGTTATAATCAAAAGCACAATCGCATCCCAGGATGTGACCAGAGGATATAACAGTAACTATGACTATCAAATCCAATTGTTTGATAAAAAAGGCAATGCTTTAAACAATACTGCAGTCAGTGTGACCGTCAATGATAAGACTAGCAAATATACAACTGACAGCAACGGTTTTATCACCATTAAATTTAGCAAATTAACCACAAGTCAGAAAATTAGCATCATTAATCCATCCACTCATGAAACAGATGCCAATACAATCAAGGTAGTATCAAGATTCAGCGGAAATTCAAACATCAACATGTACTACTTTGACGGATCAAGTTATAAGTTCAAGGTTTATGGTAATGATGGAAAATTGGTTGGAGCAAACAAAGTTGTTAGCGTTAAACTTAACAAGAAGACATATAAAGTTAAAACAAATAACAAAGGTGTTGCATCATTAAAAATACCAAATACCATTAATCCAGGTACTTACACAATAACTGCGACTTATGCCGGTCAAACTGTTAAAAATACTGTAAAAGTAAAACAGGTACTTAAAACAGCTAAAAAGACAGTTAAAAAATCAGCTAAAAAATTAGTGCTTAAAGCAATGCTGAAAAACCAGCTTAAAGGTAAAGTTATTAAATTCAAATTCAATGGAAAAACCTATAAAGCAAAAACCAACAAAAAGGGAATTGCTCAAGTAACCATTAAGAAAAATGTCATTAACAAACTCAAAAAAGGAAAAACATATGCCTTTAAGGTAACTTATGTTAAAGACACAATAAAATCAACTGTTAAAGTCAGATAATAAGGAAATAATTATTTTCCTTATTTTAATTTTTTATACAGCCGTCCACCAAATTCATGCAAAATTAAGAAAATTCAATGTTTTATATAATTTTTTGTAGTTATTTACTTAGTTGGATGCCAATATTTTCATCAACCTCATACTGTACGTATCTCCTGAAGTGGTTAATGACATGTTTTCTAAAAAAAAAGAGGTAGATGCTGTTGCATCTACTGAAAATATTAATGAACTCCAGCCTGAATTGCTGATACAATAAAACCAGAAAAATCTATCATTAAATGAACAATATATGATACAAATACGTTTTTTGTTTTCATATAAGCATTCAAATTAAATATAGAACCTAGCCCCTGAATTAATAGTATTTCAACTGTCCGATATTTTCGGACGATCAATAATTTACAAACGAAATTTTATTGCTGTACTTTTTTCACCCATATATCAAACATAAAACATTTTAACACTTCAAAAGCAATTTTTACTTGAGTATAAGCCAAATAGAAATTATTTATACTATTTTATCTAATATTATAAGTAATCAAACTCTTGATCCAAAAGGAGGCGATATTATTAGGAACAAAATAATATTTCCGATGAGAGAATTTAGAACAACTGTTCTATTGAACTCTCCTCTTGGTAAATCTATCTATTTGAATGGAGGAACCCTTATGAGTGTCCAAAGGAAATTTTGGATTGGAGTGCTCATATACACCATAATCACGTGGTGTTTGGCATTCTACATCATATGGGTTACATATAACTAATCCGATGACTTAATTGATTTCTCCTTTAAACTGCAGAAAACATCAAATATTATAATTATTGTTTAGCGATAGCCTTAACGGGTTATTTTTGGGTTTGTTGGATTATAATCGACACTCTCTGCAGTTTATAAATTAAAAACAGTAAACTTTATATAAAATATATTTCATAATATTCAGTAGAGTTTAAAATCCACATTGGATACAATTAAATTCTAAACTATTTGAATAGATAGATTTTAATTCAATGTCTACTTGTTCCAACATGTGAAAACATGTTGTAGACATTGATTTGACTAATTTTTATTTGCTTTGTTCTTTTCTATTAGGGATTTTAATTCTTTTAATCTCCAGTCATGTTCATTTATCTCAGATGCTTTTATAAAATAGTATAACACCCCATCATAATCATTTAAATCAATTAATGTGTACGAAATGTTTATTAAATATTCGATATTATTGGGGTTGCCATCAACAGCCAATTTAAAGTAATGATATGCTTTTTCGTATTCTTCCAGGTTAACCTATGAACAACCTAAAGAATTATAAATAAATGGATCAGTGTTTCCTAATTCCTCAGATTCATTCAGATAAATCAATGATTCTTCAAATTGATTTAATAAACTTAAAATAGTACCTTTAGCAGATAAGATTTCTGGGTTTTTACTAAAAGGAATATGCGATAATCAACTAGTTTTAAAGATGCTTTCAAGTAATTATTTTCCAAACAAAAACTAGTCAATCTAGTCAACATCCATTCAAAAGGAAATATTAATAACAGAATAACAGCAAAAGAACATGCCAATAAAAATAGATTGGAATTTACCAGTCCTTCATAAATATTTAAAAGACAGCATCCAAACAAAGCAGCAAATAAAAACAAAAGAAGTTTATCGTGCCCCACATCTACAAATCTAAAAAATATAACGAGTATTAATAGAGAAACAAAGAAAATATCTCTTAGATAAAAATTATAATATGCACCAATCAACAAATTGACAAATAATATAATCAGAACAATGAAATACTTCCCTTGTTATTCATGTTAACATATTATTTAAAAAAAAATCATATAAATAGTTGATGATAACATTAAAAACCAAAATCTAAAATGTTACATTATGTTAATGTGCCCTAATTGAATCAAATCTAAAAAAGCGCCTGATTTTATCAATATTAACTAATTGGAATCATAGATTATTTTTTTAACATTAACATTGAAAATTTAACAATAATTCAATCAGAATTACTTGAATAAATACGAACAATTCGTATAAAACTTATAAAAAAGTTCTGATACTTATCGATTTCAAGCACTAAAACTCTAGTAAAAAATTAATTTTTTGATAATTACAAAATTTTTTGAAGTAGTGAATCATGCTCTAAATACTCATTAATAATTATATCTAGCTTATCCAAAAAAAACTATTTATTTGTTTGTCTAATAATGTTTCTTAATTTTTTAAATAAACTGATGTTTTTATTATTTTTATTGTTGAACTTATATTTTTAAAAAATATTTATATGATTATGTTTATTAATGAGATTTTTTTTCAATAGGATTTCCCATAATTTAAATTTTTTATATTTTATTATAACTATTTTTAATTATTTTAATAAATTTATTATTTTAATAGTAATTTAATTAATATTTTTATTAATTATAGAATATTATTCAAAAAAATCAACATATTTATATAATATTGTTTTCAAAATTCTATTCAATGGAGAGAAATCCGGATATGCTGACTATGAAGGATTTAGATGTGGAACACACATTCTAAAAGCCACATTGATAATGAAACAAACAAGATTGCAAGAAATGGTGCTGTATTCAATGTTGCAAAAGATACTCTTATCATCAGTTCAGAAATGTAATTGTAGTTAGGGAAGATGCAAATATGCTATTTAATGTATCTAACCACTAAAACAATCCTATTTCAAGTGATGCAATCGTGACAATATTTTGGTAGGGAAAAATTATACATAAACCTGCAAAAATTGTCAATGAAAACTGTGAAGAAACTAGATGTTAGATTAGATTTGAAATACTTTGATTCAAGTTTTGGATTATCTATTAACCTTTATGTTAGGAGCAATATCATTATTAATTATTTATATAATAACTAGGATTGAATTCTTCATTTTTATTTAATATTGAGGGATTAAAATGAAAAAATATATGATGTGCACAATATTTCTTTTGATATTTATTTTATCGATGGGATTTATCAGTGCGCAGGATTTAAATGATACAAGTCAATCGATTATTGATGATGTAAATGATGTCGCCATTGAGGATTCAGATTTACTTTCAGCTTCTCCCAAATCATTTACAGAATTAGAAAAAGATTTGCCAACATATTAATGTCATCTAGCTGAACCTGAAAAAGATTGATGTTAAATGACACTAGGAAAAATCAATTGTCATATTTGCCACCCTTACTTTTTTTAGCCCATTTCGGCGCAATGCGCTTGAAGAATCTTACGGTATTTTCATTAGGAACATGGTCATATCTGAATTTGCTGTAGAAAAGCAAAATTGCCGCAGATAAATTTAACAATAGACATATAAACATCATTAAGTTAGCTGATTGAATAAATAAATAATCAATATGTTCAGATCCCAATTGCTGGCCTCCAATGAAAATGGACAATATGACTGTGAAAATTCCAGAACTTAAAATTTTACCTAATTCTTTACTGGTGGATAAAACTGAACTTGCATCAGGCAGATCTTCCTCATCCACAAGAGTTAAAACATATTTATTATTTGGAGCTGAAAACAATCCATTGCCTATTCCTTGTAATGCGCATCCAACAAGAATAATATTAAATGGTATAAAATCAACAAAGAAAAATACGACTGATGATGCGAATATGAACATCATTGCAACGCCTGATATTATTCTTGAGTCAATCCTATTTGAAAGCCTGCCTGAAAAACCGGATGTTCCTATCATGATAATAGGTGCAATAAGAAGAATAAAGCTCACAATAATCTCTTCAACATCTAAAATATATTGCAAATGCAGTGACAGCACAGTAATGGTAATTGTTGTAGTGAAATAAGTTATCATAGCAGCATAATTTCCAATCACATATTTAGTATCCTTAAGCAACTGGAAGTTAAATATTGGTTCGGGGACATTTTTTTCAACTTTAACCAATATTATTAATAAAATAACGCTTATTACTACAAAAACAATTCCAAACTCATCCAGTATTGTCATTCCATAAGTAAATAGACACATCATAACAACGTAGATTAGTGAACCTTTATTGTCTACATGTTTCTTTTCGGTGGCCCATTCATAGTCAATCCCATTCAATAATATCAGCAGAATAGCTAATATTGGAAGTACCATTAAAAATGCCCATTTCCAATCTAATGCAACAATTGCCAATCCCATTACTACTGGAGCAATTAACAATCCAATATATCCTGCAGATGAAACTACCCCTAATGCAGAACCTATTTCACTATCCTCAAATTCTTCAACTACAATAACATATAAGCTAATGGCCAATATAGCAGCTGAAAATCCTTGCATTAATCTAGATAAAAGAAACATAATATCATTTATCGAAAATACTGAGATTAAAATAGAAAAAAACAGTAATAAAAGACTTACTTTAGTGGATTTTTTAACCCCATACTGTGAAGTGATTTTAGCAAAAGGCAGACTGAAAGCTACAAAACTCATCAGATAAATTATATTTACCCACAAAATTGCTTCAGCAGAAAAATTTAAATCAACAGCAATATTTGGCAGAGCAATAACAGTCATGTTAGCAATTAACTGTATGATTAATTGAGTTATCGCCACAACAATTAAAGTTGATTTTTTCTGTGAAATTTTAAAAATAATATCCCCACCATGGAATAATATATTTTATATTGCATATTCTTATTATATTTGCCTAACTCATCTCTAAGATAACAATATAAACACAAACAATCATATAAAACGTATGATATTGTTCGCATGCTTCGATTTGAATCACAAAACCTACTAAAAGATTTATTTATAAATTGAAGCTCCTCGAATAAGTCCATTAGACTCTTCAAAAACTTTGTGAAAACCTTGATTTTGTTTGAATTGAATCTTTTTTTGAAATATACGTTACCAAATATGAATTTAAGCAAAATAAACTACTTAAGACCTATTTACTCTTAAAAAATTAAAAAAAACAAGAAATAGACGTGGTGGGACTCGAACCCACGAAGCAACTAATGCATAAGACCCTGAATCTTACTCCTTTGACCACTCGGATACACGTCTAAAAGAAATATCTGAAAAAGTAATCCAAGTAATGGATTTTAACCATATTATAATAATATTTTTTTTAGTATAAATATGTAATCTTATTCGACCCATTGATTGTTAGGCCAACCGCCTTATATTCTTAACTTTCACCAATTTTTTAAGTAATGACACCTATGAAAACAACATTTACCTGATGAAGAAATATATTAAGAAGCATTCCAAAAAGGTGTAAAACTAGCTAAATCAATTAAAGGAGAGTATAAAATGGTTAATTTAGATGGAAGTATTGAAAAAGAAATTGAATCCATTATAGGCAAATATCAAAAAGAGAAGTAAAACATTTGCAGCATTATGATAAAGAACCCTCAAAAGAATACAATCAATTCGTATAAAACGTATGAAAAAGTTGCGATACTTATCGTTTCAAGCACTAAAACTACAGTATTAAAATAATTTTCTAATAAAATAAGAACTTAATAATAGGATAGAGTTAAAAATAACTCTAAACCATTATTAAAAATTGGAACCATAAAATGAATTCCAACGAATATCCAATAATACTACTTGCCTTTTTTAATATATAAAATTTTGTAAAAAAATAAAAAGTAATACTTTATATAATAAAAGTAATAAATAATAGTACTCTGGAACAGATAAAAATTCTATATAAAATTAGGAGTCATAGAATGATAAAGCGAATATCCAAAATATTTTATCCTCCTAAGGAAGGTGAGTTGATGGTAGAAATGCTTCTTGACTGCATTATTTTTTTAACAGTCACTTATATTCCTACCTTCATTGGTTAAGAATATAACAAGCATTTTTTCTGATTGACGATTGATAGGAATCAAAGCTAGGTTAACAGTTTTCAAGGTGAGGATTCTAAAAAACGAACTTCGATGAAGTGGAATTTTAATTTGTGACATTATTTGACAAATTGATTGAATTGATTAGTGTGGATTACCAATCCACTCTACCATCACCTCAAATATATCAAAAAATCATTAACTTTAATCAATCACATATTTACGAACATTTCGTATAAAACTTATAAAAAAGTTCCGATGCTTATCATTTCGGCACTGAAACTCCAATACAAAGTTTAATATCTACAATTAAATATTGGAAATGATTCCACACCTTGATATAATCATATATGAAAATCTAAAAACATTTTTTTTTTGCACTCTGAAAAAATACATTTTAAGGCAAGTATTGCACCAATATTAGAAAAAACTACTTTGGAAAGTAGATTTTAAAATTTTTTACAGCAAAAATTTAAAAAAATAAAAGAATAGCTTAAAATAATTTAAGCTATATCAGAATATAATAATCCCATTACTCTATTTTCATAGAATAACAACCATGCATCTAAAATTGCTGCAACGATTGAAACTACAGGAGTTATTAAATCCGCTGGAGCAAAATTAAGAATTATCGTGAGAATAATGGTTAATATAAATACTATTATAAATCCCACAATTGTTGCTGCGATTATGGTTATAATTACTTTACCTATTCCAATTGCTTTTAAATCAGCAACGACCCCTCCAATATCCAATGCACTTCCTAAATTGTCTGTTTTAGATAACCTGCATACTGCCATTGTTAGGGCAAATGCAAAGATTATAGCAACTATTAATCCGAGTATTGTAGCAATCCAATGCTGGAATATGGCTCCTAAAACCACTATGATAATTATTGGAATTATCATATAGACAATAGAAATGATAATGTATTTTAATCCGTTTGATATCTGTCTTGCCAGATCAATTTCTGGTGCATCTGCACTCCTTTTGATTGCAAATTTAATAACATCAAGGGAAAATCCTAACATTAATAATGCTATAGCAATTACTATAATTACACCTATTATTCCTAAAACTATTCCGGAATCAAAATTAAGAGACAATTTTGTAATGCTTGTTATTCCTGTTAATACTTCAACTACACCAATAAGAAGACCTAATACTAAATAAAGCAATAATGCCTTAATATTGGAAGTTGGATATTTTACTGCATCTTTGATTATTTCGCCTAACTCCATTTCATCACCTTTGAGATAATTAAACTCTATTACCCATATTATCTGTTGATTTATTTAAAAAAAGTATAATTTAAATAAATTAAGCCGATAATATAAATTCTAATTCTGAAGAAAGGATTTTAATTGTGGAATTATTACTATAGCAATAATCCGAACTAGGAAGATAACCAATACTAAGTCCACAACCAAACAATATTTTAAATCCTCATTCTTTTTTCTTAGACCATGCCCCAGCAACTATTGCAGCAATAGCAACTAATGCTATACAAATCCAAAATATATCACTCATATTTCCACATCCTAACGTTAATTATTTATAAATCTATCCAAGGGTATATATAAATGTTAAAGATTAAATATTTTTTTTAGAAATTTTATAATAAACTATATAACATATAGAAAAATATAACATATTTTATACAATTAAAAATTACATAATTTTAATGAATATTAAAAATCAACAATGAAAAAAAGTTTATTTTATACTAAAACAAAATCCATATGAATACGAACATTTCATATAAAACATTTGATAATTATAAAATTTTTGAAAGTTATCCCAAACCTTATCTATAGGTAATTTTCAGTTATTTTAGTTGCAGATTCAACCATTATTGGACAAAACTTTGAATAGATTATTATCCAATGCGTATTTAACCTTCTTCGGTTCTAATGTCACAATTAAGTAACTGTCTATAGATATTAATCCATTTCCTTTTCAAATTCATCTAAAATTTTTCACATACTTCATTACTTTTAATTTTACTTTCACCATATTTAAGGCCTAATGCCATTAGTGCACCTGTGCAAGCAGATACTTATCTATCATACACCACTAAAAACTCTTTATTTTATATAAAGAACCCCTATAAAAATACGAACATTTCGTATAAAACGTATGATATAGTTCGCATGCTTATCTTTTAACACCTCTGAACTCTAGGATACTTTATTTTGTAATAATTAAAAAACTTTTGAAAGCAAATCCAAAACTAATGCTAATTAAATACTTCTAAATGGATATATTCCATTCTTTTCATGACTATTTTGAAGCCAGTAGGTGAGTATTGGGTCAGTAATTTGGTATTTGTCATTTACATATTCAATTAAGTCAAAATCAAGCAGGCGATTCAATGGCCTATTAAGTGATCCGCTAGTAACCTCTAAAGTGTTTGCTATTTCAATTCTCCTTTTAGGGTTTCCAAGTAAAGAAATGATTATTTTTTGTTCTTGAAATGTTAATTTAGACCACATGAATATAAAATGTACTGCAAGATAATCAATCGAATCCTTAAATAACTCAATAATGTTATTTTCTGTTAAGGTTATGTTTTCTGGAAGAATTTTTGCAAATATGTTGATGTAATAAGGTATTCCTCGAGTGCATTTGTAAAATCTTTCAAATCCCCCATCATCCAGCAATATGTTTCTTGGAATTGATTCGATGTATTCCCTTGTTGTTTGTTTTGAAAATGGATGGATTTCAATTGTTAGCATTCTTCCTCCAAATGCACCTTCCTTTCCATTTAAATCATTGATTAAACTGTCTTTCAAACTCATACTTCCACAAAATAGGTATGCAACATTTTTTTGGTTTTGAATGAAACTACGCATATACCATAAAAATTTGTCTACATTGTCTAAATCTTTAATCAATTGGATTTCATCAATGAAAATGAATACTCCTTTTAATTTGTCACTATTGTCTTCGTAAATTTTTTGGGGCAATTCCATTACAAAATCAGCTAATCTTGCATAATTCTCCTCACTTTCAAATACCGGTACTGGAATGTGTTCATAAGATAAAATCTTATCTATCTTGAATTTATTTGTTTTAAAGTATTTTTCTATTTTCTTGTCAAGTGTTCTTAAGCCGAATTCTTTCGAAGCTTTTATTATTGCATCATAGATTATTTTGATTATGCTGCCTCGACTTAGCTTTTTTTGTTGGTATGCATTACTTCTTGACAGATCAATATCTACTACCAGATATTCCTTATCAAATTTATGTTTAATTTTTTTGATGAGTGCTGTCTTTCCTACTCCCCTAATTCCAGTCAATAGTATAGTGGGGGATGAATTGAATTCCGTGGTTCCTAATAGACTTGACAGCATATTAATTTCATCTGCCCTGTTGTAGAATTGTGTTTCAGTTAAATTTGTATCTGTAATGCTTGCAATTTCATCCATGTTTAACCCTCATGTAATGTAATTTGCATTATGTATTGTAACATAATGTAGTTTTAATTATATAATTAATTTTTCATTATATATTGTAATATAATGTATTTTTCATTACATTTAATCTTTATGTTATTGAAATCTTGTTTGATAATACTCATTGTGGATTGTGTAAGAATGTTTCAAAGATTAAGTCAAAATCTCCAATTCTTTGAATATTCTTAACACCAAAATGTTTAGTATCAGGCACAAAGAATTCACCACAGGAATTAATTATTTCAATTGAATAATCAATCATTTTAAAACATTAGACCAAATTTCATGAAACTATTTTAATTGCAGATATCTTTAAAAAAAAAAATGATGATTAATCACTATATTCTATCAAACAAACACTCTGTTTTTTCCAATAGCAGTTGTTACAAGTTTTACATTCAGATTTGCCATATCCATCAATTTTCCATTGAGTTAAAAAAGTAGGATCTTTTACAAAGGGTCTTTGCATTGAAATAAAGTCAATATCAGTATTATTTAACAATTCGATGATTTTATCCATATCTGACCTTCCCCCACCTAAAACAACGGGGATGGAAACATTCTTTGCAACTTTATCCGCAAAGCTCACTAACATGTCTTGATTTGATTGACCTTTTCTAAAGTATTGTGGAGATAAGAATTTAGTAATCTGTAAGCTATCTGCACCGTTTTCAGCAAGAATTTTGCAAATTTCCAGAGAATCCTCTTCATCCTGATACAAATTAACCTTACAGTGAACATGCAATCCTGTTGTTTTTTTAATCAATTTAATTATCTCCAAAACCATTCTCACACGATTGTAAGTATTTCCACCATAATTGTCACTGCGTGTATTTTCAAAAGGATTCATGACACGTGATAAATAAAAATTATTGCCTATGCATAATTCTATTCCATCAAATCCTGCAAACATTATCTTTTTTGCTGCAACAATATAATCCGCCTGAATTGTCCTTATATCCTCCAAAGTCAAATCATTGACTTCCATCATCTGTTTCCCATTTACATTACAGTTGACAAAGCCTATTTGGGCAAGAATTGGAGTATTATTTTCATGGGCTATGCTGGTAACCTCTTTAAAGTCCCGTATGAATGAAGGAGCATTAATATAATCAGTAAAATCACTGAATCTGTCATGACTATATAATGAAATCAACTCGGAGACTATTACGCCAACATTATTTTTTGATAATTTTTCATATCTGTCAAATACATCCTGAGACAGATTTTTACTGGAATCGTTTTGGGATTCCCACAACCCATTTCTTATTATACGACTGGAAACCTCAAGACTGCCGAATTTAGTGTTGTCAAATATACTTTTCATAGTTACATATTAGATAAAAGGAATATAAAAAGGAGAAAGTAATTCACAAATTACCTAAAATTAACTGATTCAATAATTAATCTCAACTTTTGCTTCCTTAAATTACCCTAATAATGGTAACATGTGCTGGTCTTTGTCCTATAACAATTATTGCATTTCAAACATTTGGATTTACCTTCACCATTGATTTTCCAATTATTTAAAAAATCTTCCTTCGCAACAAAAGGCCTGTACATTGACATGAATTCAATATTAGTACTGTTCAGCAATTCATTCATATGAATCATATCATTAAATCCCCCACCAACAATGACCGGAATGTCAACAGAATCTATTAGTTTAGAAGTATAATCTATTAGTTCATCTTCTCCAGATACTTTGTTGGTGAAATACAAAGGTGAAAGAGGTCGTGTTAACTGAAGACTGTCAACTCCAACTTTTTCAAGTAATTTACAAGCTTTAAAACTTTCAGTTGAATTAAATCCATTTTTCCTCTCATCAAACGTGTTGATTTTGCAGGAAATATGTAAATCCAAGTTATCTTTCATTACTTTAACCAATTCCAAAACCAAACGTGACCTATTAAATAAATTTCCACCATAATTATCTTCCCTTTGATTATAATATGGATTGATGAATTTAGATAGGTAAAAATTATTACCTATTGACAATTGAATCCCGTCAAATCCTGCAAATTGCAACTGTTGAGCTGCAGAAATAATATCCGCCTGTATTTTACGAATATCTTCAACAGTTAAATCATTGACTGAAATATCCAAGTCAATTCCACGGTTGAATTTGATGAATTCAACTTGCCCTAAAATTGCAACCCCATAACTATGGCAAATTTCAGCCAATTTTCTTGCCACAGTCATGAAATTCCGATTGCTCATTTTAAAGGAATGTTCACTAAACTTATCATTAGGATATATTGAATACAGCTCAGAAGTAATTAGACCAACCCCGCTTGAGGCTATTTTTTCATATCTATCATAAATTGCGTTTAAATCATCTTGTTGGGATTCCCATAAACCTGTTCTGATGATTCTGCTGTTAAGTATTAAGTCACCGAATTTACATTTATCAAATATGGATTTCATAAAAAGTAATTAGTAAAAAATAGTATAAAAAGAAATAAGTAATTATAAACTTACCTGATATTGTAAATTTTGCGGTATTCACCCAAAAGTTCTTCAATTTCCACATCATCAGAATTGGAATAATTCAATTCATCAAAATAATACTCAGTGATTTCATATAGTATCCTATTAGCCCTAAGGCCTTTAGGAGTTAAAGCATATTCTGTCTTATTATGGTGCTCATCAACAACTGTCTTGGTGATTAGTTCCTGTTCTTCCATATACTTCAGAGTCTGTGCCAACACATGATTACTGATTGTGGGATTTGCATCCTTAAACTCGTTGAAATGTGTCATTCCCCTGAATATATTTGACATGATACAAAAAATCCATTTCCTGTTAAACAAATCTAAAGTATTTCCAATCGGGCAAATATCATTGCTAATCATATTATCTACCAAGTAATTATACAGTTACTTACTTATTTATTAATTAAATCTTTTAAATATTTCTTTGAGGAATATTATGAAAATTACATACTGGAGCGACTTTGCCTGTCCATACTGTTACATTGGCAATAGCAGATTAAAAAGAGCAATCAATGATTTAAATTTGGATGTTGAATTTGATATCCGTGCTTTTGAGCTTGATCAAAACGCACCAAAGGATGTCAAATCCACAACTGTTGAAAGGTTTGCCATCAAATATGGCCTATCAATTGAAGACGCTAGAAAGCAGGTTGCACAAATTTCAGGGCTTGGCCGTGATGAGGGCATTGATTTTAAATATGAATCAACACTTTACACTAACACCCGTGATGCCCACAGACTGATGAAACTGGCACAGGACAAATATCCTGAAAATGTGGAAAAACTGGCCAGATTACTATTTGATGCTTATTTTGTTGAAAACCTTAAGCTGGCAGATAAGGAAGTGCTACTTAAAATCGCTTTAGATGCAGGTTTGGATGAAAATCAAATAAATGACGTGCTGAACAGTAATTTATACAACAGTCAAGTTGAAGAAGACGAGGATATTGCATTATCCGGAGGAATACACGGTGTTCCATTTTATTTATTTGACAATAAATACTCAATTCCAGGCGCATTATCATATGATGACTTTAAAAGTGTCCTGTCACAAATTGTTGCAGAAAATGAAGTTGATGATGATAAGGACGCAGACAGTTGTGCTGATGGGGTCTGTAAAATATGAAACTTAAATGGTTAGGTCATTCGGCATTTGAATTAACCTCAAATAGAGGATTAAATATTTTAATCGACCCATTCATTCAGGCAAATCCTGTATGCCCTCTAAAAATTAGCGATTTGCATCCTGACATTATCTGCATCACCCACGGCCATGCAGACCACTTCGGAGATGTCATTGAAATATCAAGAAACAATACAAATTTGATTGTTATAACAAATTATGAAATTTCCATATATCTTCAAAGAAAAGGAGTAAATGCCATTGGAATTAACTATGGTTCATCCGTTAAATTTGAGGATGTTGAAATCAGAATGCTTGAAGCCAGACACAGCTCAACATTTGACTTTGAAATTGATACAAAATATGCAGGGAATCCTGGAAGCTTTTTATTGACTTTCGACAACAATTTGAAAGTTTTTCATGCTGGAGATACTGGACTTTTCTCTGATATGAAATTTGTAATTGGAGAAATTTACAAACCGGATATTGCAATATTACCTATTGGAAACATTTTTACAATGGACATCAAAGAAGCATCAATTGCAGCTAGCTGGATTAAACCCAAATTTGTTATTCCAATGCACTACAATACATTTCCTTCAATTGCACAGAACCCTGAGGAATTTGAAAAATTGGTTCCAAACTCTAAAACATTAATTCCAAATGTCATGGAAAGCATTGAATTTTAAAGAGTGTGTTTAACTTACATCATTGCGCAAATAGAATTAAGTTAAAATTAGAAAAAAATACGAATAATTCGTATAAAACATATGATATAGTTCGCAACCTTATCGATTTGAACCACAAAACTCCAATATGAAATTTATTTTATTTCATTATCATTAAGAATCAATTAAAATTATTAACTCTTCTAATTTTATTTTTAAATCAGCCATTTCTTTTTCACCAATTTGGAGATTTAATTTATTTTCGATTTCTTCATTTGTTTTGAATGCAAATTTTTGTATTTCTTTTCCTTTAGAGGTTATCTTGATAATTTTTTTTCGGTTATCGTCAGGATCTATTTCCTTTGTTAGGAATTCCTTTTTCTCTAAAATCTTTACGGATTTGGTAATGCTGCTTTTTCCTATATTTGTTTTGTTTGCCAAAAAGTCAATTGAAACACCATCGTTTTTAGCCAAAACCAGCAAAACTCTTGCCTGACTTATGGTTATGTCCATTTCCTTTAATGCATTGTTAAGGTAGTTGGTATAGGTATAAAAAAGGTCTCCGATTAGAAATCCCAATTTTTTCTCTGACATAGTAACATTTATATACGATGCTTTTAAAATAGTTTTCTATGAAATAGTTTCATAGGCAATAATTTTATATGAAATAAATTTAGCGAGTGGACAACATGAAAACTGCAATAATATACGTATCTTCCCATCATGGAAATACAAAAAAGGTCATTGATGAAATGGCAACAGTAAAAGACATGGATTTATTCAAGATATCACAAGCCAAAGCTACAGACTTTTCAAGCTATGATGCAATAGGATTTGCTTCAGGAGTTTACTATCACAAGCTTCACAAAGGAATAGAAAAACTAGCTTCAGAAATTGATTTGACAGGAAAGAAAGTATTTACTGTCTATACCTGTGGCATAAACTACATCAATTATGCAAGAGGCATCCAAAAGATTATCAAAGCACAAAATTGTGATTTTATTGGTGGTTTTTCCTGCAGAGGCTATGATACATTCGGATTTTTTGAAAAAATTGGCGGAATAGCTAAAGGCCATCCCAATGAAAAGGATTTTAAGAAAGCTCGTGAATTCATAAAGAATATATAGGTGATAATATGGCAAAATTATTCAAACCGAAAATGCCGAAAATAGGCGTTGAAGGACACTGGTCAAGCATGAAATTCAGTGAAAACATCCTGCAGGATGCGCTGATAAGACATGTTTTAGGATTGACATATCTGCAGATGGCGGATATCGGAGAAGTATTTGAGATTACAGAAAAGTTCAAGTCAGGCACTGAATGGATTGATGCATGGTCTCAAATGGCAATAACCTTGGAAAAAAGGGCAGATGAATCAAACAGCAATGCAACAAAAGAAAGCGCATATCTTAGAGCATCAACATACTGGAGAGTATCCCTGATGTATTTCAACTCAACAGATGATGAGCGTTTAGCCGAATACTCTCAAAATAGCCTAGACTGCTATCATAAATATCTGGAAGTTTCAGACATTGACGCAACATATGTGGAACTGCCTTATGAAAATACATTCATGCCAGCACATTTCTATAAGTCTCCAGCTGCAGGTGATAAGGCTCCATTGATGATATTGACTCCCGGCCGTGACACATTTGCGGAAGACACCGCATGGATATACAGACAGGCCCTAAAAAGAGGAATCCACTGTCTTGTTTATGATGGTCCAGGACAGGGATTTGCCTTAAGAATGAATGGAATAACATTCAGGCATGATATAGAAAACGTGATAACTCCAATCATCGATTATTGTCTGGAGAATTATGACTGTATTGATGAAGACAACATAATATTGTTCGGCATCAGCTTTGGGGGATTTCTGGTTCCGCGTGCTGCCATTAATGATGAACGTGTCAGTATGTGCATTGTAGATCCTGGCAACATTAACTGGGGAGGAGCATTTGCTGAGCGATTGGCAGTGATTGAGAAAATGCCGAAAAGGATTCGTCCTGCACAACTGGACTTCATGCTTGAAGACTACATTTACAAACATGGCGCAACAGCCGATACAATATGCGACGAACTTAGAAAATTCGACAATACAGACATCATTGATGATTTGGACTGCATGACAATCGTGATGGATGGAACTTCCGAGATGACTCAAGGCGAAGCAAAGGTATTTTATGACATGCTTGATTGCGAAAAGGAGTATTTACTGTTTGATGAGGATTCAGGTTCCCAGATGCACGCACAAATGGGAGGCTATGCAACAGCCAGTGAATTATTGCTGGATTTGGTTGAAAAACACTTATAATTTCGATTACATTATACTCCAAAAATCCACAAAAGGGTTCATATGAAACACATGAAAAAGTTCCGATACTTATCGATTTTTCATCACTAAAAACTCTTTATTTTATATAAAGAAATCCTATAAAAATACGAACATTTCGTATAAAACAAAATTATATATAATAACAAATTAAATAATAATATCAATTCATAGATAACAGTATCCATGAATAAAAACTTTAATAAAAGGTTGAAATTATGAAAGCAAATGCACAAAAAATAGCTGATGGAGTATACTGGATTGGTGTACTCGATTGGGACTTAAGAACCTACCACGGTTACACCTTAGACGGAACCACTTACAATGCATACATTGTATTTGGAGAAGATGAAGTAGCAATCATTGATAATGCTTATCCTGGAAAAACAAAAGAAATGATGGCACGTATCGATGACGCTTTTGCTCAAGAAGGAAGAGAAGTCAAAGTTGACTACATCATTCAAAACCACGTGGAAAAAGACCATTCTGGAGTTTTAGTGGACTTACACAAAAGATTCCCTGAAGCACCTATCTACTGTACCAAAATTGCAGTAAATGGATTGTTAAAACACTACCCTGCACTTGAAGGTGCTGAATTTATCACTGTAGGAACCGGTGACTCTTTAGATGTCGGTGGAAGAACATTAGCATTCCTCGATGCTTTCTTATTACACTGGCCTGACAGCATGTTCACATTACTTGCAGATGAAACTGGAATCTTATTCCCTAACGACGCATTCGGTCAACACCTCTGTTTCACCCAAAGATTCTCAGACGAAATCCCTGAATATGTCTTAATGGATGCAGCACAAAAATTCTATGCAAACTTAATTACACCACTTTCCAAATTAGTACTTAAAAAATTAAACGAAGTTGTGGAATTAGGATTACTCGACTCCATTAAAATGATTGCACCATCTCACGGTCAAATATGGACTGATCCAATGCAAATTATCGGAGCTTACCAAAACTGGGCAACCGGTGTATGTGAAGATAAAATCACAATCATCTACGATACCATGCACTACTCAACCCAACAAATGGCTCATGAAATTGCAGAAGGTGCAATGTCTGAAGGTTATGATGTAGAAATCTTCTTCTTACACGAAGACGAAAGGTCCGAAATCGTCAAAAGTATCCTAACCAGTAAAGGAATTGCTGTCGGTGACCCTACCATCAACGATGTACCATACCCAAGTATCGGAGACATCATGTACTACCTCAAAGGATTATTATTCAACAGAACCGGCATTGTAAGAAAAGCAGTTACCTTCGGTTCAATGGGTGGAAAAGGTGGAACACCGGCTATGCTTGCTGAAGAATTAAATAACTGCGGATTCGATGTAGTAGACACTCAAGAAATTACATTCGTTCCAACTGCAGAAGAAGAAGAAACAAGTTACGAATTAGGTAAAAAATTAGCCCAAGCATGTAAAGAACTATAAATTCGGAAATTATATAAAATGTAAAAAATAATATACCTAATGGAGATTGATATTTATGGTAAAATACGAACATGAAATTGGAATTACTAAAGGAACTCCTGTAGAAAAATTTGTCGCAGGAAACTTTGAAGGAGAAACCAACGAAGTAGGTATTTACTTAGCTATGTCTAGACAAGCTTCTAGAGAAGGTTATGGGGAATTAGCTGAAGTATTCAAAAGATTAGCATGGGAAGAAGCTGAACACGCTGCAAGATTCTGTGAAATGAACGGAATCATCAAACCTACCCTCAAAGAAAACATCGAATGGATGATGGGTGGAGAAAAAATGGCTAACGCAGAAAAAAGAGAAGCTTCAGAAAAAGCTGAAGAAGCTGGAATCGAAACTGCTGCTGATTTCTTCCGTGAAAGTTCCAAAGACGAAGGTCGTCACTACAAAATCTTAGAAGGAATCTTAGAAAGATACTTCTAAGTGAAAGAATTTAATTATTCTTTCCTTATTTCTTTTTTTTATAAAATACTGTTTTTTCAAAAGATTTAGTAATAATAAAAAGATGATTATAATTAATTTTATTAAACAACCTTGTTTTATAGAATTTGGTAATGAATCTATAGCAAGGAAAAACAAGCGGCGAGAACAAAATTCTCTAAAACCTTACTAATCATTGATTTATTACCTGTTTACTCGTTTTTTAACATGTAGTATAACAGATAGCAATTTTCATAAAAATCCTGCAACAAGACTGAATACTATTATCATCGCCATCACAATAGATAATGCATTAACAATCGGTTTATACTGCTCTTCTGGCAACTTATAGCTTAATAAAATCTCAAGCATATGTCCGCCATCAAGAGGTTTTATTGGAAGTAAATTAAACAAGCCTATTCCCAGATTCAATGTGAAAATCCATTGGAACAGCTCTGCAATGCTGAACAATACCCATGGAAGAGAACCCATTGAAGCATCTTTTATCTCAAAATGCTTTGAAGCCTGAATTCCAAAAAATCCAACAGATTCGTTGTTTGGATTTTTGCCAAGTTCTACATTATACGTGCCCTGATCTGTTTTTACCGATACATTATCTCCGGGTTTGAATGAAGACACGACATTCACATATTCATTAGAATTATTAATTTGTTTACCATCAATAGCCTGTAAAACCATTCCTTCCTTCAATATGCCCTGTGAAGGAGAATCTGTAACAATCCTATTTATTTCAATTCCATTTTCATCAAATAGCTGCGGAATCTCATAGGAAACTCCTGAAACTACCAAAAGCGCTATTAATGCCAATGTCATGTTGGCCATTGACCCTGCACCATATACCCTTAAACGGGAAATTCTGCTGGCTTCCTTTAACTTATCTTCATCAGGTTCAACGAATGCTCCCGGAAGAATTGCAACCAACAAAAGACCTATTGATTTAATTGGAATTTTTTCACAGATTGATTGGACACCATGAGAAAACTCATGCACAATTAAAACTGTAGCTAATGCAACAAATCCTGATAGGAAAGGAACATATATCGGAGAACCCGGCATTTCCACACCAGGCAAAATGATAGAAACACTAGGAGTATCGAAAACCGTTTGAAGCGAGCTAATCAACATCCATGTCATGGCCACCATAGCCACATAACATGCAACAATCCCAAAATTCATGTACCATTTCCAGAATTTGGGAGAAAAATTAGAAATTTTTGAAATAAATCCTCTCAGCCTATCGGTTTTCCACATGATGACTGGAAAATTAATTTCAAAGCCATGATTGGTTAATTTACTTTTCAATGTTAAAGCCAATATCCAGATGATAAAGAAAGCTATCAAATAATAGTAAATACCATTCATTAAAATGCACCTTTAACTACCAAAGTAGTGAATCAAAGAAGACAACATCAACTATATCGTCCTTTTGGTATCCTTCATCATTTTCGTCAATTATGATATAGCTGTTCGCCTCAACCATTGACCTAATAATGCCTGAACCTCGATTCAACACATGCTTTGCATTATCCTCATCGGAAACCGCACGTATAAAATCAGTCCTTCCAAGCTGTGAAGGTATTTTAAGCTGAGATACTCTTTTAACTACATTAAAATCAAATGCCCTTCCCTGCATCTCAAATAGATACTTCCTTGCAAACATATCAAACTGACTCATTGCAGCAACTGGCTGGCCTGAAAACGTGAATACAATAGTATCATTGATAATTCCAGCACCTGCAGGTTTGCCTGGCCTAATGGCTACACCATGGAACAATATCTCACCAAGCTCGTCAACCGCATCAAGAACAACATCCCCTTTACTGATAGCTGTTCCACCAGTAGTCATTACGACATCATAATCTTCAGTCGCTTTCAAAATTGCTGAACAGACTTCCTCAAAGGAATCTCCAGCATGAGTCAGGTCTGCAATGGCACCTGAATCCTCAACCATTGCTTTAATTGTAAACTGATTAGAATTAATAATTTTAGCCTTGTCAATCTCTTCTTTAGTAGGTTCAACCAATTCATTACCTGTTATGATAATCATGACTTTTGGCTTTTTGAATACCTTGACAGTATCATAACCTGCAGATGCAATCAAACCCATTTCCTGATATCTGATAAAAGTATTTTTAGAAAGGATTTTATCTCCTTTCTTGATATCTTCTGATTTTGGACTGACGTTTTCACCAGGAGTGACCTGAGAATAAATGGTTAAATCATCACCATCAGTGGTTGTATACTCCTTCATGATAACCGCATCGGCACCATCAGGAATAGGAGCTCCAGTAGCTATCACAATAGCTTCATTTTCTCCTACACTTTTGGAAGAGAAATCTCCGGCACCAATCGCATCAATTATTTTAAATTCTTTGGGAGCTGATTGGGATGCTCCAAAAGTATTTTGTCCAATTACTGCAAAACCATCCATTGCAGATTTATCAAAAGGTGGAGAATCATGAAATGCCATGACATCTTCAGCTAAAACTCTCTTATGGGCATCACGAATAGGAATTTCTTCGACATCTGTGAACTTTTGATTATCATTTATTAATTTTGATGCATTATTTAGAGACTCCAATTTAGATAAAAACATGTCAAAACTCCCCCGAATTATTTAAGCCATGTATTTTTCAATTACTCCACGGTATGCATCATTCAAATCATCAAAGCTGAATTCATGGTCATTAATGTTTAGGGAATTGCCTTTTACCTCACCAATTACCTGAACATCAACATCTATTTTAGCCAATATATCATCAAGAGCATCAGCCTTTACTGTTAATATGTATCTACCATGACTTTCTGAATATAACAATTGAATCTTATCCAATTCGTCATCTTTTAATGTGACTTCACATCCAAGACCTGATTTGATAACCATTTCGGAAATTGCAACGGCAATACCCCCTGCTGAAACGTCATGAACAGCAGTAATGTTTTTATCTGCATCCTCATCGATTAATTTCAATACAGTCTGACCATTGGCAAATTCCTCTTCAATTCTGATTCTTGGAGCTGTTCCTTTTTCGAGATTATGAATGGTTCTGTGATATTCAGATCCTGTCAATTCATCATAGGTTTTACCAATTAAAAGGATTTTATCTCCTTCATTTTTAAAGTCCATGGTTCTGATGTTTTCAATTTTTTCCACACCGATTACACCGACTGCAGGAGTTGGATTGATTTTAATTCCTTCAGTTTCATTGTAAAAACTTACGTTTCCACTGATTACAGGCGCATCAAACTTATCTGCTACAAGACTCATTCCTTCAATAGCTGTTTTGAATTGCCATAGTATCTCAGGTTTTTCCGGATTTCCAAAGTTAAGACAGTCAACAACAGCATAAGGAGTTGCACCCATTGAAATTACGTTTCTTATTGCTTCTGCAACACATCCTGCTGCTCCATCAAATGGAGATAGCTTAGTGTGAATTGTGTTTGAGTCTGTTGTAAGTGCAATAGCTGTATCTTCATCTATTCTTAAAACAGCCGCATCATCACCAGGTTTTATGACAGTTCTTACCTGAACTTCATGGTCATATTGTTTGTAAACCCATTCCTTTGAAGCTATGTTTGGAGAAGATAATAATTTTGGCAAGGATTCATAAACTCCAGGTTCTTTAAGTTCGATTTTTTCAGTATCTTCTGGAATTTCTTCAACAGGACGTTCAATTGAAGGTGGGTCAGCTAAAAGAATTGTAGGCAAGTCTGCGATTTCATCACCTTCATCTGAAATAATCATGTTGTTTCCTTCACGCACTTCTCCTATTACGGCACATACGATTTCATGCTTATTACAGATTTCGGTTGCAAGTTCTACATCGTTTGGATTTAATACAAATACCATCCTTTCCTGAGATTCTGAAAGCATGATTTCATATGGAGTCATTCCGGTTTCCCTTAACGGAATGGAGCGTAAGTTAACCAATGCAGCATTATTGGACTCATCCACTAATTCTGAAATACAGCAGGTTAAACCTCCACCACCTAAATCTTTTACACCACTAACATCTATTTTTTCCAAAATTTCCAAAGATGCTTCAAGCACTCTCTTTTTGGTGAATGGATCGGCTACCTGTACTGCTGGCCTATCTTCAGTTTCTGAATCAGAAGTCAATTCCTCTGATGCAAAGGTTACTCCATGAATACCGTCACGACCTGTGGTTCCACCCATCAGGAAGAACACATCACCAACATTAGGTGCCTGACCACGTACAATGTTTTCTTTTTCAACAAGTCCCACACACATTACGTTAACTAAAGGATTTGTTCTGAATGATTCATCAAATTCTATTTCACCAGCAACTGTTGGAACCCCTACACGGTTTCCATAGTCAGAAATTCCCTTTACAACATGTTCAAAAAGATATCTGGATTTTTCATCTTCCATTGGTCCAAATCTAAGTGAATCTAAAAGTGCTATCGGCATTGCACCCATAGAAATAATATCCCTTAAAATTCCGCCAATTCCAGTTCCTGCACCGCCGTACGGTTCAATAGCTGATGGATGGTTATGAGATTCCATACCTACAGCCAACGCATACTTATCAGTTACTGATACAAGTCCAGCATCGTCTCCCGGACCTAAAATAATATTTTCCCCTTCGGTAGGGAATGCTCCAAGAAAACGTCTACTACTTTTGTAGGAACAATGTTCTGAAAACATTACATCCAACATTCCTTCTTCAAGCTCATTCATTTTCCTACCAAGGATTCCTTCAATATATTCAATTTCAGAATCGGTTAAAGTCATTTTAACACCCTTAATCTTTTATGGAGATTACAACTTTTTCTCCTTCAATATCCCATTCTTTGGTATAAATTTCAGAATCTTTCATACATTCTTCAGTGTCAGAAATAATCAGGCTTCTAGCTCTGATTTCATGAGAAATGAATTCTGATTGCGGTACAATTAAGTCTTTAAATTCTTGTGATGTTTCGACACTAACATCAATGTTTGCCTCTACATCCAAGTCTAACTCTTTTCTCATGTTTTGAACTCTTCTTATAAGTTCACGAGCCATAGCTTCCTGTTTGATTTCAGGAGTAATATTTGTATTTACAAATACATTTCCACCATCAAATTCAGAGGAAACGAAATCATCCGGAAGTTCTGAATCAAACAATACTTCTTCAGCGGACAATTCAATTCCTTCAATAGTGACACTACCATTAGCATCTAAATCTGCTTTGATTTGATTACCGTCAGCTTCTTTTAAACCTTTAACAACCTTGCCCATGTCCCCCTTGAGTTTAGGGCCTAAAATCTTAAGGTTAGGTTTAGCATTAAATGATAACTTTTCAAATTCACTAGCGCATAATACCTCTTTAGTATTGGATTGATCTTTAATAATTTCATTTAATTCTTCAATAGCTTTTAAGACTTTTTCATCTTGAGATACAACAGTAATGTCAGAAACCGGCCATCTTAGTTTGTATTGAGCAATATCACGTGCTTTGATGGATGCTTCGATTACTTCACGCACAACATCCATTTTAGCTTCAAGTTCCTCATCAATTAACTCTTCGTCATATCCCCAATCATTCATGTGAATACTTTCCGGAGCTTCTGGGTTTATGCCTTTGACAAGGTTTTCATAGATTTCTTCAGATACGTGCGGTGCAATCGGACATAATACTGAGATTAATTTAACAATTGCAGTGTATAAACTGTAATATGCACCTAGCTTGTCGGGATCATCGCTTTCAACCCAGGTTCTTCCACGAATAAGTCTCACATACCAGCGGCTTAAATCTTCAAGTATGAAATTATTGATTTTTCTTGTTGCCTTATGGAAGAATAAGTTATCCAAATCTTTAGCCACTTCTTTTACCAATGTATTTGCTTTTGAGATAATCCATTTATCTTCAGATCTTAAAATCATACTATCTTCGGTTAATTCCATTGGATTGAAGTTATCCAGTGACATATAAGTTGTTGAAAATACATATACGTTCCATAAGATGTTGAACATTTTGTTGATGTTTAGGATTTCTTCCCATACGAATTTTAAGTCATCCCATGGTTTTGAAGCCCATAATAAGTAGAATCTTAAAACATCCGCACCATATTTTTCTATTACTTCTTCAGGAGATACGACATTGCCTAATGACTTGGACATTTTGTTTCCATTTTCATCCAATACAAATCCGTGCATCAATACTTTTTGGTATGGACTTTTGCCCATTGAAATTACTCCGGTTCCCAATTGTGAATAGAACCATCCTCTTGTCTGGTCATGACCTTCTGTAATGAAGTCATAAGGGAACCAGTCTTCGAATTTTTCTTTTTCTTCAGGATAGTATAGAGATGCCCATCCGGCCACACCGGAATCAATCCAAACGTCCAACACATCAGGGATTCTTCTGATAGCTTTTCCACAGCTGTCACATTTTACTTCAACTTCATCAACATATGGCCTGTGGATAAGGTCAGCATCATTTACATTGATTTCATTTAATGATTCGGATTTTAACTCATCAAGAGAACCAATTACTTTAAGTTCTCCACAATCAGGACATTCCCATATAGGAATTGGAATACCCCAGTATCTTTGTCTTGAAATTGTCCAGTCACGGGCGTTGTCTACCCAATCATGGAATCTACCTTCTCCAGCCCATTTAGGTACCCATTCAACTTCTGCAATTTCATCCAACATTTTCTGTTTTATTTCTGTTACTTTCAAGAACCATTGTTTGGTAGCACGATAAATGATAGGAGTTTTACATCTCCAGCATACCCCATATCTGTGTTCAATAGTTTCAACACGATACATTAAGTTTTTATTCTGTAAATCTTCAATAATTTGTTGGTTTTCTTCTTTTGTGAATTTGCTTGCATATTTTCCGGCATCTTCTGTGAAGCATCCATCTTCACCAACAGGACAGAAAATTGGAAGTCCGTTGGCTTGACCTACTTCAAAATCGTCCGGACCGTGTCCTGGTGCTGTGTGAACCAAACCGGTACCTTCACCAAGTTCCACGTGGTCTCCAGGTAGGATTGTGTGTACCTTTTCTATTTGTGAGTCAAATTCCATTTGTTTTGGGATTTCATCGGCCAAAATATAATCATAAGTCATGCCAATTAGGTCTTGGCCTTTGACTGTTTTGATGATTTCATACATCACTTCTTTTTCTTCAATGATTTGGTCTTCCCCATCCTCATTTTCAGCAGGTATTTTGGTTCTGTGGATTTTAATACGTTTTCCTAAAACATCTTCCATCAGGTTTTCAGCTAAAATGTAGGTTTCGCCATCTTTTGAAACATAAACATAATCAAATTCAGGATTTGCACAGATTGCAAGGTTTGCAGGAAGTGTCCATGGAGTAGTTGTCCAAACTAAAAAATAAGTGTCCTTTTCACCAGTTACAGGGAATTTAATATAGATTGACGGGTCAACTTTTTCCTCATATTCAATCTCTGCTGCAGCAAGTGCTGTTCCACAATGCGGACACCAACTGATAACCCTTTGATCGTTTACAAGCAAATTCTGTTCGTTTGCTCTTTTAAGTGTCCACCAGGAAGATTCCATATATTTAGGGTCAAGTGTCATGTAGGGGTCTTCCCAATCCATCCAAACACCCAACTGGTCAAATTGCTGTTCCATTGCCACCTTGTTTTCAAGAGCAAATTCCCTACATTTGTCGACAAATTTATCGATACCTATTTCTTCAATTTCCTGCTTTGATTGAATATCCATCAGATGCTCTACCTTATTTTCAATTGGAAGACCGTGCATATCCCATCCAGCCTGACGTCTTAAGCTGAATCCATTCATAGATTTGTATCTAAGGTATGAATCCTTAATAACCTTGTTCCAGGCTGTACCTAAATGTATTTTACCACTACAATATGGAGGTCCATCCAAAAATGAATATCTGGGACCTTTTTCTCTAAGTTCATTGACTTTTTTGAAAGTTTCTTCCTGTTTCCAGAATTTTTGAACTTTCTTTTCTATTTTATCGTGATCGTATGATTTATCTGCCTCTTTTATTGGCATTTTAACTCCTCAAAAGTAATAGTTTATAATATGTATCTTTTTGTTTTAGATAATAAATAAAGGTTATTGTAATTATTGAATATTTTAAAAATCTAAAAGATTTAAAAATAAATTAAAGGAGAAATCATGAATTTGAACTGAAGTTTTGTGAAAATCAGGCAATATTATGTTAAAATAAATAAAGTTGATATAAAATAATAACCTAACTAATAACATGGGATTTTATAGAAAGTACAATACAATAATTAGAACTGTCGATAATTTCATTAAATTATACAAGATTTCTAAAAAAAGCAAATCTAAGAAAAAAGATGATAAAAAATGAGAATAATTTATTTGATTGATTTCAACTGTCCGTATTCATATATTGGACTTGAAAGAATTAAGAAAGCTTGTAATAGTCTTGATTTGGATGTTGAATGGGAAATGAAACCTTTTGAACTTGAACCTGAAGCAGGAAAAAGGCATACCATAAGCATTACCGAAAGATATTCAGATAAATATAATCTGTCAGTTGAGCAAGCATCAGACAGAATCTCAGAAATTGAAAAGATTGCACTTGATGACGGATTGAAAATCAATTTCAAAGACATTAAGCTTACAAGCTCAAAGGATGCTCTCAGATTAACAAAATTTGTGCAAAGCAACCATCCTGAAATAACTTTAGACATTGTAGATAAAATATTTTATTCCAATTTGGTTAAAAACGAAAATATTGCCGATATAAACATTTTAGCCGATATTGCAGTTTCATGTGGATTGGATGAAAGTGAAGCTCGAAAAATACTTGAAAATAATTATTACAACATAGAAGTTTTCCTTGATATGGAGGATGCTATTTCAAATGGAATTACATCAACACCCTGCTTTATTTTAAATGAAAAAGAAGAAAGACTAATAATTCCAGGAGTATTTTCAGCCGAAGAGTTTGAAGTTGCCATTAAAGATTTTGCTGAGGGCAATATTGAATCCAAAACCTATGGATTTGGAACATTGTGAAAAAACACATGAAAATTTAAAAAAAAGAATTAAATTACTTAGATAATGTTTGGTTAACAAAATCCAAACTGACTTTAGCAATCCTTGCAATATCATTAACCGCATAACCTTCCTTATCCAACTCAATTACAATTTCTTCAGTTTTTTCATCAACTTTCCTCTGTGCTACTCTTTGAGCATAATCCTCAACTATCTTCATATTACCACCAACCAATTTGAAATAGACATATTCAGATATTCATCCACAACAAACTTATCACACAACATCAACACCACCCCTTAACCTTGTTTTTCAAATGGTCAAATAATGCACTGTACAGTATGAATCTCTTTTTGTCTGAAATGTCCACATATGTGCTTTGAAATTCAAGTATGATTATTCTGTCTTCGAGTTCGAATACCATGTCCGGCTTGTACATCTTCGGATCTATGAT
Organism: Methanobrevibacter sp.; assembly: GCF_036307625.1. Taxonomy (GTDB): domain Archaea; phylum Methanobacteriota; class Methanobacteria; order Methanobacteriales; family Methanobacteriaceae; genus Methanocatella. The sequence continues at coordinate 44,075 of NZ_JAXJXF010000141.1, forward strand.
GCCGTATTCAGTCTGGTGGACTTCAACGATTTTTCCTTCAATATTAATAATACCCATAAGTTCCTGTCCATATACTTGACCCTGACTTTTGAAGATAACATCCTCATGAAATTCCATAAAAATACCCGCCTCCTTAAAATTTAATTTTTAGAATTTATTATAAAATTTAAAAAGATATAAATCTTTTGTTATAGAATTAAAGCAATATTATTAGTTTAAATAAAAAAAATAATAGCAAATCAATATTAACATGAAAAAACAATTTATTTTATGTGGTTTTTTATGAGACGAATGCAAAAATAATCTTAAGCCATTAAATCTTTAAATAGTTAAAAAGAAAAAAATTAACCCATGATTTTAAATAAAACAACCAATGAATTAATTAATATCAAAATAACATATGCAGATAAATTTTTCAAGCGATTTAAAGGATTGATGGGAAAAAAAGATATTGACTTTGCAATATTATTCATAAACTTTAAAGACTCTTCAATACACACCCATTTCATGAGATTTGAAATTGACGTATATTTTTTAGACAAAAATAAAGTAGTATTTGAAAAAACAAGTTTAAAACCTTGGAAATATTATAAACCTGAAAAACAAGCCAAATATATTTTAGAAACAAAAAAAGATTTGTTAAAAATAAAAATAGGAGATAAACTAGAGTTTATCTAGTATTTCGTCCGGAGTTTCAAATATCTGAATATTGTCAATGCTTTCCAATTTGCGGGTATTTTCAATGTCAATGTCCCTCATATATATTGTAATAATTTTTCCTTCTGAAATTGCATCATAAGGACATGAGTTTCTGCACAATCCGCAGCCGATGCATTTTGTAAGGTCAATTTCTGAATGGGGGATAATAGCTCCCTGTTCACATGAAAGAGCAGCTACACAATCATCGCAATCCTGACATTTAGACAGTTCAATTTTAGAAGGCAGAACTGTATCAATCGGACCAGGATGAATGTCTACAGGTACCATATAGACTGGAACAGCACCTTTTCCAGATTGTGCAACGGCATTTGTAACCAATGTGTCAGCAATTCCATAAACAATCTTTGAAACTGTATTTGCTGTAGCCGGTGAAACTATTGTTAGGTCATATTTGCCCAAAGATAGGCGACCAGTAATTGGATATGAAAATTTTTGGTTTGAATCAGTGGCTAATTCACGATATTTACCGCCTGTTAAACGTTCAACACGTTCATAAAGCCCATACATCTTAAGAACTTCTTCTGCAGCACCTGACAAAAATATTGTGACTTCATGTTCACCGGCCAATTTTTCGGCCAACTGAACAGATTCACGAAGTAAATGACCAGCTCCAGTAAATGCAAATGCGATTCTCATTTTAATCTAATCTATGATATTGATAAGCTTCTCTGTCTGAAAATGCATAATCAAGTTTTGTGTATTGGCTCATAAATTCAGCTACTTCATCAGCAATATTTTCCTTATCTACAGCTACACGTTTAATGAATTCAGCAACTTCATCCATTTCTTTTTCTTTTAAACCTCTTCTGGTAATTTCCTGAGTACCGATACGGATACCTGATGGGTCATCGGAATTGTCACGGTTATCACCAGGCAAGAGATTTTTGTTAAGAATTACATTATTGTCTGCCAATTCTTTTGCAATATCAGAAGCAGATCTGATGTTGGTTAAGTCTACAGCAATCTGGTGGGATTTTGTGAATCCCAAGTCTTCGCATAATACGTTGAATCCTCTTTCATACATTGCCTGACCTAATGCCTGTGCATTTTTAATGATTTGTTTTGCGTAAGCTTCACCGAATTCCAACATTTCTGCGGTTGCAATACCCAAACCGAGCAAATGGTGTAAATGGTGGTTACTTACAACACCCGGAAATACCGCATTATCAATGATTTCCTCATTTTCTTTGTGTGAGAGAATAATTCCTCCTTGAGGGCCAGGGAATGTCTTGTGGGTACTTCCCATCATCAGGTCTGCCCCTTCTTTTAAAGGTTGCTGGAATTGTCCTCCTGCAATAAGACCTAAAACGTGAGCCCCATCATACATTATAGTAGCTCCAACTTCATCAGCAGCTTCACGAGCTTCCTTAATAGGATGAGGGAATAAGAATAAGCTTCCGCCGAATAAAACGATTTTTGGTTTTTCTTCCAATATCTTTTTGTTCATTGCATCGATGTCTATGTTCATGATATTGTGATCTAAAGGATGGAAAACTGTTTTTAGACCATGAATACCAGCAGCACTTACATCAGCGTGGGAAATGTGTCCTCCAGACGGTACTTCCAAAGCCATTACTTTGTCACCAGGTTTTGAAAATCCAAAGAAAGCAGCAAGATTTGCTGTTACTCCTGAAACTGGTTGAACATTTGCATAATCACAGTCATAGACTTCACAAGAAAGTTTTTTGGTTTTATCTTCAATCAAATCTATGTATTGACATCCTTCGTAAAATCTTTGGAAAGGTTGTCCTTCAGCATATCTGTGAGCAAAATCGGTTGCAACAGCTTCAGTTACTTCCAAACTGGTTACATTTTCAGAAGCAATCATATTAATACTGTTTCTCATATATTCAGTATGTTCTTTTGCAATTTTTTCAAAGTTTAAAATTTCGTCATGATAATTAGCCATTTACTACACCTAATATCCAATTAAATAACTATGATTTAATTTTTGTTTATCTTATAATATAAGAGTTATGAAAATCAGCTATATTTCAAACGGATTTTCAATACCGAGATAACATATAGAATCATGACAAGTGCAAAGATTAAAAATAGGAATCCACCGACAAATATGGACATTACACCGAAACCATCTACCAAAAATCCGCCTATTGCTATACCCACGGCTATTCCACCATTTAAAACACTTAAAAATATTCCGTTTGCAAGTTCGGGACTTTTAGGAAGTAGTGATGTTTCGATATACTGAATAAGATTATAGCCCATTCCGTCCAGAATTCCAAAAATCAATATTAAGATTAAAACAGCGATCAAATAATTTGAAAAGAAATACAATAATGCAAATACAACGGCACATAGAATTTGAAAAACGATTAATGTAGCCTTGTCCCTAATGACAATTAGTTTTCCTCCAAGCCAGGTTCCAAAAATTGAAAATATTCCATATGTTAACAGCACAATGCTTAATTTGTATGTGTAAATTTGACTGACTGTCTGCAGGAAATATGGAATATAGTTGTAAACCATGCTTGCACCAATTGGCATCATTACTATCCCAATTGTCGATAGAATGAACTCTCTTGATTTCAAACTTGAAAAAGGCACTTCATAGCTTTTCGATTTGCCTGGAATTTTTGGAAAAAATATTAAAATCAGAAGCAATGTCAAAAAGTTTATTGCAAAAATCCAAGCCATTGCAGCATTATATCCTAATATCGTACCGAAACCTGTTGTTATTGGAAGACCAACAATGCTTCCAACAGAAATTCCAAGTAAAATCTTAGTTATATAGTCTTGTTTTTGATTGTTAGGGGCAATTTCTTCACAAACTGTTAAGGCAAGTGAAATAAAAGCGGGATATACGACAGCTGAAAGAATTCTGAATATTGAAGCTATTAAAATACTGTCTGTAAATATAATAGTGAAATTGGATATTGCAAAGATTCCCAATATAAAGGCAAATGTTTTCTTTCTTTCATACTTTGAAAATAAGATGGGTATGAACAATCCGCTTACTGCAATCGTGAATGTAAATGAACTGACATATAATCCAGAAATAGAAATTGATGTGTTAAAATACTCAGATATTTGTGAAATGATACCTATAATACTCAAAGGAGTATTTATACCAAAGGTAGACAACATCAAGATATATAAAAGCAATTTTGGATTATATTTCATATTTTCAATTCCATTAATAACAATAGTTATGTAGAAAATAGCATATAACCTTTAACAAAAATCAAGGAAATTAAAAAGACGAACCGTAATTGTAATGGTTTCAACCATAGTTTTCATAATTTCATTAGGTAATCTCATTAACGTGAATGATTTGAAAAATAGAAGCCGAAATAAAAATAGAATGTATATTGTCAATGTTAAAAAAAATAAAAAAAAGAAATAGAGAAATTAATCTCTAAATCTATTTACCTATGTCTTCAAGAGCAGCACTGATTTGTGCCATAATTTGCTCGGTTTTGAAGTGTTGTTGGTTCATAGCACCAGATGGACATGCACCTACACAAGTTCCACATCCTTTACATAATGCGGAGTTAATTTGTGCAAATTCTTTTCCACCTACACCGGTTGCAATAGTAATTGCAGCGAATGGGCATAATTCAACACATACTTGACAAGCACCACAAACAGCGTCGTCGTTGGATGCAATAATAGGTTCGATTTCTACTTCTCCTTTAGCCATTGGGATTGCTGCTCTGGATGCTGCAGCTGAACCTTGTGCTACGGAGTCAGGAATATCTTTAGGACCTTGTGCTACACCAGCAATGTAAACACCATCAGTTAAGGTGTCAACAGGTCTGAGTTTAGGGTGAGCTTCCATGTAGAATCCATCTGCAGATCTGGAGAGACCTAAGGTTTGTCTGAGTTCGTCAGATCCTGCAGAGTGTTCGAGACCTACACTTAATACAACGAGGTCGTAAGTGTATTCGGTTACTTTACCGAGTAAAGTGTCTTCTGCTCTGATAGTTAAGGTTAAGT